>JAPPFO010000009.1:0-7926 GCA_028875175.1 Chloroflexota bacterium | reverse complement strand
GCGTACAGGCCGATCTGGGTTCCCGCGCCCCCGGGATTGCGAAACAGCGTGTCGGTGAGCGCTCCTCCGCCGAGGCAGGCCAGGAGAGCCCCGGCGCCCGCTGCCGACAGAAAGGCCCAACGATCACGCCATGCCCACGACCAGGAGCCCACGACGAAGTAGAGCGCCGTAGCGGCCGCTCCAATGATGAATGCGGCCGTCTCGGCCAGCGGCAGCAGCGCCAGAGCTACGGCAAGCGTCGCCAGGTGTCTTCTCTTTCGTCCAGCATGTATCGCCGCAGCCATCACGACCAGGAGTGCGAAACCTAGGGCGAAATGCGGATAGTTCAGAAGCGTCGGCCCCATACGCTGAAAGAGCGCCGCATCGCCGGGGACTCCGAACTGCTGCAGCACGCTTCCCAGCCCGTTCGCGGCCGTCAAATCCCCAACGACCGTTGGCAGACCAATGGCGAAATTTGGTTCGGCAAACGCCGCGACGACGCCCGCGCCAAAGGCCGCGAGGCGGGAAGCGCCAAAGTCGAGAGCGGCGGTCGCCGCCGTCAACGGAAAGACCACGGCCAGCACCGCCGTCAACAGGAAGAATGCTGTCCACGGAGCAATGCCGGATAGGTTCATCAGCGAGGCGGCCAGCAAGTCGGCGCCGTAGTGATAGGCCGCACCGAACTCGGGAGAAAACGGCGAAACCGGCGGAAACGCACCGTTCGCCATCGTGGCTGCCAGCGGCAAATGCCATTCCTCGTCGGTAAACAGCACGTGCGTGCGGTTGGCAAGCGCCACGTACAACAGCCCGACCGACAGAATGGTGCCCACGGTCAGCCCTGCCCACGTGGCGCGAGGCCAGTCGGGGAGTCCCCGTGGTCGCCAAGTCCGAGTGACCATCACCGAAGCCATCAGCCCTGCTGCGGCAATCGCCAGCCAGCTCCCCGGGGGGCCTGGAGCTACCCACGCGATCAGATTTGCTGCCAGCAGGTTGAGCCCGATGCCCATGACTGGCATGTACCCGACCCACACGCCCGTGCCGCGACCGCCAAAGACGGCCCAGGCCAGGGGAGCGCCGCTCACAACGAATAGCGCAAGAATGAGCGCGGCCTTGAGCAGCCCCGGCCACACGGGCTCGGCCGGATTCAGGAACACTACGGGACTTGCTGCGGATAGCCGGCTCGGAGCCTGCGCGGCCCTGGGCTCGCCGGGCGGAGGCCGCGCATGTCCTTGCCAACGTAGACCTCGTGATGCGAGCGTTGGCTACCCGCCGACGAAGTTCCAGCGTCGCGCCGTGACTCCGTGGCGTAGACCTGAGTATCCTTCGGCGTCGTTCGCACCGTGGGGCACCCATTCAGTCCCACCGTCAGTGGGAGGGGGCGGCCAACCGGCGAGCGATGGCCAAGCCGCTCAAGAAAAAGGCGAACCTGACGGCTACGCACGTCCGTCGCCAGCAGCTGCGGTCACCCGGCAACGCAATCTGGCACCAGGCACGCGGCGGTCAGCATCCTGGAGACTGGTCGGGTCCCGCTGCCTTTTGTCCTGGAAGGGACCGGGGGGCCTCCCAGCTTTGACGCGCACCGTAAAAGACAGGTGCGTACGAGGTGGCGTAGAGCGGCTTGCGCAGGCCGCCAACCGCTGGACCGAAACGATCCTGGCTGTACGGCTGCGGAATGGGCGTGCCCAGCAGTTCTTCGATTCGCGACCGCCGGTCGCCCGCGATGTCCGGATGCTCGTCGTGGACGTTGAGTCGTTCGTCGGGGTCCGCGGACCGGTCATACAGTTCGGGATTCGGATCGTCAAAGTCCCAGCCCGTGGCATATACCCAGCGCTCGTCACGAACTGACACCCGCCCGGCCCACGCCGTCGTCACGTAGGGACGCAGGGACTCTCGCTCCCCGGTCGCCAGCGACCAGACGCTCTGGCCATTCATGGTCGGGGGCGCTTCAGACATGCCGGCAAGGTCGAGGATGGTCGGCCCAAGGTCATAGTTCTGAACCCAGGCATCCACGTCCAGGTCCCGGTAGCGGGCATCGGGATGACGAATCGTCAGGTTCTGCTGCGTATTGAATGGGTGCAGCTCGGTATTGCGCTTTCCCCAGCCGGTGTGATCTGCCAGCTCGGTTCCATGGTCGGTAAAGAAGATCACGGCGGTGTCGTCCAGCAGCCGCAGGCGTCCCAATTCGTCTACCAGCCCCGCAATCTGCGCATCCGTGAACGTCACCTCGCCCTTGTAGCAGGACGTGTAGTAATCGATGAATTCCGCCGACCTCACGTCGAGGTCCGCGCCCTGCATGTCCGACGAGAATGACGGGTGCAGGATGTGCCTGGGCTGCTGATAGATCGGCCCATCCCAGGTGCTGTTGTAGCGCCGGATGTAGGCCAGCGGCGGGTCGAACACCTCGTGTGGCTCAAAGCAGTCGATCCACAGGAAGAACGGCGCGTTTCGCGCATTGTCGCGCAGCCAACGGCGCGCCGACGTAAAGACCTGCGCGCCCGGCCAGTCGGCCTCCTCGCGCCGGCCGCGGATATTGTGCAAGTGCTGGAGAAACGCGCTCTCACCGCTCAGCGATTGGGCTGAGGCCTCCGGCACGGCCGGTTCGTACGCGCCGAAATAGTCCTTGAACAGCTCGCGAATCAGGTCCCATGAGCCGGTCCTCCAGCCGTCGCCCCCGGCGCCGCGAATGTGCTCCCAGGCCATGAACCCCCGGTGCTGGTTCATGTTGGGTTTGAACAAGTGCGGCGTGTCGGCGATCAGGCCCGTCGCGTAGCCCTGCTCCAGCAGGATCTCGGCGATCGTCGGGTACTCGTCGGGAATCTCATGCCAGCCGTAGTACCCGTGCGCATAAGGGAATCCGCGCCGGCCCGTGAAACATCCGTTGCGCACCTGGATCGTCTGTCCAGGCTCGGTAAAGCAGCGGTTGAATCGCACAGACTCAGCGGCCAGCGAGTCCAGCGCCGGAGTCGCGGCACTGCTCAGTCTTTTGCCAGGCCCAACGATGTCGGCTCGAAACGTGTCAAGACAAATGACGACGATGTTCAGACGATCCACTGGGGAGTCCGCATTCGGATTGGCGGCGACTCTGCCTTAGAGTCAACGAATTCACGACCCGCGGCAAAGGCAATCTAGCGTATGTCAGCGAATGACTATCGGTCGGCGCAATCCAGGCCAATGCACGACTGACGCTGTTGCCGCGAGCCTCGATGCGCTGATTTGAAGGCTTCACTCGGACGAACGCCGGCGACTCTTTCTCGCGCCCGAGATTTCGGGTGCGCTCGCTCGGTAGCCGGGTCGTGACGCGACCGCTAGTCCACGGCCACGATGCCGCTCAGCGGGACGTACGTGGGACGACCGTGAACTATGGCCACCTGCATCACGGGGATTACGCGCCGAACGTGCAAGCCGCGATCGTCGCCGGATTCCTCCGCGATGTTGAGCGCCAAGACATATCTCCCATCGACCACGTTTCCGGTCTGCTCAATCGGTGCCTCGCCGTTGAGACGGAGCGACTGCGCGTTGAATTCAAATCGGTCGGTAAACCGTGCCTTGGCCAGCTCGATTTGCCCCAGCCAGCGCGCCACCGACCGGGTGGGCGTCGGGGACTCGATCAGGCCATCGGGTCCGGCGGCGTAAAGCCGGACTTCGGTCCCGCCCGGAATCGGCTGGACTTCGGCGTTCCGATACCACACGTGAAAAACCCCAATCCCATCGCTCACGCCTCCGTCAAATGCCAGTCCCGCCGGCGATTCCTCGGCCGTAGTGTGTTCTCCTGGGCCCGGCCGCACCTGGACATACGGCGGCACCTCGCCGCCCCCCCACCCCAATTCCAGCGTTCCGCAGGTCCCGGAGTCCATCTGGACGTGCTGCGGCGAGCCGCGCAGCCGCATCTCGGTGTCCCCAATCCTCAGCAAATCTCCGGGTTCACCGAGTACCCGTAATTCGCATCCAGCGACGGCGCCTCCGTGGGCTGCTGCAATGGCGTCTGGCGGAGGCCGCGGTTGCTCCTGCGGCCGCCAGGTCTGGCTCCAGGCACGGTCCACCGTGGAATACGCGCGCAACCCCTGCCCGTGCCAGATCGCGTCGTCGAATCCCTTGCCGACGGCAAGCGGGACATGCGTGTGGTGAAGGATCAATAGGTCGGGTCGGCGTTGGGGGGTGGGCGCCTGATACGTGGCGAGGACATTTGTCCGAGGCAGGTAGGTGTCAGGGCCAATCATCGCCGGGCCAGGAGCAAAGGTCAGAAGCAGGGTCTGACGCTGGGGAAAGGTCAAGAACCCTCCCACGCCCACTGATGCTGCGTTGCCTCCAATCGCTGCCAACTGCCGATAGCTCGCCGCGCTTGGGGTCGCGCTCCCCGCCCCCGGTTCGATCGCATAGACCCGCAGTGGTTCACCGTCGGCGCTGAGTTCGCTGGCCAGCAGGCGAAACTGCGCTGCATCGTCCAGCGCACGGTGAGCCTCATCGGACATGCGCCCAAGCAGATCGGGCGTCACATACAGATGCGTGGCGTTGAGCTCTTCCAGGTCAACTCGAGACAAAAACGTCAGAGCATCAAGGTGCAGGGGCGTTGGTAGCGGGTTGAAGAGAGCGAGACGCTCCCCGGACTGCGGCGCGACACGTCCGGTGGCAAGTGAAACGAGCGGGGCATTCGCCGCAAGAATCCGCGCGTCCTGGGGGAGCTCACGCTGCATCCACGCCAAGGCTCGCCACTCACTGCGCAGCAGCCCGGCAAATCTCGTCTGGTTCGCATACCTGACGATTGCATCTTGCTGCTTCGGATAGCCGAGGTAGATGCCCTGAGTGGCAATCTCCAGGCCGCTGATTGCCCGGGGCGCGGCTGTCGGCACAACAACTAGCGCCAGGATCGAGACGGCCACAACGCGACGATGCGCCGCCGAACGCGCCCGACTCGCGAACGTCCCGAGACCGGCTATGACGCCCAGCGTGACGAGGACATGTGGGATGCCGACCAGCCGGGAATCCACCCCGGTGACGTCAAAGCTCAGCAATTGCCGAGCGCCCAGCCCGGCAACGGTGGAAGCCGCCAGAAAGCCGAGGCCACTCGATCGCAATGCAACTGCCGCCGAGGACAATCCCACCGCCAGAACCAGCAGTCCGATCTGAAGATTGAGGCCACCGTTCGGCGAAAGGCTCCCCAGCGTGAAAATGCTGCCGTCGGGATAGAGTCCGATCTGTGTACTGGCGCCGCCGGGGTTCCGAAGAATCGCGTCGGTGACGGCGCCGCCGCCCAGGCTGGCCAGCACCAGGCCGGCGCCGGCCGCCAGGGCGAATCCCCGTCGCTCCGGCCACGACCAGCGCCAGGCCGCCGCGGCGAAGTACACAACCGTTGCCCCGGCCCCGATCAGGAAGGCTGCCGTCTCGGCCAGTGGCAAGAGCCCCAGGGCCACGCTAAACGACGCCAGCTGCCATCGCCCGCTGCCGGCGTGCAGGGACGCGGCCATTACCAGCAGCAGCGTCATCCCGAGGGCGAAGTGCGGTGTGTTCAGTAGCGCGGGCCCCATGCGCAGAAACAGCGGCTCGCCACTCGGAACGCCGAATCCGCGCAGAAGGTCTCCGGGTCCGTCAGCCGCGCCAAGGTCTCCGAACAAGGTCGGCAGCCCGACGATAAAGCCGGGGTCCGCGAAGCCCGCCACGAGTCCGAGTCCCAGCGCCAACAGGCGCGGCGCGCCAAAGTCCAGGGCAGCCGTGGCTGCCGTCAGCGCCAAAGTCACGGCCGCCACGGGAGTCAACAGAAAGAACGCCGTCCACGGAGCGATCCCGGCTACGTGCATTAATGAAGCGGCCAGCAAGTCGGCGCCGTAGTGATACGCGGCGCCGAACGACGGCGAAAACGGTGAGTTTGGCGGAAAGTCGCCCGCCGCGATCGTGGCCGCCAGCGGCAGGTGCCACTCCTCGTCCGTAAAGAGCACGTGCGTTCGGTTGGCAAGCGCCACGTACAGCAGACCGGCCAAAATTGCGATACCGACCGTCGCGCTCGACCAGGTGAACGGCGGTCGGCCTGGGACGCCCAGTCGCCGTCGACTGAAATATGCCGTACTCGCGGACAGGCCGATACCGGCGGCGATTCCCAGCCAGCTTCCCACTGCGCCTGGGGTCGACCACGACAGCAGATTCGCCGTGAAAAGGTGTAAACCCACGCCCAGGATTGGTGCGTAGCCGATCCAGACATGCCGCGACCGGGCGCCAAAGATCGACCACGACAGGGGCAGGCCACTGGCGACCATTAGGACGAGCAGGACTGCGGCTTTGAGTAGTCCCGGCCACACCGGCTCCGCGGGATTCAGAAACACGGGTCAGGCGGTCCGCGGCTGTAGTCGCACTGTGTGCGACGCGACAGCCCGACAGTGTGCTATCGACATGCAGACATCTGCCGTCTCGCCCGGCCGCCGTTTCGGCGGGTGGGCGGGGACGTCTGGTGGCGAGGGGCGGAATCGAACCGCCGACACATGGATTTTCAGTCCACTGCTCTACCGACTGAGCTACCTCGCCGGGGCCTGCGCGAAACCGGGCCGGGTGGGCGGTGCAGGGCTCGAACCTGCGACCTCTACGGTGTAAACGTAGCGCTCTGCCAGCTGAGCTAACCGCCCGTCGGCAGGCCCCGCGACCCGGGCGCGGCGCATCCTACCCCAACGGCCACTACGCCGATGCCGACGCTCCTCGCCGCGGCCGCAGGGCACTGCCTGGCGAGGCGTACCCGGCGGATGAGGCGACCGGGCGGTGGTGGCGCCAGTCAGGCCATCAAGACCTTGCTTGCGCTCCGCCGCCTACGGTGAACCGCCGCCGCCCGATCCGATCGCGGGCGTCCCCAGGATCACGGGCAACCCGGTGTCCGGGTTGGTTGGGACATACACCACGCTGCCCGAATCGATCTCACGCAGCGCCGTAATGTACTTGTCCTGGAGCACAGCCGCCGTCAGTGACTCGTTGATCAGGTTATTGGCCTCGGCGATACCCGTGGCTTCCTCGACGCGTCGCTGAGCCTCCTGCTCGGCTTCCTGAACCCGGAATGCCCGCTCTTCAATCGCCTGCTCGGCCGCCAGCTTCCGCTCGATCGCCGTGGTGATCTGCTGTGGCAGCGACACGTCACGGAGCAACACATTCTCTACCAGAACGCCTCGCTCCGACAGGATGCTCTGCAGCTGCGTCTCGATTTTCTCGGCAACCTCGGTGCGTGCGGTTGTGTAGAGCGCCTCGGCCTGGAACTCGCCAACCACGTCACGGATCGCGTCGCGGATTGCCGGTCGGACGACAATCTCGACGTAATTGGGGCCAATCTGCTGAAACACCATGGGCGCATCCGCAAACTTCAGCCGATACAGCGTCGTGATGTCCAACCCAACCGACAGACCCTCGGAGGTCAGCGTCCGCACCGTCTGATCCGTCGCGCTTGGGCTGGCGTCCTCCGCTCGCGAACTCATGGTGAGCTGCTGCGTCCGCACGCTCAGCGTCTCCAGGCTGGCCCACGGAGCCTTGACCAACAGGCCTTCGGGCCGTGGCGTTTGATCGACCACGCCAAACGTGTGCAGCACGCCGACCTCACCGACGTTCACGAACCTCACGCTGAACAGCCCCAGCACGATGACCGCGGCAATGACGATGACGATCGTGCCGACGGCGGTATTTCCGTATCTGTTTGTTCCCATGAACGTTGATTCCCTTTGGCGCGGAGCGCCGGCGCGCGGTTGTTCTCACAGACCGGGTCGTAGATCCCGGCGTTGTCGCTTACTCCGTTGATACCATCCATGCCGCGCGGATACAAGGAAAAGCGCCACATGCGTAGACTTTGCGGCCAGGCTCAAGGCGGATGAGCCGGGTGATGAAAGGGCATTTGCTCTCGCGCCGACGCCTGCTGGCACTGGCCGGTGCCGCCGGCGCCCTGGCGGCCTGCGGCGAGCCGGATGCCCCTTCACCCACGCCGTCTGCCAC
>JAPPFO010000065.1 GCA_028875175.1 Chloroflexota bacterium | reverse complement strand
TCCAAGGGGAGAGGCAGATTCGGGCGTCTTCGCCCGAAATCGGTGAGGGGTCTTCTGCTCGTGGTCTCCGCGCCAGCAACCACGTTCGGCTGCAATCGAATACAGGCCGCGCCGTTCTTCACCCTCTCCTGGGGGGAAAGGCAGATTCGGGCGTCTTCGGCCGACATCGGTGAGGGGTCTTCCGGGCAACCATCCACCCGGCTACACAGACATCTCCGCTAAGAAGGACTGGAGTCAGAGCCTTCCAATCAACACCCCCACACGCCGCAATACCCATCCCCAACGCCCTAAAACGCATTCCTGACCTTCACCGCCTGCCCCGTCCGCAGCGACTCCCAGGCTGCCAGCCCCGTCGAAACCACCCGCGCCCCTTCGCGCACCCCCACCCACGGCTTCGTCCCGTTCAGCACGCAATCCGCCATGTGACGCAGCATCACGATCATCTCGCCCGCGTGACCGCCATGCGGCGGCAGCTCCGTCACGTACGCCCGCTGCGGCAGGTCCCCCTCGGCGTCCAGCGTCTTCACGTTGTCCCGGATCGTCCCCTTCGTCCCGTACACCGTCAGGCCGTTCGCCCGTTCGCCGTGCGGATGGACCATCCCCAGCAAATTCGCCACCCGGCCCACCATCCCGCTCGTAAACCGCACGTTGATGAAAAAGCAGTCCTCCTGCGGATACTCCGGCGCCACCCCGCTCCGCAGACCCACGCAGTGCACCTCGTCAATGTCGCCCATGAACCAGCGCAGCAAGTCAATTGGGTGACACGCCCCGCCCAGGATCAGATCCTGCGGCATGGCCGTCCGCCAGGGCGTCGCTCGGTACACCGGCCGCAGGTCGTGCACGTAGTGCGCTTCCGCCATGAACAGCTCGCCAATCTCCCCCGCGTCGCACGCCCGCTTCGCGTCCATGAAATCCAGCCGACCCCGCAGCGACTGCGTCACCAGCAGCGTCAGCCCCGAGCGATCCACCGCTTCGACGACCCGCTCAACCTCCGCCATCGAATACACCATCGACTTCGTCACCATCACGTGCTTCCCGGCCTCCAGCGCCTTCAGGATCTGCTCGCAATGCAGCGGTCCGGGCGTGTAAATCCCGATGATGTCCAGATCGTCCCGCGCCACCAGCGCGTCGTAGTCCGTCGTCGTCCACTCGACCCCGAATTCACCTGCCATCGACGCCATCAACTCTGTATTCGTGTCGCACACCGCCGTCACCCGCACCGGCAGGTCCGCCAACTCCGGCAGATTCGCCTGCAGCAACGTCCGCCCATGCCCAAGCCCCGCCAACCCCAACCTAAGCGTCCGCATGTCCGTGCCTCTCCAGTTCGTGAAGGACCCCAGCCCACCGCCCCGGCATGTCCTCGCGGTTCATCACCGGCTCGAATCCCAACGAGAGATACAGGTGAATCGCCGGCAGCCGCCAGTCATCCGTCAGCAGCGACACCATCGCGCAACCCTGCCCCACTAGGTAGCGCGATACTGCCGTACACGTCGCCCGACCCAGCCCTTGGCCCTGGTGATCCGGGTGCGTCGCCACGTAGTCCAGCACCCCTTCCCGCAGCGGCTCGCCCGGCACCCGCGTGACCGGGCTGACCCGATCACTCGACATCCGCGAGGCAAACGTCGAAGCAACGATCCGTCCCTCAAACGCCACCACCGCCGACCCCGCCCGCCGATCGGCATTCGCAAGAGTCTCCAGCACCCGGTCCATGCCGCAGTCTCTGAACCCCACCGCCTGCAGTGTCCCCGCCAGGCTCCCTTCGTCGCCCCGCCGGTATCTCCGTAGCTCGTAGCCCTCCGGCGCCACGACATCCGGCATCGCCAGCACGCCCTCGGCGTCAACGACCATGCACAGCTGTTTGGCGGATAGCTCGCAATCTTCGGTGCCCACGACGTGATCTCCAGCCACCGCTGCCGGCAACGCCGCCGATCCTAGCCCCGCCTGCCGTCGCGCTCCTCTCAAACCCCGCTCCCCAGCCACAGCAACCACCCCGTCATCCCGGCGTCCCCGGCCGGGACCCAGCAACCCCGATC
>JAPPFO010000164.1 GCA_028875175.1 Chloroflexota bacterium | reverse complement strand
GCGAGGAAGCGGCCGCGGCTGCGGACAAGCCGATGGTGACCGACCCGACGACCGGCAAGATGGTCACCGCACCCGAGTACGGCGGCACGTTCACCTACGCGTACCGTTTGTTCGCTGAGAACACCGACCCGTCGATCGCGGGAGGCTGGGTCGGCTTTCAGCTCTCCGGGGTCAACGAGCAACTCGTGCAGGGGGACTGGGGCCTGCCCCGGGAAGAGTTTGGCTTCACCGGGAACTACGTGCCGACCTCGTTCTTCCGCGGTAACCTGGCCGAGAGCTGGGAGCAACCGGACAACCGGACGTTCATCGTCAAGATCAAACCGGACATTCACTGGCACGACAAGGCGCCGATGAACGGGCGCGAGCTCACCGCCGACGACGTCGCGTGGGCGTACAGCCGCCATAGCGGCCTGCTCGACTGGAAGCCCGAGTACACCGAAGCGCTCTTCGGGTTGCCGTGGGAGTCCATCGAGCCCACCGACAAGTACACGGTCGTGTTCAAGCTCACCGAGCCGCGCCTCGGCATGGTCCGGGCGATCCTCGCTGAGAACACCGCATTCGTGCTGCCTCGCGAGGTCATCGAACAGCACGGTGACTACACCGACTGGCGGAACGTGGTCGGCACCGGGCCGTTCATGCTGACCGAGCACGTCGAGGAAGTCTCGATGACCAGGACGCGTAATCCCAACTACCACGGCTTCGACGAGAAGTATCCGGAGAACCGGCTGCCCTACGTCGACGAGGTGAAGGCTCTGTTCATGGCGGAGGAAGCGACCCGTCTCGCCGCCATGCGCACCGGCCAGATCGACATATTGCACCGTTTCGGCGCCACCACGATCAATAAAGTCGAGGTGGTCAATCGGTTGCTGGGCACCAATCCCGATATTCAGGTGGGCACCTACTTCCAGCGTGCGCTGCAAGTGTCCGGGTTGAACATCCGTAAGCCGCCGTTCGACGACATCCGCGTGCGCCGGGCAATGCAGATGGCCCTCGACCGCGATGCGATCAACGACAGCTACTATAGCGGGTTTGCGCAACGGAACCCTTCAGGCTACTTCGGAGACGCCAGTGGGCCCGTTTACACCCCATTCGACGAGTGGCCAAAGGAGCTCCAGGACGCATACAGCTACAACCCGGAAAAGGCCGAGCAATTGCTCGACGAGGCCGGCTACCCGCGCGGCGCGGACGGGGTGCGCTTCGAGGTCTCCTACGACCACCGCGACCTCATCGACTTAGGCTACGTCGAGATCGCAGCCGGCTACTGGAAGGAGATCGGCGTGGAGGTGAAGATTAGCATCCACGATACCGGCAGTTGGGTCCCTCGCCGCATCGACGGGCTCTATGATATGACCACCGGCGATCAAGCTTGGGATCAGGACTTTAGCAAGCTTTTCGGCTGGTACGGCTCTCTCGTGGAAGGAAGGGAGAATCATTTAGTAGAGTATCTTGGCGGGGTTCCAGACCCCACGCTTATTCGGCTCTACCATGCGTTCAACGCCGCGACCGAAGAGTCGGAGCAGATACGAATCGCGAAAGAGTTCGACCTGTACGCCCTTTCTCAGCATTTTCAGGTATTCGGATTCAAGGCGCCCAAATACCAGGTGGCCCAGCCGTGGGTCAAGGGCTGGAACGGCGAGTCGTTCCTGCAGGACCAAGGCGATGTCCAGGTTTTTGCCCGGCTCTGGCTCGACCGGGACCTGAAGGCCGAAATGGGGTTCTGACGCTCGCTTCCAACGTCAGCGTTTGACGGGCGAACACGGGGTGGCGGGCGACAAACCTGCCACCCCATTCATCAAGAGGAGATGAGCTGAGGTGCGGGCGTATGTGATCAGGCGGGTACTGCTGGTGATCCCGACCCTGTTCATCGTCACCCTCCTGGTGTTCCTGTCGGTGCGCTTCATCCCCGGCGACATCATCGACGTGATGGCCGCCCGGATGACCTTCAGCGGGAGCGGCACCATCGATGAGGAGGCTCTGAAGAGACGGCTCGGGCTCGATAAACCCGTCTACGTGCAATACGCGAAGTGGATCGGTGACA
>JAPPFO010000255.1 GCA_028875175.1 Chloroflexota bacterium | reverse complement strand
ATCCGGCGGAACCGCCTACCTTTTGCTGGCGGCCGGGATCGCAGCCCTGATCATCGCAGCGCCCGGGCTGCTCATCGCCTTGGTGCTGGCCGGATTCCCGGCCGGCCCGCCCTGAACGGGCCGCAAACCGAGGGCCGTTGCCTAACAGATCCGGTCTATTACCGGATCGTGCCGGAATTCGAGAGTGCGGCGCCACTCGGTTGTTGCGGAGGCCCGGATCCCCAGGGGATCCTGCACGCGGCCCTGGCGGAATTGCGCGATGAAGAGGAGGTTGAAATCCGCTGGCTGTTCGCGCCCGCATCTCCGAACGCTCGGCGCCAGTTCAATTCCGCAATCGGCCGGCTGCAGAGCGGTCTTGCGCCCGGCCGCCACGGGTCGCTGTCCCGCCAACCGGAGCGTCCCGCCCCACGCCATAAGAGCGAACTCACCAAAATTGTCGCCAAGCGCGCGCTCGAACCGCTGCTGGTCGGCGCGGTCCTGGCCCGCGTCAGGGCATCCACCGTGCGTCGTGACGCGATCGCCGCGGCGCTGGCCCAGTCGCTCAACCAGTACGGGTCCAGCTGGAACCGACTGAAGGTCGAACGGCTGCCTGACGCCAGCCGCGCCGAATCGTGGTTCGACCGCTGGTGCCTGCCGAATCCGGGGCGCTGGTTGCTGACAGCCCGCGACGCGGCCGCGCTCTGCGAACTGCCGACGGCGCGCGCGCGCGATCCCAACCTTGCCCGGGCGCCAGCTGCCCAGGTCCCGCCGGCGGCGATGGTGCCGGTGGGCGAGGGACTCTTTCTGGGTTGGCCCGAACCGGATTCGTCCGAACCCGGGCGTCAGCTCGGCCTGCGCATCGATGACGCGCTGCGGCACGTGCTGGCGGTCGGGCCGACCGGGACCGGCAAGAGCACCTTCCTCTACTGGTACGCGCTGTCGGCGATCCGCGATGGCCTGGGTCTTCTGCTGCTGGACCCCAAGGGGGATCTGGCCGAGGCGGTCCTGGATGCGGTGCCCGAGCACCGGGCCAAGGACGTGGCCTTCCTCGACTTTGCCGACACCGCCAGGCCGATCGGGCTCAACCCCCTGGCGGTCACCGACCCGGCCGCGGCCGACCAGACCGCGGCGGCGGTGAGCACCATGATGCGCGAGCTGGTTACCGGCGAGGGAATGGCGTGGGGAACAACGATGTCGCAGGCGTTCGCCTACGGCTTCCGGACCCTGGCCGCCAACCCCCAGATTCAGCCGACCATGCTGGACCTGGAGCGGCTGTTCTTCGATCGCGAATGGCGCGCCGATCTATTGCGGAACGTCAAGGACCCGTTCGTGGCCGCCTACTGGACCAACCAGGTGGACCGCATGGGCGAGCGCCAGTTCGAGCTCAATTTCGGGTCGGCGCTGCGCCGTATGGCCCTGCTGGTCAACGACCCGCGGGTGCGCAACATCCTGGCCCAGCCCCGGCCGGCGGTGCGCTGGGACCGGGCGTTAAAGCGCTCGGCGATCGTGCTCGTGAACCTAGACCAGGCCGACAACGCCCTGGGGATCGCCGGGTCGCGCCTTCTGGGCAGCATCATCGTCACCCAGTTCTGGCAGGCGGTGCTAAGACGCCCGCGCGGGGAGCGGCCAGCGTTCGTATTCCTTATCGACGAATTCCAGGAGTTCCTCGATACCGGCCGCAACATGGGGGCGTTCTTCGAGCGCGCCCGCAGCTACCGGGTGGGGATGTGCATCGCGACCCAGTCCCTGGCCCAGCCGCGGCTCAAGGCGGTGCGGCGCACGGTGATGATCAACGCCCGCACCCACGTGGTGTTCGGCGGACTGCGGGACGAGGCGCGGGCGTTCGCGCTTTCGACCGAGCCGCACTTTTCGGCCCGCGACCTGGACCGCCGCGAGGCGTTCCAGATGACCGTTTCGGCGCTGGTTGACAACCGGCCGGTGCCGCCGTTTTCGGCCCACGTGGCGGCGCTGCCGGAGCCCCGTCCGGACCGGCTGGCGCTCCGCCGGAGAAGAGCCTCGCGACTCTTCGGGGCTGACCTGGGGCTGCTTGAGGAGAGCATTCGACGGCGCTACGGCC
>JAPPFO010000205.1 GCA_028875175.1 Chloroflexota bacterium | reverse complement strand
ATGCACGTGTGTATCGGGGCGCTGAACCCGGAGCCGGGCAGCGAGATCATCGTGTCGCCGTGGACGGCGGGCGGGTCGATCATCGGCGCGATCCTGCACAACTGCGTGCCGGTGTTCGCGGAGGTGGACGACACCTACACGCTGGATCCGGCGGACGTGGAGGCCAAGATCACGCCGCGCACCCGGGCCATCATGGCCGTGCACCTGTTCGGCAACCCGTGCGACATGAACGCGCTGCAGGCGATTGCCGACCGGCATGGCCTGGCGCTGATCGAGGACTGCTGCCAGGCGCATTTCGCGGAGTCGCAGGGGCGAACCGTGGGGACGGTCGGCGACATCGGCGGGTTCAGTTTTGGCGGCAAGCACCTGTCGGCGGGCACGGGCGGGGCGGTTGTGACGAACGACCAGGCCTTGTGGGAACGCGCCATCCTGTTCCGCGACGCGGCGCTGCCGCGCGACAACGGGCCGCTGCAGGGGCAGCCATACGCCAACTACTTCCTGGCGCCCAACTACAAGATGGGTGACCTGATGGCGGCGGTGCTGCGCACGCAGCTGGAGAAAGTGGACGGGTATATCGAGCGAAAGATCGCGACGGCCGAGGCGATCATCGACGGGCTGTCGGACATGGACGAGATCACGCCGCAGCGGGTGCGGCAGGGCGACCGTCACACGTACTGGGTGCTGGGCTTCACGCTCGACACGGACACGCTGGGGTGCTCGGCGTGGGAGTTCGCGGAGGAGGTCAGCCGGGCGGGGGTGCCGCTGGGCGGGCCGTATGTCGGGTCGGGCCGCCATGGGCCGCTGTACCGCAACCCGTTCCTGGCGGGGCCGCATGGCTACGGCCAGAGCCGGTTTCCGTTCGACTTCGACCGCGAGACGCCGATGGACTACACGCAGGTGGAGTGCGCGCGCGGCGAGGACATCATGGGCCGCGGGGTGTCGCTGCAGATGACGCCGAACATCAGCGCGGACGCAGTGGAGACCATCGTTTCGACGATTCGCGAGACGGCGGCGGGGTACCTGGCGCGCCGATAGGTTGGTCCCTTTGCGCGGCGGACGCCTGATCGCACTCTATCCGCGGTACTTTGCCGATTGGAGTCCCTGTACACTTGACTCTGGATGGATTCTCGCCAATCAACCGGCAGATAATCCGCCGGAACTCGCTTAGGAGCGGAACTAGCAAATGGCAGGCTATTCCCGTATCTATTGTGTCGGTGATGAAGGTGGATACTTAGGATCTGACGGAATCAACTCCATTCACTTTCAGATCCTCTGTGGTGAAGGCAATCGGCAGTGGCTCAAAGTCCACTATTTCGATAAGAGAATCAGGCCGATGGGTGGACTAGAAGTAATAGTGCCTGCGGGACCGGATCATCCAGACTCACTCATTGACGCTTGCTTGGCGTTTTATCCCGAGCACTTCCGGTCATGCACATCCCTCTCGCAGGTTGAGAGAGCCGTGGAGGGAATGCAGAGCATCGAGTTTGAGTCGGGAGAACCAGACGGCTGGGCACAACTTCGGGCGGAGGCTCGGCCCTTATTCAGGCAACTAAAGATATACGAAGCTGAACTTCGAAAGTTGGAGCAGTAGAAGTTGCGAATATCACATTGGCGTCGATCGTAGTCAGCTCGGTGACTGGCCGGTGGCAAGAGGCTTCTCAGGCTCGGCGAATCGGACATTGGGATTGGAAGTCTCGGCCCGAGTGAAGACGTTTGTGTACGAGTCGAGCCTGTGGCTGCCACGGCCGCTGGACGAGGTGTTTGAGTTCTTTTCGGACGCTTCGAACCTGGAAGTCATCACGCCGCCGTGGCTGAAGTTCAGCGTGGTGACGCCGGCGCCGATCGAGATGCGGCCGGGGACGCTGATCGACTACCGGTTGCGGTTTCGCGGGTTTCCGTTGCGGTGGCGGAGCGAGATTACGGCGTGGGACCCGCCGCACCGGTTCGCGGACGCGCAGGTGAAGGGTCCGTACCGGCAGTGGATCCACGAGCACACGTTTGTCGAACAGGACGCCGAGACGGTGCACTACGCGGTGACGTACGAGGACCCGGGGCTGTGGACGC
>JAPPFO010000292.1 GCA_028875175.1 Chloroflexota bacterium | reverse complement strand
CCGCTGCCTGTCCTGGGCCGACCTGCTGGTCTTTACCGGCAACTGCGCCCTGGAGTCGATGGGCTTCAAGACCTTTGGGTTTGCCTTCGGACGGCCGGACGTCTGGGAAGCCGACGACACCGACTGGGGGGCCGAAGGCGAGTGGCTGGGCGACGAGCGTCACGATGCCGAGGGCGAGATCGAGGGGCCGTACGGCGCCGACCACATGGGCCTGATCTACGTGAACCCGGAGGGGCCCAACGGCAACCCGGACCCTACGCTGGCGGCGCGCTACATCCGCCAGACCTTCAAGCGCATGGCCATGAACGACGAGGAGACCGTCGCGCTGATTGCCGGCGGCCACACATTCGGCAAGGCGCACGGCGCGGGCGCCGAGGCGCACGTCGGTCCCGACCCGGAGGGCGCCGACATCCATGAGCAGGGCCTGGGCTGGACCAGCGACTACGCCAGCGGCAAGGCCAACGACACCATTACCAGCGGACTCGAGGGCGCGTGGACCGACAACCCGGTCAAATGGGACAACAACTTCCTGGAGAACCTCTACCAGCACGAGTGGGAGCTGACCAAGAGTCCCGCCGGCAAGTCGCAGTACCAGCCGGAGAACGCGGCCGCCGCGGCCACCGTGATCGACGCGCACGACCCCTCCAAGAAGCACGCGCCGATGATGCTGACGACGGACCTGTCGCTGCGGATGGACCCGGCCTACGCCGAGATTTCGACCCGCTTCCTGAACGATCCGGCGGAGCTGGAAGACGCCTTTGCCAGGGCCTGGTTCAAGCTGCTGCACCGCGACCTGGGGCCGAGCAGCCGCTACCGCGGCCCGCTGGTGCCGGACGAGGCCCTGCTCTGGCAGGACCCCGTCCCCGCCGTCGACCACGAGTTGATCGACGCGTCGGACATCGCCGACCTCAAGGCGCGAGTCCTCGCCTCCGGCCTGTCCGCATCCCAGCTGGTCTCGACCGCCTGGGCTTCGGCGGCCTCGTTCCGCGGCACCGACAAACGCGGCGGCGCCAACGGGGCGCGCGTGCGCCTGGCGCCGCAGAGGGACTGGGAGGTCAACGACCCGGACCAGCTCGCCGCCGTGCTGGAGACGCTGGAGGGCATCCTGGCGGACTTCAACGGCTCGCAGTCCGGCGACACGCGCGTTTCGCTCGCCGACCTGATCGTGCTGGCCGGATGCGCCGGAATCGAGCAGGCCGCGCGCGACGCCGGCCACGACGTGCAAGTTCCGTTTGCTCCCGGGCGCACGGACGCTACGGAGGATTGGACCGACGCGGAGTCGTTCGCCGTCCTGGAACCCGCAGCGGACGGCTTCCGCAACTTCCTGAAGAACGGCCAGGACGGCAACGCCGAAGAGCTGCTGGTGGAGCGGGCCTACATGCTGACGCTGACGGCCCCCGAGATGACCGCGCTCGTGGGCGGCCTGCGCGCCCTCAACGCCAACAGTGGGCAGTCTGCGCATGGCGTATTCACCGATCGGCCGGGCGCGCTCACGAACGACTTCTTCGTGAACCTGCTGGACCCGAACACCGTCTGGCAGGCGTCGGGAGACGCGTTCGAAGGCCGCGACCAGGCGACCGGCGAGGTCAAGTGGACCGGCACGCGGGTGGACCTGGCCTTCGGCTCGAACTCGGAGCTTCGTGCCCTCGCGGAGGTCTACGGATCGGACGACGGGCAGGAAGCGTTCGTCGGCGACTTCGTGGCCGCCTGGGACAAGGTGATGAACCTCGATCGCTTCGACCTGAAGTGATCGCCAGGTAGGCGTTTACAGGGGTCTGGCTTGGCCGGACCCCTGGCACGCCGCTCCCATGCCCTCGTCACCGCCCGACTGGCTCAACCCGCACGGCGACGCCACGCCGGTGATCGACCCTGAGTCGCACGTCCGCGAGTACGCCGAGCGCCGCGGTCGCGATCCCAACGAGAACTGCCCGCCGCTGGTCATCGGCGGGTTCATCAACCTCATGGTCGAGCCGCTGGCCGAGGCCGTGGGCGCCGCCGAGTCCGACGTTCGTCTTGGCTTGCAAGGTACGAAGACCATCGACCGTTCCAAAGGCGCCGCCGAGGAA
>JAPPFO010000048.1 GCA_028875175.1 Chloroflexota bacterium | reverse complement strand
CCCGGCGTCCGCAGCCGGGATCCAGTCTTCCGCCCCCCACAATCGCATACGCCACCCCAGCCGGGACCCAATCCGCACCCCCTCGTCATCCCGGCGGCTTCAGCCGGGATCCATCCCTTCCCTCATCTTCTCTCACTCCTCTGCCCTCTCCCCTCTACCCTGCTTCAACCCTCTCCCCTTCTTGACGTATGCTGATTCAACGATGCGATAGAGGCACGACCATGACACCGGAATTGATCTTCGGTCTGGTCGGCTTACTGATCGGCATTCTGAGTGTTGGGGCGGCCTTGGCGTGGTTGATCGTGGCCGGGCAGGCAAGTCTTCGCGCGGAGCTGTGCGAGCGCATGGACGCGCTGGGCACCCGTATGGCGGCGCTGGAATCCCGCATGTACGCAGTCGAGACGCGCATGGTCAAGGTCACGGCGCGGCTGTCGGTGGCGGCAACCCGGCTCGCAACCATTGGCACACGTCTGTCCGCGATCGAAACGCGCATGTCGGCAGTGGATCGCGGGCACTCGGACGAGGTGTGTACGGCGCTTGCGCGCCACAAAGCGCTTGACTGACCTGGCCTGACAATCACCGGGCGGAGAAGGAGCCGAGCTTCATGCCGCCCGCACGAGATTCCGACGCAACTGTTCAGGCTCGCGCCAGACGCGACCCGGAGTTCCGGGAAAGCCTGCTGCGCGAGGCCGCTCAGGCCCTGCTCCGCGGCGACACCGAGGTTGGCAACACCCTCGCGGACCTCGTCTCCGCGACAAACGACGAGCTTGTGGAACACCTGGAAGACGCGGAAGACCTCGCGATAGTGTCCCAACGGCTGACCAACTCCTCGCTCGCCGACTACATCCCGCACGCGCAGATCGAAGCCGAACTACGCGAGCTCGATGATTGACCTCGCGCGGGAAGAGTCAGCCGCACCCCAGACCATCGCGTAGGGGCGCCCCTCGTGGGTGCCCTCTTCCGCTCGAGATCCCCACCCCAGCAACCACGTTCGGATGCAGTCGAACACAGGCCGCACCGCTCTTCACCCTCTCCAAGGGGAGAGGCAGACTCCGGCGTCTTCGCCGGAATTCGGTGAGGGGTCTTCCGCGCAACCAACCCCACCCCAACCCAAAAGTCTTGTCCCGCGAACCACTCCCTCGAAGACTGGGTTCTTCCGTTCGAAGCGCTACTCCCGCCGCAACCGCTCCGTCACCCAGGTCTGAACTCCCAACATCCGTTGCGCCGAGTACAGCAGGAACACCGCAAACAGCGCCCGCAGCACCACCCGCGGCAGCCACTGCGCCACCTGCGCGCCGCCGAAGCCGCCGATCAGGCCGCCGATCCCTATCGTCAGCGCCCGCCGCACGTCCACGTGACCCAGCCGGTAATGCTGCGTGGCGCCTGACAGCGCCGTCGGAATAATCACCGCCAGGCTGATGCCTTGCGCAATCACCTGGTCGATCCCCATGAAAATCACCATTGCCGGCACCATCACGATCCCGCCGCCCACGCCCATCGTCCCGCTCACCAGCCCCGCCACCACGCCCGTGATCACTGCGGCGATGATCCGTTCCGTTCCGTCCAGGTGCATCAGGGCCACGTCCTGCAGCGACACGAACATGCGCAGCGCCCCCGCCAGCAGCACCAGCGCGAACAGCCGCCTTAGCAGCTTCTCGTTGATGTAGGCCGTCAGCCGCGCCCCCACCGCCGCGAACACCACGGAAGTGGCCGCCAGCGCCAGCGCCACCGACCAGTCGATCGGGTTCGAGGTCGCGTAGCGGAGGGTCGCCGCAAACGCCGTCGGTACGATGATGGCCAACGACGTCCCGTGCGCACGGTGCTGTGACATCCCCAGCAGGCCAACCATCAGCGGAATCAGGATGATCCCGCCGCCCACCCCGATCAGCCCGCTGACCACGCCCCCGGCCAGCCCGATCCCGATCAACACCGGGACCGGCGCCTGTCGTTCGCCTGTCGTCGCCGCGCGTTCCATCGGCGGAGTATATGGACCCCACCCCATCCACCGCCCCAACCCTCACGTCACCCACCGCTCACCCTCACCCTTGCCCTCTGTCTCCCATCAGTGTACAAT
>JAPPFO010000091.1:10570-22521 GCA_028875175.1 Chloroflexota bacterium | reverse complement strand
GTCTCCGAACACCTGTCTACCATGTCTCCGGTCTGGACACCCTCAAGGGAGAGGGAGAAAGAGCGGCGTCTCGCCAGAGGAGTTTGACCCTGGCCCGAGCCGAGTGGTGGGCGGGGTGGGTGCGCGGAAGACCCCTTGACACCCAACACAGTCGCTCACCGGTTTCGGCCGGAGACAGCCGCACCCCAAATCGAGTCCGCGGCAGGCTCTGCCTCTCCCCCAGGAGAGGGGAAAGTCCGGCGTCTCCTCGAACAGATTGACACCGAACACCGGTGCTTTCCCCCGGGCGGGAGGAAAAGCGTCCGTGAGTTCGACGACCAAAAGAGTCTTGCAAAGGTCTCCCAAGAGAGGGATTAAGACGGGCGCGGACCCGACGAACCTGACGCTTCACACCGTTGCTCTCCTCCAGGAGAGGGAGCAGGGGCCGTCGCAGCTTCGAGGAGGCTGGGCGTTGTGCACGGGTCTTACTGGGAAGAAGGAGACGATGGGGAGGCCATCCTGAGAGGGGAGCCGGGCAACACGACCTCGCGCTTCGGGAGGACACGCGGGGAAGGCTGGGAACGGGGCTAAGATTGTTGGCAATGCCATTTGTGCGGGCAGCCGGACGCCGGCTGTCGCACAGCACACCCAGAGACTTGTCCGTGCCGCCGAACTTCACGCCGGAAAACCTTGAGATCGTCTTTCTCTCATTCGAGGGGCCGGACCAACCCTACTCACAGGCCGGGGGGCTGGGGGTGCGGGTGGCGCAGTTCACGCGGTCGCTGGCGCGGCAGGGGTTCAATACGCACTTGGTGTTTGTTGGAGATCCAGACCGACCGGGGCACGAGGTGCAAGAGAACGGCCGGCTGCATCTGCACCGATGGTGCCAGTGGCTGAGCGCGCATCACCGGGGCGGGGTGTACGAGGCGGAGATCGAGAAGGTTCACGACTTCCAGGACTCCGTGCCGGCGCACGTGACGTTTGAGATCGCGACGCCGGCCGTGGCCGAGGGGCGCTCGGTGGTGGTGATGGCGGAGGAGTGGCATACGGCCGACGCGCTTTCGCGGCTGAGCGATTCGCTGCATTTCAACGGGATTCGCCAGAACTGCGTGCTGGTGTGGAACGCGAACAATGACATGTCCTTCAACCGAATGAACTGGGACCGGATCGGTTACGTGGCGGACTTTGCGGCGGTCTCAAAGTACGTCAAGCATCAAATGTGGGACTGCGGCGTCAACCCGGTGGTGATTCCGAACGGGGTGCCGGAGGAACGACTGGAGACGGTGGATCCGGACGCGGTGGCGGCGTTTCGTCGGGCGATGGACTGCGACGTGTGGTTCTTCAAGATCGGACGGACGGACCCTGACAAGGGATGGCTGGAGGCCGTGGAGGCGGTGTACCGGCTGCGCGCGCAGGGTGTGAATGCCCGGTTGGTGATCAAGCCGGGCGCATACGAAGCGCATGGCGACGAGGTCTACCGGCACATGGTTTGGCGCGGGCTGGAGCGCGCGGAGGTGGTGACGGAGGACCGCTCGGTGCCGGGGATTGCCACGGCGCTGGGGGCGGCGCCGGAGGCTGCGGTGCTGGACCTGCGGTTTTTCGTGCCGGACGAGGTTCTGCCGGTTTTCTACACCGCAGCGGACGGCGCGCTGGCCAACAGCGGATACGAGCCCTTCGGGCTGGTGGGGCTGGAGGCGATGGCGGCGGGCGGGATTGCGTACGTGGGGTCCACGGGCGAGGACTATGCGCGTCCGCTGCAGAACTGCGTGGTGCTGGACGACGCGGCTGATCCGGATGAGATCGTGCGATTTGCGTTGCAACTGAACGATGACCAGGAGCTCAATGCGTCGATTCGCGCTGGGGCACGTCGGGCAGCGGAGCTGTTTACCTGGGAAGCCGTGACCCCGATATTCCTGACCCGGATGAGCCATCTGGCGGCCGGGCAGGACGTGATGGTCGGGTAGCATTCGGGGAGCGCCAGCCGGCCGCCCGACCCCAACGATCGCGCACTTTCAATCGCCGAACACCTGGTTATCTACACGCTGATTCACCAGCCGCGACGGGTGCGGATTCCGGCGGTGCCTATTCCGCATGGGGCGGACGCGGCGACGATCGAAGCGGCGCTGTTCGACGACGAGTTGAACCAGTTTTACTTCGAGAAGGTGGCGCGGTGGTGCTACCGGCCGGCGATCAAGCTGTGGCAGGAATTGCTGGATCGGGGGCTGGCGCTGGGGCTGGGGATTCCGCTTTCAACGTTGCCGCAGTTCGAGGCGTGGGATCCGGAGTTGCTGGGAGAACTGAAGGCCCTGCTGGGTCATGAGAACTGCGAACCGGTGGCGACGGAGCCGTATCACGCGGTGAGCATGCTGCTGGACCTGCCGCTGTTTGCGGGTGGGATGGAGCGGTCGGCGGACGGACTAAAGGACTTGTGTGGGCAGCGCCCACGGGTGGCGGATACGACCGAGATGCTGATGTCGTCGGACATTGCGCGGACGCTGGGGCGGGTGGGGTTCGAGGCGGGGTTCGTGGACGGACGGCCGTGGATCATGGAGTGGCGGAGCGCGGCTCACCTGTACGAGGAACGGGGCGGGCTGCCGCTGCTGGCCCGGCATTTCGACCTGAGCGATGACGTGGGGTACCGGTTCTCGAACCAAGGGTGGGATGGATGGCCGCTGACGGCGGACCGGTACGCCGACTGGATTGCGTCGACGCCGGGGGACCTGGTGACGCTGGCGTGGGACTTTGAGACGTTTGGCGAGCACCACAACGTGGATACGGGGATCTTCGAGTTCCTGGACGCGCTGCCGGACGAACTGGCGAAGCGCGGGGTTCAATGTTTGACGCCCAGCGCGGCGGTTGAGGCGTTTGGCGGCGATGCGCATGACTTGCCGCTGTCGCCGTTCCCTGCCACCTGGGCGGGACAGCATGGAGGCCTGGAGTTTTTCCTGGGGAACCATGCACAGCAGGCGGTGTTCCGGCTGATGACGGCTGCCTACGGCACCGCACAGCTGACGGAGGACCCGGCGCTGATTGACCTGGCGCACCTGCTGTTGCAGTCGGACAACCTGCACTGGTTGCAGTGGGTGGGGCGGGAAGGTTCGGAGGCGGACGTTTCGGCCTATTTCACACCGGGCGAGTGGATGTGGCTGGGGGCGGATCGGTTGCTCTGGGAGCATCAGCGGGTGTACATCAACTTCATCGACGCGATCAGCTAGCGAGCGACTGCCATGGACGAGGTATTCCTGGGCCCGACGGACACACGTGTTCCCAAGATTGGGCTGGGGACGGCCCGGTATTTCGGCGGACAGGGTGTGCTGGTGAAGGGATTGGCCGCGGGCCTGCGGCTGATCGACACGGCGGAGTCATACAACGCTCGGGGCGATGAGCCCGGGCAGGCCGAGTTGCAGGTCGGGGCCGAGCTTGCGGGGCAGTGGGATCGGGTCTTCATTGCCACGAAGATTTCTCCGAGGAACCTGCGGGAACGGGACGTTCCGGTGCATGCGCGGGCGAGTGCGCGGCGGCTGGGCGTGGAGGTCTTGGATCTGTACCAGATTCATGGACCGAACCCGTCGATTTCGATTGGCGAGACGATTGGCGCGCTGGAACGGTTGGTAGACGAGGGGCTGATCCGGTTCATTGGGGTCAGCAACTTCTCGGCGGACCAGTTAAAGGCGGCGCAGGACGCGGCGCGGCGGTATCCGATCGTGTCGAACCAGATTCGGTACAACCTGTTCGAGCGCGACGTGGCGGAGGACGTGCTGGAGCTGTGCCAGGCGACCAAGGTGACGGTGATTGCGCACACGCCATTGGCGCTGGCGGATTTCGACGGGCACCAGGGGTCGGGGGTGTTGCACGAGGTCAGCCGCGCCACAGGACGGACGCCGGCGCAGGTGATGCTGAACTGGCTGGTGGGGCAGGACGGTGTGATAGCGATTCCGAAGACGGACCGGCCGGAGCGGGTGGCGGAATTGGCGGGGTCCGTGGGATGGGACCTCGACGACGACCAACGACGCGCACTGGATGGATGCGCCTGACGCCACCGGCTCAGGGACTAGATGGGATTGACCTCAATGCGGATTGCAATGGTGGTGTGGGAATACCCGCCGCACGTGGTGGGCGGGCTGGGGACGTACTCGGGGGCGATGGCGCCGGCACTGCGGGCGGCGGGGCACGACGTGCAGGTGTTTGCCGCATTGCGAAACGGCGACGTGCCGGACCCGCAGCCGGATACGCATTGGGCGCGCCAGCTGGATCTGAGTCCGACCTATCTGGGCGTCTACAAACAGGAGGCGTCGAGTTGGGGGGCGTTTTTTGGGGAGCTGTACTCGACGAACATCCTGTGGGCGGATGCGGTGCGGGCGGAGCATGGGCGGCAGCCGTTTGACGTGATCGCGGTGCATGACTGGCTGGGGGCGCCGGCGGGATTGACGCTGGCGCAGCACGTGGATGCGCCGATCGTGTTCCACGTACACAGCGCCGAGTGGGGGCGTCAGCCGGGCGGGCCTTCGCCGATCGTGTCGCAGTGGGAATCGGCGGCCGGCAGGGCGGCGGACGCGACGATCACGGTGAGCCAGGCGATGGTTCGCGACCTGATCGCGCACGGCTGGGACGCGGAGCGGGTGTACGGCGTGTGGAACGGGGTGGACACGGAGAAGTTTGCGCCGGACGCGCCGGGCAGGCCGGAGCTAAGAGCGCGTTATGGGTTGCCCGACGACGCGCCGGTGGTGTTCTTCATTGGCCGGTTGACGGGCGTGAAGGGCGCACGGCCATTGATCGAGGGCTGGCCACGGGTGGCGGCGCAGCATCCGGAAGCCCGGCTGGTTGCGCTGGGGACGGGGGATCAGGACGACGAGATCCGGGGGCTGGTGGCCGGGCTGGGAGTGGAGGACTCGGTCACATTGCGGACGGAGTGGGTTTCGGAGGACGAGCGCATCGCGCACTTCATGGCCGCCGACCTGGTGGTGTTGCCGTCGACGTACGAGCCGTTCGGGATCGTGAGCCTGGAGGCGATGGCGTGCGGGAAGCCGGTGGTGGTTGGGGCTCGGGGCGTCGTTGGCTTCCGCGAGCAGGTGGTGAACTACGGGCCGAACCAGTGCGGACTGCACGTGAACGGCGCGGATCCGGCGGACATTGCCTGGGGAATCGGCGAGGCGCTGCGCGATGGCGAGCGGATGCGGCGCTGGGGCGAGAACGGACGGCAGCGGGCTGTGGAAATGTTCACGTGGGGAAGGTGCGCGGTGAGGACGGCGGAGGTGTACGGGCGGGTTCGGTGAATGATGTGAGTACCTGCCGGATGTCCGGTTCGAGGACCAGCAGGCTGGCGCTCCCATCCTGATTTCAGCAGCACCCCTTCCTGTGGTCGCTATTGGACTGCGCCCCAAATTGCCTGATCGAGCCCTCAGGCTAGGACAGCCGATTCAACTCTGCGCGCAGATTGCTTTCGAAGGATTCGGTGTCGCTGCTGGCGAATACTTGAAGCGAGATTGACGCGATGTTGCGGCACTTGCCGGTCAAAGTACGGGCGGATGCCGAGTTAAGGGCTACTCGGGCCTAGTTTCTCCTGTCGCCACAACGCTCGCGCGCGAGAGTTCCTGAAGCGAGGAGGGCGTTGACGCCACGGCGGCTAATTGCTGCTCCTGGCGGCCCTCGATGCGGGCCAGAGCCTGAGCCATTTCAAACTGGCGGGCCTCGAGCCTGTCGAGACGGGCGCCGTGGTCAGCACGCAGGTCGCGAAGGTCGCCGCGCAACACCTGTAGTTCGGCGGCATGCTGCTGGGCCATGAGTTCGAGACGCGCGTCCAGACTGCGCCAGATGGCGACAGCCAAGCCAGCTAATCCAACAAAGAGGGCCCCGCCCGTGCCCAGAATCGTCCACGCTTCGGCGCTCATGCGGCGACGCTCCGGCGGGGTCGGGCATCGGATTCAACGTATCACAGGAACTCGACCGCTCGCCCGGTCTTGCGACCGTTGAGACGACGAGGGCTGCGAGCCGCGGTCGGGGCTGGGCGGGCGCGCGCCTAGAATGCGGGCGGCGCGTGCTGGACGAGCCTGGTAATGCAGAGTTTTCTGAGATCCCTGTTTGGCGCGGACGATGCGTCCGAGGGCCGTGGTGGCGCGGCAGCGGGCGGTGGCCGGGCGGTGTTTGGCGAGCACATTGTTCTGGAGGATTCGGCGCTCGAGATCCTGGGGGAGCGGTTTGGGCGGCGGGACCTGGGAGTCGGGCGGTTTCGGGCGGTGCCGGCGGAGGTTCGCGCGGAACTGGGCGGGTTCGGGGACGAGGCACCGGACGCGGCGCGGCTGGTGCCGACGCGGGACGAGGTGTTTATCCGGATCACCGCCTCGATGGCGGGGATTCTGCAGCGGATGGCGCAGATCGAGGCGAATCCGCACCTGCGGACGTTCGTGCTGCTAACCGGTCCGACCGGCTGCGGCAAGACGACGATGGTGAAAACCTACTGCCACCTGGCCAACGAGCCGTGCGTTGAACTGACGTTCAGCGGGGATACGACGTTGGCGGATTTCTTTCAGCGGACGGAGGTGATACGAGGGGATACGGGGCAGTCGACGGTGGCGGCCCTGGGCCCAGCGGTGCAGGCGATGTTGCACGGGCACAAGCTGCTGATCAACGAGATCAACATGCTGCCGCCGGACCTGGTGAGCGCGCTGACGCAGGCCATGGATACGGGGCGGCTGGTGATCTCGGGGACGGACCTGGGGAATATCGAGATCGAGGTGCACGAGCAGTTTGGGGTGTTTGCGACGGCGAATCCGAACTACGTCGGGGCCGCGGAGATCGGGCGGGCGCTGCAGCGGCGATTTGGCTGGGGGCTGGGGGCGATTCCGATGGGATTCCTGCCGGCGGACGAGGAAGCCGAGGCGGTGGCCTACGAGTTCGGGCGGCTGGAACTGGCGGAGGCGCTGGACCTACGGGCGAATCCGTCGATCGTCGAACGACTGGTGGCCGTGGCCGGCCAGTTGCGCGGGCACGCCGAGTTGGGCGGAGCGATGCGGGACCGGATCTCGACGCGTTCGCTGGTTCACTGGCTGGCGCTGGGGCATGCGACGGGGCTGCCGCTGGCGGAGATAGGGGCGCAGGCGGTGCTGTCGATCGCACCCGATGACCTGATGCAGCCGGTGGCGGAGACGACGCGGCAGGCGCTGGGACGGGCGGTGGCGTCCACGGCGTATCCGGACGAACTGCGGCAGGCCCTGCTGGATGTCGAGCGACCGGATGCCGGAGCGGCGGTGGCACTGCCGCCGCCTACATCGATGCAGGAAGCCGAAGAGGTCGACAACGGAACCGGCGCGATGCTGAACCTGGCCGATGGGCAACGGGTGCGTATTCGGGCGAGGGCCGACCGTCCACCGGTCATCGAGAACGCCAATGGCGTCCATGGCTCGACTGAAGGCGACTTGCGGCGGGCACTGCGGGCCGAGTACGGGTTGAACCTGGCGACTTCGCTGGGGCACGTGCCGCCGGCCGAGAGCGTGCTGCCGTGTCTGACGGCATCCAGCTGGCAGGCCCTGCGGCTGACCCAGGGCGCGCTGGTGGCGGGGCGGCCGGTGTTTCTGCGCGGGCCGACAGGCTGTGGGAAGTCGGCGCTGGCGCGCACCCTGGCGCACGTGTGGAACCTGCCGGCCGTCGAGTTCAGTCTGACGGGCGAGACCAGCAAGACGGACCTGACTGCGGCGCGGCGATTGACGGGCGGCGCGACCTCGTGGTCGATCCAGGGATTCCTGGAGGCGGCGAGCGAGGGATTGTTCGTGATCGTGAACGAGTACAACCTGGCGTATCCGGACGTGCACTCGATCATCAACGGGCTGTTCGACAAGGGTGGACGGCTGCTGCTGCCGGATGGGCGGGTGGTGCATGCACATCCAGACTTCCGGCTGGTGGCCACGGGGTTTGCCGAGGGGCCGGGCGTGAAGCCGTTGAACGAGGCGGTGGAGAACCGCTTTGGAGCGGTGATCCGCATGGACTATCCGCCGCTGGATGAAGAGGCGGCGATCCTGGCGTTCGTTACCGACGCGGCGATCGACCCGGCGCTGTTGCACTCGGCGGCGGAGCTGGCGGCCACGGGACGGGCGATTCTGTCCGGCGCCTGGGACCGCGACGCACGGCACCCGCTGAACGACGTGCCGGCGGACCTGGCCGGGGCGGCGGCCGAACGGGTGAGCCTGACGACGGCCGAACTGGTGACCAGCGCGCGTGCCGGCGACGACGCGGCCACGTTCGTGCGCTGGTTGCGGCGGGGTGTGCTGGACGGGTCGGGCGACGACATTCGCCCGGTGCTGGAAGCGACGTTGGCCGGCTATGGCCTGGTCTGACGAAACGCGGCTGACGACCGAACAGTTCGAGCTGGCCGGCCGCCTGATCCTGAATGACCTGCCGGTTCGCCTGGAGGCCGGACCGTGGTGGGCCTACCGCCCGGCGCAGGAGGTGGTGGACTACCCGAGAGCGCTGCTGTCGGAGTGGCCGCCGGAGCTCGTCGTGGCGGGGCTGGCACACGAGGCGGCGGAGGTGCGCTTTACGGGCAAGGCTGGCGCGATGGCGACGGCACGCTGGATCGAACTTC
Source organism: Chloroflexota bacterium (assembly GCA_028875175.1). GTDB lineage: Bacteria > Chloroflexota > UBA11872 > UBA11872 > UBA11872 > UBA11872. The sequence goes on along the minus strand of JAPPFO010000091.1, from coordinate 13,967 downwards.
ACGCCGATCATTCAGTTTCGGCCGCGGCGCTGACTTTGCTGGTGAACGTGGTTAACGACATGCGGGTGAACCGCCTGCAGATGGCGCGTTACCCCGGAATCGGACGGCTGTTCAGGCGCCTCTACGGCCGTGGGGTTGAATTGGAACCGATGACGGACATGCCGGGCATCCGCGACGCCGCGGGCGCGCCGCTCCATCACCAATTTCTCGATGCCCACATACACGCGTGGACCGAGCGGCAGTGGCCGGGCGCGCGAGCGGCGCCGGTCCTGGACAGGCCGGCGGCCAGGGCCTTCGAGGACACGCTGCCGGGCGTGCAGCGAGCGGCGGCTCGCGATGAGGTTTCGGGACTATTGGAGGAGCTGACGGAAGACGTGCTGCCGGCCTACCGCTTGTTGGTTACGGCAGAGCAGGAGGCACGGCGCCAGGCGGCCGAGCGGGCTCGAAGCGCGACGAAGGCTCCCGACACGAGCGATCCGGGCACGACGCCGACGGAAGACGAGCCGGAGCCGCAGGACGCGTCGGCCGAGGAGGCGCCCGACTCGCCGACCGGCGCGAGCGCCAGCGACGAACCGGCGGAAGCCGACCAACATGCGCCGACCGCAACGACGCGGCCGCTGCAAAGTCGCCGGCGAGAAGGAGCTCCAGATGCTCCGGAAGATCGCGCCCCAAGTTCGGTGACCCAGGGCGAGCGGCGGCGGTGGAGCCGGCGGCAGGTTCGGGACCGGGTGCTCAGCTCAACGGGGGAGTCCTGGCATCCGGGGCTGATCTCGTACCTGCGGAAGGGTCGCGGACCGCAGATCGACTACGAGGCGTTCGACTACCTGACGGCCGTGCGAAAGCTGGACCCGCTGATCCGGGAGTCCATTCACGGGAGCGGGCGCCGGCGCGGCCTGGCGGAGATCATGGACCGGCGACGGCATGGGGCGGTGGACCCGTGGCGGCGTCCGCGCAAGCAGCGGCGGGGCGACACGGGTGAGATCGACCTTGAACATCCGGAGCGGCTGATCACGGATCCGGCGTCGGCCTTCCTGCGCGGGGTGCGGGTGGCGCGGGAGGACCGGCAGCGGGACTTCGCCAGCGCCATCCTGCTGGACATCAGCGGGAGCATGGTGCAGCGCGGGTTTCCCACCAAGAAGTTCGACCGGCTGGTGGAAGCGGCCGTGATCTTCATCGAGATCCACGAGCGGCTGCGGATTCCGTACGCGGTGCTGAGCTTCAGCACGGAGGCGGTACTGCACTGGCGATTCGAGCAGAGCGTGTGGACGGCGGCCGGGATTCCCTCAGAGGCGGCCTACCGCCCGCGCGATCACAGCCAGATCGTCCGGACCATCTACAAGCTGGACCACCGCGAAACCGACGATGCGGGAGCGATGCGGCGTGCGTTGACGCACATTCAGCCGCAGGCCGGATTGAAGAGCGTGATCGTGATTACCGATGGGATTAGCAGCGATCCGGCCCAATTGCGTCGGGTGTTGACGGACCTGGACCGCCGGAATCGCAACGGACCGGGCGGGCAGGCGACGAAGGTGCTGGCCTTCGGGGTTGGGGTGCTGCGGACCGAGTTCGAGCGGGCGTATATGCCGCGAATCGACGGACGGCCACTGGGAGCGTGCTTTGGCGAGATCGTGCACGACAGCCAGTTGCTGCCGACCTTGATCCGGAATGCCGTGGATCAGCGGATTCGGGCGGCGTAGCGGTTCCAGGTCGAATACCTGAGAATAGACCTGTCCAGCGAGCGAACGACGAAGGGTGTCCGACGTGTTGACGCGCTTGCAACAGGGCCGGCCCGAAGATCCGCAGCACACGCAGGTCGCGGTACGGGCGCTGATCAACGCCGGATATGCGCCTCACGAAGCCGGCCGGGCATACGTGCAATACCGCGGGCGGGTGCGCGCAGCCATAGCTTCGTGGCCGACCATTGCCATAGCCGGGTTTGCAACCGCCGCGATACCAGCCGCGGTGCTGGCAGTCCTCGGCGCAGCCCCAACAGGGTTGTTGCTCTGCGTATTGGGCATTGGCCTGGGGATTATCGAGCGCTGGCGCTGGCGGCGGGAGAATGTTCTCGGCGAGTTCAAAATCCAGGCCGCCGATCAGCAATACCTGTTGCATCAAGGACTGCTGTGGCTGGTCCTTCTGGTTGTGCTGGCGGTGCAGCAGCTTGCCCAAGCCGGCGCGGTGATTGGGCTTGGCCTGTACGTAGGACTGCCGCTCACCCTGGTCTATCGCTACTACTTCTACCGGACGTATCCGACAGCGCTGGCGATGGCGAGTAACGCGACGGCGGGGGCCCAGTCGCGTTCGATCATAGAGGGAGAGATTGCCGACGGTGACGCGAGTGCCGGGCAGTCCGACAGCGCGGGATCGGGCGGGACTATGGTTCGGCGACCAGCCACGAGCGGCGTGAGCTCGCACCTTCGCCTGCGAGTCGCCATTTTCGTGGGCAGCGTGGCTCTGTGGTGGGTGCTGGCGCGCTGGTGGGTCTGGCAGGGTGCCGAGGAGGGAACGGCTTCCCTGGCGCCGTTCAGCGGCGATGTCGTTGTCGACATCGTGGGAATCGTGGTTGGATCGGTGCTGGGCGTGGGTTCGGCGTGGTTCTACGAGAACTTCATGTAGGGCCGACCCGGCATAGCGTCCCTATTCCTCGGCCAGGCTGACTCGTTCCAGGACTTCGCGGTTCCAGACGTATTCGGGCATCCGGCCCTGCAGAACACGGACGACGGAGAGGGCGGCGCGGCGTTCGAGCTCCAACAGGGATTCCTCGGAGAGGAAGGCGGCGTGCGGGGTGACGATGGCGCGCTCCAGACCGATTAGCGGATGGTTGGGGGGTGGCGGTTCCTGTTCCAGGACGTCGATGCCGGCGCCTGCAATCCAGCCTTCGTCGATGGCGCGGGCCAGGGCGTACTCGTCGATCAAGGGACCGCGGGCGGTGTTGATGAGGTAGGTGGTGGGCTTCATGGCCCGAAGTTCGGGTTCGCCGATGGTGTGATGCGTCTCGGGGGTGAGCGGGGCGTGGACGGAGATGAAGTCGGACTCGGCAACCAGGCGGTCCTTGTCGACCAGTTCGGCGCCGATGTCGGCGACCCGGTCGGCGGTGATGTAGGGGTCGTGGACAAGGATCTTGAGCCCGTGCGGGATGGCGCGTTGGGCGAGGGCGAAGCCGATGCGGCCGTAGCCAAGGATGCCGAGCACGCGGCCGCGCATGCGGTGCATCGGCCGGGCGGGCTGGTTGGTCCACTGGCCGGTGCGCACGCTGCGGTCCAGCACTGAAATGCCGCGGGCCTGGGCCATGAGCAGGGCCATGGCGTGGTCGGCGACTTCCTCGTAGCCGTAGTCGGGCACGTAGGTGACGGGAATGTCCAGCGAGGTGCAGGTGTCGACGTCGATGTTGTCGGTG
>JAPPFO010000091.1:0-10560 GCA_028875175.1 Chloroflexota bacterium | reverse complement strand
ACGCGCAGACGCGGGGAAGCGCGCACGACGCGCTCGGTGACCTTGGCGAAGCAGGTGAGGATGCCGGTGACGTCGGCGGCCAGTTCGGTGAGGCGGTCTTCATCGCCGGAGTCGGATTCAACGACTTCGGCGTCGAGCTCGGCCAGGACCTCGCGCTCGGGATCGGTGGAAGGCCAGACGTAGTCCGTAATCAAGATCTTGTGCCGGTCGGCCACGAAGTCGACTCCCAAAACAGCCAGCGGTCCGGCGAGCTTATGGAGCGGTCAAAACCGATGTCAACGAGCGCGGGGATGGAGCAATGGGAGACTTTGCAATGGACGTGCTGCACAGGGATCCATAGCCCACGGGCCCACGCAGCATTCATGGTTTGGAGGGTCGCGCCGGGCGGAGGAGTCCCGCACGCGCCGGTCCAACGGATCAACGCGCCTCCCTGCGCGCAGGTCATTGCCCTCGGCTCGTCCATCGGGCCGTTCCGGCTGATTCTCGGTCACGGCTCCCGGCGCCTACGGTACGAACGGCAGGCGCGCACGGGCGCATGGCAGACTAGCGACCACGTAGTGCGACGAGATTCGAGGATCGGGTTTGGCGGAATACGACGACCTCCGGTCAGAGAATGAGCGACTACGGTCTCGACTGTCCCGGCTCACCGATGCAATTCTCCGCATCAGTCAAGACCTTGAACTTGACACGGTGCTGCAGGAGGTCGTCGACAGCGCACGCATTCTGACCGACGCGCGGTATGCAGCGATCACGACCCAGGACGAGACCGGCGAGCTCGAGGACCTCGTCTTCTCCGGCCTGAACCCGGACGAGATTGAGCAAGCCGTGGGATTCCCGGCGGGCCCAGCGCTATTCCAGTACCTAAGCCGGCTTAAGCGGCCGCTGCGCTCGCGGGATTTCATGGCCCACACCGACCTGGCTGGATTCCCGGGCTTTAGTCTGCCAATTGGCGCATTTCTTAGCGCACAGATCCGTGACCGGGGCAACCAGGTCGGGAACATCTACATCGGCAAGAAGCAACCTGGCGATGACTTCACCCTGGAAGACGAAGAGACCCTTGAAATGTTTGCCGCCCAGGTGGGGGCTGCGATCACCAACGCGCGGCGCTACGGCGACGAGCAGCGAGCAAAGGCCGACCAGGCGGCCTTAGTCAATACCTCGCCCGTGGGGGTACTGGTCGTCGATGCGAAAACGCGCGAGCTGGTGCAGTTCAATGAGGAAGCACGCCGACTCGCCGGTGGCTTGCGTGACCAGGACAGGTCATTTGATCACGTGCTGTCGCTGTTCACGTTTCGACGAATTGACGGGCGGGAGATTCCGCCGGCTGAGATGCCGGTGGAACGTGCCCTCAGGACCGGCGAGACCGTGCGCGCCGAAGAGATCATCATCCAACGGCAGGATGGTCAGGCCGTCACCACCGTCGTCAACGCAACCCCAATCCACTCGGAGGACGGGGACATCGTGTCGGTCGTATCAACGGTCCAGGACATCACGCCCTTAGAAGAGCTCGAACGCTTGCGTGCCGAATTCCTGGGCATGGTGAGCCACGAGTTGCGCACGCCCTTGACGTCCATCAAGGGGTCGGCGGCGACTGCTCGGAGCGCTTCCTACCCACTCGATCCCGCCGAGACGCGGCAGTTCTTCCGCATCATCGAAGAGCAGGCCGACCAAATGCGGGACCTCATCAACAATCTCCTCGATGTGGCCCGAATAGAGGCTGGCACGCTGTCCGTTGCTCCGGAACCGACCGAGCTTGCGGACGTAATAGACCAGGCGCGAAACGCTTTCCTCAGCGGCGGCTACCGGAACAGCGTTGAGGTCTCCGTCGCGCCGGGCCTGCCCCGGATCCTGTTTGATCGACAGCGGATTGGGCAGGTCTTGTACAACCTCTTCTCCAACGCGTCCAAGTATTCGCGCGAATGGTCGACGATATGTGTCAACGCCGCGCTGGAGGATGTGTACGTAACCGTGAGCGTGACCGACGAGGGTCGCGGAATCTCGACCGAGCAATTGCCCCGCCTCTTCAGCAAGTTCTCTCGGCTCGCCAATGACAACGGTCCGGAAGTCGAGGGATACGGGCTGGGGCTGGCGATCTGCCGCGGCATTGTCGAAGCGCACGGCGGCCGTATCTGGGCCGAGAGCGACGGCGAGGGCCGGGGCACACGCTTCACGTTCACGCTGCCTGCGGTGGACCTGACCGACGGGATCGCAGACCCGTCCACTGCGCCCGCCACCGCCCGCACGCCGGGCGCGTCGGCCGCGGCGGAGCGCATCCTCGCCATCGACGACGACCCGCAAGTCTTGCGGTACGTTCGGAGCATTCTCTCGGAGGCTGGATACTCGGTCGTCGTGACCGGCGAACCGGCCGAGTTGGACCGTCTGCTCCAGGGGGAGCAGCCGCATCTGGTGCTGCTGAACCTGGTGTTGCCCGGAACCAGCGGCTTCGAGTTGATCAAGCGCATTCCGAACGTCTTTGAAGTGCCGGTCATATTCCTGACTGGTCGAGGCCGGGAACAGGACTTTGCCAGGGCATTCGAGATGGGCGCCGCCGACTATGTGGTGAAGCCATTCGCGCCCACGGAGTTGGTGGCACGGATCCGGGCGGCGCTGCATAAGCGATCGATATACCGACAGGCTCAGGCCGTCGAGCCTTTCCGCCTGGGCGACCTTACGATCAACTACCTGGAACGCAGCGTCACGCTGGCGGGCCGCGCGGTGAAGCTGACGCCTACGCAGTTCAAGCTGCTCGTCGAGCTGTCCAGTAATGCCGGACGGGTTTTGACCCATGACGAGTTGCTGGTGAAGGTTTGGGGACAGGGACACTCGGCCGACCAGCAGCTGCTTCGGTCCTTCGTCAAGGGTCTGCGCGGCAAGCTTGGAGACGACGCCAGGAACCCCGTCTTTATCTTCACGGAGTCGGGGGTCGGGTACCGGCTGGCGAAGCCGTAGCGGCCCGGAGGACGGCAGGTTCGGCGCGCGAACCGCAGCCAATAGTGACAGCACAAGGGCCGCGGGGTTCTTCCCGCGACCCTTGTGACGACGAACCGAGACTTCGATCTTGCTCGCCGGCATCGGCTCCTTCGCGTCCGAGTTGCGCGCTAGGTGGCCGGTCGAAGCTTGGGCGCCTTTCCGGCCTGCTCTTCGTCCTCATCTCGCTTCCGGCGTCGCCAGAAGAAGAGGAAGATTGCCGTCAGGCCAGCGAGCACTGCCGTCCACAGTGACACCTGGAATTTCCACTGCAGCACTTGCGACATCAGGGCCGCGGCGGCGAGCAGCGCCGGCCAGACGAAGCTGAAGAGCAGGGCCTTCTCAGGCGTCCAGGCTCCAAAGCCGGACATGAACGTCATGATCGGATTCACGACCGCGGCCTCCGCCAACGGCGGCCCGCCCTGCTCTCGCACAAGCACACCGTAGCCCGCACCGGTCAGTTCCGAACCGCTGGCCGCGGCGCGGGACTCCACCGTGGTCACGGTTGGGCCGCTGGAGGATCCGCTGGGCGAATCTGTCGATCCCGGGTTGCCGGAGGTGCCTCCGGGGTTGCCGGAGGTGCCTCCGGGATTGCCGGGGCCGGTGGGACCGCCGGGACCGTTCGAGCCGGTGGGACCGTCGGGGCCAGTCGGGCCGGTGGGGATGCTGGGACCATTGGGGTCAGTCGGATCGCTCGGTGGGGCCGTGCGGCCCGTGCCGGCGTCCGACCAGGGGCCCAGGCCCTCAACGTTGGCCGCGGCTACCTGCACATCGTAGGCGGTGTCGGGTTCCAGACCGGGGATCAGGGTGGTGGTTGTCACACCGGCGACGCTGTGCAAGATCCACGCGGACGCACCGGACGCCCGGTAGCGCACGTCAAAGTCCGTGATGGCTGGACGACCGTCGTTTGGCGGAGCCGTCCAAGTCACCTGCAGCACGGTCGTGGGCTGGGACGCATCCGGCTCGACGGACGGCGCATCCGGCCTGGCTGGCGGCAGCTGGTCGAGGACATTGATGGTTACGGCCACCGAGGCATCGACGGACGCGTCAGGATTGCCCTGCGCGTCCTTGCCGTCGGTCACGCTGACGGTGACCGTGTACGCCGTGGTGGTTTCGTAGTCCAGCGCCGCCCCCGCGGCCACGCGAATCTGGCCGGTGGCGGCGTCGATGACGAATTCGGTCGCCCCGGACAGCGCGTAGGTCAACGCATCGCCATCCGAATCGGTCGCCGCGACCGGCGCGCCGACCAGGGTTCCGACGGGCGCGTTTTCCGCTACCTGGCGGACCTTTCCCGGGTCGCCGGGTGGGTCACCGAAGCCCGGCGGGTTGTTGCCATCGTCAGGCGGGCCGCCATCGGCTGCGGGAGAGGTGCTGCCTTCGCCGGCGTCCGACCAGGGACCCAGGCCCTCAACGTTGGCCGCGGCTACCTGTACCTCGTAGGCGGTGTCCGGGTCCAGATCCGAAATCCAGGTCATGGTTCCCACGCCGTCGAAGGCGTGCTCAGTCCACGACCCCGCGCCCACCTGCCGGTAGCGCAGGTCGTAGTCCGTGATGGCCGGCCGGCCCTGATTGGCCGGAGCCGTCCAGGTCACGTGGAGCACGGTCGTGGGCTGGGCGGCCGACGGGGCCACCGACGGCGCGTCCGGCTGAGCCGGCGGCGCCTGGTCCAGCACCTCGATGGTCACCTCCACCGTGTCGTCGATCGCGGCGTCAGGCTGGTGGTTTGCATCCTTGCCGTCGCTCACGGTCACCGTCACCGAGTAGGAGGTCGTGGTCTCGAAGTCCAGCACGGCGCCCTCGGCCACGCGAATCTGGCCGCTGGCCGCGTCGATGACGAAGGCGCTCGCGCCTGTTAGCGCGAAGGTCAGCGCGTCGCCGTTGCCGTCGGCCGCGGCAATTGCCACCCCGACCGGAGCGCCGGCCGGCGAGTTCTCCGCGATCTCGCGGGTTAGACGGTCGCCGCCATCCTCGGGAAGGTTGATCTTGGGGCTCACGTTGTCCGCCTCGGTGCGGCCGACACCGGCGTCGGACCAGGGGCTCGTGCCCTCGTCATTGCTCGCCGCCACCTGCACTTCATAGGACGTTCCGGGTTCGAGATCCGGGAGCGCGGTTGCGGTGCCTACGCCAGCGAAGTCGTGCGAGGTCCACTCGGATTCGCCCACCTGCCGGAATCGCAGGTCGTAGTCCGTGATGGCCGGCCGGCCTTCGTTAGCCGGGGCCGTCCACGTGACATCCAGCACGCTCCGCGGCTGAGCCGCCGACGGCGTTACCGTCGGCGCGTCCGGTCGATCCGGCGCCTCGTCAACGTCGGTCACGGTGATGGTGACCGTGACTTCGGCGTCAACGATGTGGTTGTCCTCCACTCCGGTGACGTCGAGACCGTCGCTGGCCTCGATTACGACGGTGTAGGACTCCCCGGACTCGTAGTCCAGGACGGCGCCCTCAGCCACGCTGAGTTGCCCGGTTTCCGGGTCCAGCTCGAAGAGGCTCGACGGCTCGCGCAGCGTGTAGGTCAGGGCGTGACCCTCGAGGTCAACGGCCGTAACCGGGTCGCCCACCAGGGTGCCGGCCGGCGCGTTTTCCGGAACCGAGCGCGGCGTGGCCAGCCTGGCGAACTCTGGGGGCACGTTGTTCGCCGCCGTGGCGCCCTCAGCCGTCGGCGACCAGGCGCTGGGGCTGTCCGCGTTGACCGCCCGCACCTGGACCTGGTACGTCGTCTCCGGGGTCAAGCCGGTAATCGTCGTCTGCGTCGCCGTGCTGATGAAGGGATGGTCCGTCCAGTTGGCCTCACCCGGCTTCCGGTACCACACGTCGTAGTCGATGATCGGCAGGCCGGTCCCGGTGTCCGGGGCCGTCCAGCTCACGTCCAGCGAGGTCGTGGGCGCGGAGGCCGACTGAGTGACTGAAGGCTGATTCGGCGCCGGTGGCGAGAGGTCAACATTGACCGACCACTGGCGGGCCGCCCGGTTGCCCCAGCCAACGCCGTCCCTGAACTCGCTGGCGGCGATGTCCACGGTCAATCGTCCACTGCGTGTGGGGGTGATGTCCGCCTCATAGAACCACCCGGCCACGTTCGGCCGCACGATCCCGTAAACCCGGCGGAACCCGGTCACCTCGCCATTGACGACGGCCAAGTCCTCCGCCTCGATACCCACCACGTCCTCGGTTAGCTGAACGTGAATGCTGAAGGGCCCACGCTGGGTCGCGCTCGGACCGATGATGCGATGCACGCGTGGCCGATCGCCATCCGAGTAGACCTCGAAGTACGCCCCGAGTCCGCGCCAGTTGACCCATAGCCGGGTTCGGTACGGCCAGGTGCCCCATCGATATCCGTAGTACTCCGGCGTCAGGTTGAAGGTCGCGGTATTGCCCTCGACGCTGACGGGAACAGGGGTCGTCGAGTTCCAGGGCCGGAAGCTGAAATCTTCGCCCGGCGGCTGCGAGAAGGTGGCCACGACTTCAAAGGAGTCCCAGCTCTTGCGGATCCCGGAGGGCCCCTCGAGCCTGACCCACAGATAGGTCGACACCTTCGACGTTGCCGCCTGCGGTGCAAGGCCGCTGTCGGCGGCCAGGGCCGCCCCGGCCGCCACGGTGACCGTGACGTCGCCGTCACCGTTCGGCGTCAGCGTGGCGGTGTAGACCGCGCCGCTGCCCGACAGGGTCCCCAAGGTGCCGTTCTCGACGGTGACGTCGGAGGCATCGAAACCGGTGACATCCGACCCAAACGTGAAGCTGACGTTCAGTGGTTGCAGATTCTTGAAGGTCTCCGGGAGTTCAATCGTGAGCTCGTGAACCGGAATGACTTCGATCGTTAGGTCAATCACGGCCGGCTGGCCCTGCACGGTGTAGGTCGCCTGGCCCGTGTAGGAGCTCTTGGTCGTGTAGTTCACGGTGGCGCCTTCCGCCACGCTGATCTGGCCGGTGGCCGAGTCGATGACGAAAGCGCCGGAGTCCGCTGCCTCGCCGGTCAGGGTGTAGGTGAACGTCGGCGGCTCCTCGCCATACGGCGTGCCGGTTACCGGGTCGCCGACCAGCGTGCCGGCCGGAGCCCTGTCGCTGACGCTCCGGCGCTCCGAGCCGGTGACCGTGACCGTGATCGTGCGCGCGACATATCCGCCAAACTCGTCGTGCGCTCCGTAGGTAACCGTCGACGATCCGGGATTGATGCCTTCAAGGCTGAGCGTGGGAGTCTTTTCGCCAGAGTCGGTGTCGACATCGGCGATCTCGGCCGTGAGTACGCTTGGGCGCGCCGCGGAGGCCGTGAAGCTCAGATCGTCGCCGTCGGGGTCCAGGAAATACCCTGCATCGACTGGCTCGCTGGTCTCGTCAGCCCGCACGATGGCGCGATCCTGGAGGGCAAGCTCGGTCGTAGTAGGCGGCTGGTTAGCCTGCCCTTCGCCGATGTCCGACCAGGGGCCTTCGCCTTCCAGAGCCGTGAGCGCGCGCACCTGGAACTCGTAAGTCGCGCCGGCGTCCAGGTCCGGCAGGGTGAGGCTCAGCGTCGATGCCGGCAGCGTGCTGGTGACAACCTGGTTGGCGTCGGTGTAGGTGTACGCCGTCCACGCCTCGGGTGTCTCGCCCTCGGCGACCTTCTGGCGGTACTGCGCCTCGTAACCAGTGATGGTGGCGCCGTTGGCGTCGGGCGCCGTCCAGGTCACGTCCAGCGCGGGGTTCGTTGGTTCATCGAACCGCGTACGCGTAACCGTGGGTGCGTCAGGCTTGCCGGCCTCGGCGTCGGTCACGTTGATGGTGACGTTGATGGCCGTCGCATAGCCGTTGACCGTGTACTCGACCTTGCCCGTGTAGGAGCTCTGAGTCTCGTAGTCCAGGTTGGCGTCTTCCTGGACGCTGATCTGGCCGGTGGCGGAGTCGATGACGAACGCTCCAGAGGTCGCCGCCTCACCCGTCAGCGTGTACGAAAGTGAATCATCGGTCTCATCGTCGCCGTCGTCGTAGGGCGTCCCGGTCACCGGATCCCCCACCGCCGTGCCCGCGGCGGAGTTCTCGGCGATGCTCCGGGTCTCATTCGCTCTACCCGTCATATTGAAGGTGCGCGCCGCGTATCCGCCGTACGGGTCATGCGCGCCGTAGGTGATGGTTGTCGAACCCGGGTTGCGAATCAGTGAGTAGATGTCTGCCCCGTCCATCCGAACGCTGACTACGGCGGGGCGGTTGGAAGAGGCCGAGTAGGTGAGCGTGTCGCCATCGGCGTCTTGGAACACGTTGCCGATTGTCCCGGCAATCTCGCGGCCCCAGGTACCCGTGTAGTCGGTGAGGAACCAGGCGGTGAGATTCGGCGGGCGGTTGGCACGGCCCGAGCCGGTAGCCGACCAGGGACCGTGGCCTTCCGTGGCAGTGACCGCGCGCACCTGGAATTCATAGGTCGCGCCGGCTTCCAGGTCCGGCACGGAGACGCTCAGCGTCGATGCCGGCAGTATGACGATCACACGCTCGTTGGCGTCGGTGTAGGTGTAGGCCGTCCAGGCGTTGGGGGTCTCGCCGTCAGCGACCTGCTTGCGGTACTGGACTTTGTAGCCGCTGATGGTGGTGCCGTTGGCGTCGGGCGCCGTCCAGGTCACGTCAAGGGCCGGGTTGGTGGGCTCGCTGAACTCGGTCCGCGCCACCGTGGGCGCGTCGGGCTGGCCGGCCTCGAGGTCAGTGAGGTTGATGGTCAGGTCCGCGGCGGCCGCCTGGCCCTGCACGGTCCAATTCACCTTGCCCGTGTACGAGCTCTTGGTCTCGTAGTCCAGGTCGGCGTCTTCCTGGACGCTGATCTGGCCGGTCGCGGAATTGATGACGAACGCCCCGGAGGTCGCCGCCTCGCCCGTCAGGGTGTAGGTCAGCGCATCGTTGGTCTCAGCGTCGCCGTCGTCGTAGGGCGTCCCGGTTACCGGATCTCCCACCGCCGTGCCGGCCGCGGAGTTCTCGGCAATGGCTCGCGTTTCAGTTTGCTTGCCCGTCCATGAAAACTTCCGGTGGGTATAGCCGCCGTACCCGTCATTCACCCCATAGGTCAAATCCAAGGTGCCCGGGTTTAAGAATTCGAATGTCCACCGCAGAGTCTTCTCATCTGCCAGGAACGGGTACTCCGCAGGCCTATCCTTTGATTGGAATTCCCCAACGTCTCCTATGCCGGGGTATTGGGACGATACGTCCCAACGCAGCGCGTCCCCATCAGGGTCCGCGAAAAACAGTCCGATCGGGTTGCTGACCCAGGTTTCTCCGACCGGCTGATTGTTATTTACATAGAAGTAATAAGTAGTGTCGCCGTGATAGGCCGCATGATGCGGCGGCCGATTGGCCCTCCCGGACCCGATGTCCGACCAGGGACCGTGGCCTTCCCTGGCAGTGGTCGCGCGCACCTGGAATTCATAGGTCGCGCCGGCTTCAAGGTCCGGCACGGTGACACTCAGCGTCGATGCCGGCAGTATGACGATGACACGCTCGCTGGCGTCGGTGTAGGTATAGGGCGTCCAGGCGTTGGGGGTCTCGCCGTCAGCGACCTGCTTGCGGTACTGGACTTTGTAGCCGTCAATGGTGGTGCCGTTGGCGTCGGGCGCCGTCCAGGTGACGTCCAGGGCCGGGTTGGTCTCCGTCTCGAACCGCGTCCGCGTCACCGTGGGCGTGCCGGGCTGGCCGGCTTCGAGGTCCGTTACGGTGATCGTGACGTCCGCCGTGGCCTGCTGTTCCTGGACAGTCCAGTGCACCCGGCCCGTGTAGGAACTCTTGGTCTCGTAATCCAGGCTGGCGCCCTGCTTGACGCTGATCTGGCCGGTGGCCGAGTCAATCGTGAAGGCGTTCGACGTGGCCGCTTCGCCGCTCAGCGTGAAGGTCAGCGCATCGTCGGTCTGATCGTTGCCGTCGTCGTAGGGCGTCCCCGGCACCGGATCGCCGACGGCGGTGCCGGCGGGGGCGTTCTCGGGCACGCTGCGGCTCAGATCCGCGCCGTTGAAGCTGTCAGCGGAGCCGCTGACGTCAATGGTCTTCGAGGCATAGCCGCCGTAGCCGTCGGACACCCCGTACGTGACCGTTGACGTGGCCGGATTGAGGACGTGGATCCGCAGCTTGTCGGAGTTGTCACCCTCGATACCGACCCTAAGCACGCCGGGATACTGCGCCGAGGCCGAGTAGGTCAGCGCGTCGCTGTCGTCGTCCGCAAATTTGTCATTGAGCGTCCTGACGGAGTCGGCTCCGCCCCACAGCAGGGTGTAGCTAGGTTGGAGGTTGGACGCCTCCGTGGACCGTGGCGGCCGGTTGGCCCGGCCGGTCCCGGTCTCCGACCACGGACCCTCGCCCTCCTCGCTGGTCACCGCGCGCACCTGCACTTCGTACGTCGCGCCGGCTTCCAGGTCCGCCAGGGTCAGGCTCGTCGCCGTCGCGCCCAGCGCCCCGCTGTACGCCGTCCACTCGGCGGCTTCTTCTCCTGCGGCCGCCTGCTTGCGGTACTGCACGTTATAGCCCGAGATGGTCAGGCCGTTGGCGTCGGGCGCCGTCCAGGTCACGTCCAGCCCCGGGTTGGTCGGCTCGCTGTACGCCGTGCGCGTCAGCGTCGGCGCGGCGGGCTGGCCGGCCTCGACGTCCGTCACCTTGATG
>JAPPFO010000190.1:9957-22819 GCA_028875175.1 Chloroflexota bacterium | reverse complement strand
GCCCTGAGCGCCGTTGGCGGGCCGCTCCGGGGCGGCCAGGATGCGTATCGATATCGACCGCGGCGGTCGCTGCCCGGCCCGGGCACGCTGCTCTTCGGGGTTTCGCTGGTGCTGCTGGTGGTGATGGCCGCGGTGCTGTTTCTGCGCAACAGCGAATCGGCGCCGGGTTCGCTGGACACGGACTTGACTGATGACACGCAGGCCGGCCAGGTGGGCGTTGCCGCCGAGACGACGGAGTCGCCGCTGGTGGGCGCGGAGCGCGCCGCCACGCTGTTCGCCGATGCCGAGACCCGCTACCGGGAAGCGCTGGCCCGGGACCCTGACGAGAATCGCGCGGCGACGTTGCTGGTCCTGCGCGACGCCAAGGACCTGGCGAACCAGGCGCTGACGGCGGACGTGGAGCGCACGCTGGCGCCAGACATCAACCGGCTGCTCAGCCAGATCGGCCGCGAAGAGGATCGGCTCAACCGGGTCCGAACGGTGGTGACCAGCGCCACAATTGGGGACTTTGACAGCGCGGGGGTGGGCAGCGCGGCGGAACAGATGGACGTGCGCGTGGATGCCAAGTACGTGATCGACGCGACCACGGGTCGGGTGGTGTCCTTCGAGACAGCCAGGCAGGGGGCCACGGTGCTGCGCAAGGGCGACGTGGTGAGCAGCATCACGGTCCAGGATCCGATTGCGGTGGTGAATCGAGCGCTAAACGTGCTGGTGCTGGATAGCCGCTACAACCTGGTGAGCCTGCAACCCGATCAGAATCCGCGGCTGTTGCGGATTACGGGAACGGAGACGTGGCGGACGCCGGTGGCGTTCGACAACTTCAACAACAATTTCTACGTGCTGGACCCGGGCGCCAACGCGATCCACAAGTACCAGGCGACGGCGGGCGGGTACGAAGTGGCGCCAAGCTCCTATCTCCCGGCCACGACTGACATTGACCTGAGCAGCGCCATCGACATGGCGATTGACGGCGACATCTTTGTGCTGATGTCGGACGCTTCGGTGCTGCGGCTGCGGGGCGGGCAGCGCGAGACGTTTGAGATCAAGGGCCTGGACGGCGACACGCTGAAGGCCACGCGCCTATTCACCGAAGTCGAGACGGACAGCCTTTACCTGCTCGATTCGGCGAACAAGCGGATTGTGGAGATCGACAAGCGGGAGGAGACCGCCGGCGAGTTCGTGCGGCAGTTCAAGTACGCCGGGTCGGACGATTTCTTTGCGGACATCCGGTCGATCTGGGTGAGCGAGATCGACGGCAAGCTGATCGTGCTGGGGCGGGATTCGGTTCGGCAGTTTGTATTGCCGACGATTCAAGACGGGGCGTAGACGAGCTGGTCAAGGCCGTGCAGCGTCTCGTCCGCGGGCTACCGATCGGCGGGTCCGATCCGCCGTGTGTTCGGAGCGGGGAACGGGAATCGAACCCGCGTTTTAGGCTTGGGAAGCCCATGTTGTACCACTCAACTATCCCCGCCGGCCGCCGCTACGCGCGGCGCCACTAATGTGACGGCGTTGGCGCGGGTCGTCAATTCGCCGTTGCGACCGACGAGCCGTTCGGCGCCGGTCGGCTATATTGCCGCACCTTCCCGGACTGTAACTCCCGGGGCCAGCGGCCTCGGCTGAGAACCCGCATGCAAGACATTCGCACGGTCGCGAGCCAGATCATCGACAACGTGGCCACGGTCATTGTGGGCAAGCGCGACGCCATTGAGCTGGTGGTTGTGGCGCTGCTGGCGGACGGGCACATCCTGATTGAAGACGTGCCGGGGGTGGGAAAGACGACGCTGGCCAAGGCCATTGCGCGCTCGGTTGGGCTGAGTTTCAAGCGCGTGCAGTTCACGCCGGACTTGCTGCCCAGCGACGTGACCGGAGTGACGATCTTCAACCAGAAGACGAGCGAGTTCGAGTTTCGCGAAGGCCCGGTGATGGCCCAGATCGTGCTGGCGGATGAGGTGAACCGCGCCACGCCGAAGACGCAATCCGCGCTACTGGAGGCGATGGAGGAGCGCCAGATCACGGTTGACGGCGAGACGTACGTGCTGCCGGAGCCGTTCCTGGTGCTGGCCACGCAGAACCCGATTGAGTACGAGGGCACGTTTCCGTTGCCGGAGGCGCAGTTGGACCGGTTCCTGATGCGGGTGAACCTGGGCTATCCGGAGCGTGGGGATGAGCTGCAGGTGCTGGCAACGCGGCAGCGCGAGCAGCCGATTGACGACATCCAGCAGGTGGTGACGCTGGAGGAGGTCTTTGCGGCGCAGGAGGCGGTGAAGGACGTGTACGTGGATCCGCTGGTGTCGAATTACATCGTGGACATCAGCCGGGCGACGCGCGAGCACAACGACGTGTACCTGGGCGCCAGTCCACGAGGGAGCCTGGGCCTGTTTCGCGCCGGGCAGGCGATGGCGGCGGTCGGCGGACGCGACTACGTGGTTCCGGACGACGTGAAGCGGCTGGCGGAATCGGTGTTGTCGCACCGGGTGATCGTGAGTCCGGCCGCGCGCATTCGCAGCGTGGATACGCGAGCCATCGTGGCGGGGATTCTGGACTTCGTTCCAGTGCCGGGCGCGTCAGCCGCCTGACCGATGGCGGGCGAGGTCCAGGAGATTGCCCTGGTCGCCCGCCGCATTGAGACGTGGGACTGGTGCGGGGTGGCCGCGACGGAGGTTGGGCTGGTGAGCGCCACGCTGGCGCACACGTCGGAGGCGGCCTGCGTGGACGCACTGCGGTCGGCGTCGACGGCGGCACGTCACCGCTCGAGGGGCGCGCAACGCTTGCATACGCGGCGGCTGGGGGAGTCTTCGGTCGCAGCCGCGGGCTGGAGCGCTCACCAGATTGCGGGCAATGGACTCGAGCAGTTGTGGGAGTACCTGACGACCGGGCGGCAGCGGCTGGAGATTCCGCTGGACCGGCGGGCGGGCACGCAGTTTCAACAGCGAACCTGGGACGTTTTGCGCGGCATTCCGTTTGGAGACGTCCAGAGCTATAGCTGGGTAGCCGGTGCGTTGGCGCAGCCGCGGGCTACGCGTGCGGTGGGCACGGCGATTGGGGCGAACGAGTTGCTGGTGTTCATTCCGTGTCACCGGGTCGTGGCCGCGCGCGGGCTGGGAGGGTATTCGCGGGGCCTGGACGTGAAGCGGCGGCTGCTAGCGCACGAACGATCATGGCCGAGGACGGCGCCGCTGTTTGCCGGGTAAGCGGCGGTTCTGTCGACCGATTGGGATGGACGGTTAGAGGAGTTCGATAGCGTCCAGTCCGATGTCGACGGCGCGGGCGGAGTGGGTGAGTGCGCCGATGGAGATGTCGTCGACGCCGGCTTCGGCGTAGGCGCGGACGTTGCCGAGGTTAACGAGACCGCTGACCTCCAGGCGGGCGCGACCGGCCGTTCGGTTGACGGCCGTGTGAACCTGGGCCGGGGTCATGTTGTCGAGGAGGACGAATTCAGCGCCGGCGGCCAGGGCTTCGTCGAGCTGGTCGAGCGTGTCGACCTCGATCTGGACGCGAACGCCGTTGCGGTTGGCCGCGTGTGCGGCACGCAGGGCGGCGGTGACGCCGCCGGCCGCGGCAATGTGGTTGTCCTTGATGAGGACAGCGTCGAATAAACCGAAGCGGTGGTTGACGCCGCCGCCCAGGGCGACGGCGTACTTGTCCAGGGCGCGGAAACCGGGGACGGTCTTGCGGGTGTCGAGGATGGAGGCGCCGGTTCCGGCGACCTCTTCGACGAACGTGCGGGTGAGCGTGGCGATTCCGCTGAGGCGCTGGAGGAAGTTGAGGGCGGTGCGTTCGCCGGTGAGGGCCAGGCGGGCGTTGGTATCGATGACTCCGGCGACTTCGCCGGGCTGGAGCTGGGAACCTTCGGGGCTGGCGTCGTCGAGGGCCTCGGGGTCGCCAAGTTGCCGGTAGACCTCGTGGACGACAGGCAGGCCGGCGAGCGTGAGCGGCTCGCGCGCGGTGAGGGCGGCGCGGAGGCGAGTTTCCTCCGGGACCACGGCCTGGCTGGTGAGGTCGCCCGAGCCGATGTCCTCGGCAAGGGCACGCTCCACGGCCCGGGCGACGACTGCCGGGGCCAGCGTGGGCGATTTCACGAGGCCGCCGGGACGCCGCGGAAGCGGATGCGCAGGTTGGCGTAGTCGACGTCGCAGGGCCATGCGCCGTTGTAGCGGTAGAGCTGACAGCGAAGGACGCCCAGATCGTCGATGTGGACGCAGGCCTGAAAGCCCTGGGGGTAGGTCATGCTGATGTACTGGCCTCGCGCTCCGTCGGTCTGGGCGCTGACGTCGTAGTCACCGTCGACCGGCGGCTCCACGTACCAGTCGCCCTTGGGCAAGGTTATGGCGCCCGGCTGCAGGAAGGCCTCAGGGTCGCTTGGGCTCGCGTTCATAAGGGTTTGGTGAGAACGGTAGTCGTTCTCGCTGAAATCGTACCTGCCAGCGGTCAGGTTAGAGGCATGGACCGATGTGTGGGCGGGACGATGCGGCTGGCGCGATTCCTGTGCGCCGGCGGGCTGGTTGCCGCGCTGATCGCCGTGGTCGCCGCATGCCAGACGCTTGACCGCGTGGGGCTGTCGTCAGGTGATCCGACCGGGCGGGAACCAGCCAGTCAGGTTGAGGCGAAGCCGACCGGGATAACGCAGGCCCGGATTCCCGCGAGCGTCTTACCACCAACACGACTCGACGTGGCAACGTCGACCAGGGTTGGGACTTCGGCGCCGACGCGTTCGAGGTCCGACATGCGGCAGGAACTCCGGACCGAGGACCTGGTGCAACTGGCTCGCCCGTCGATCGTGCACGTTGCCACGGAGTCGGTTGCCCGCGACAACAGCGGTCGAACGGTACCGTCCGGCGGCGTTGGCACGGGATTCGTAATCGATGCCGGGGGCCTGATCGTCACCAACAACCACGTGGTAGCCAGCGCGGAGCAGATCGTGGTGACGACCGACGCGGGGGATCTGTACGACGCAACGGTAGTTGGCCGCGATCCGCAGACCGACCTGGCGGTGTTGCGCGTGGATGCCTCCGGCCTGCCGCCGATTGCGCTCGGCCGGTCCGCTGATCTTCGGATCGGCGAGTCCGTTGTCGCGATCGGGCATGCGCTCGATCTGCCAGGCGGACCGACGGTGACCGTGGGCGTGGTTAGCGCGCTTGACCGGGCGATCACGAACGTGGGGACCCAGCGCCTGACGCTCAGCGACCTGATTCAGACCGACGCCTCGATCAACCCCGGGAATAGCGGCGGCCCCTTACTGAATCGCTATGGCGAAGTCGTGGGGGTGAACTCCGCAGGGGCGGGATCGTTCGCGGGTATCGGATTCGCGATCGCGATTGACGGCGCCAAACCGATCATCGCCGAGTTGATCGAGAGCGGCCAGGTCGAGCGAGGCTTCCTTGGGCTGGCACCAGCCACGATCACTCGCAGCGTGGCGCGGCAGTTCGATCTCCCGGTGAGCCAGGGGATCGTCGCGCTGCAGGTGACCGCCGGAAGCCCGGCCGATGAGGGCGGCCTGCGGCCGGGTGACATTCTGGTTGCTATTGGCGAGGCCGTGGTGCCCGATGCGGGCGCGCTGAGCCGCATTCTGGCAAAGTACGGGCCGGGTGATGAGGTCGAAGTTCGGTATATCCGACCGGGCGGCGACGATCAGCCGCGGGAAACTCGGATTAGATTGGGGCGCCGTCCCGATCCATAGGTAGAACGGAGGCCTGGAGTGGCCATTGACCCGGCCCCATTTGCCGAATTGCGCCAGACCCTGAGCACGAATGTCGGCAAGGTCATTCTGGGCAAAGAGGCCGAGATCGAGCGCATCCTGGTGGCGCTGCTGTGCCGGGGTCACGTGCTGCTGGACGACGTGCCGGGCACCGGGAAAACGATGCTGGCGCGGTCGATTGCGATTTCGCTCGGCGGCGAATTCCGGCGCATCCAGTTCACGCCCGACCTGCTGCCGAATGACGTGACGGGCGTATCGGTCTACAACCAGAAGTCCGGGGAGTTCGAGTTTCGGGCCGGACCGGTGTTCGCGAACGTGTTGCTGGCGGACGAGATCAACAGGGCGACGCCGCGGACGCAGTCGGCGCTGCTGGAGGCGATGAGCGAAACGCAGGTCAGCGCAGACGGAGTGTCGCGACCGCTGCCGACGCCCTTCATCGTGCTGGCGACACAGAATCCGGTGGAGTTCGAGGGCACCTTCCCGCTGCCGGAGGCGCAGCTGGACCGTTTCATGATGCGGTTGTCGCTGGGGTATCCGACGTTCGCCGACGAGCGGAACGTTCTGGATGGGCAGCGGCATGGGCACCCGATCGACGACCTGCAACAGGTTTCGGATCTCCAGACGCTGGCCGACTTGCAGCGCGGCGTGGGCGACGTGCATGTTGACGACACGGTGATCGAGTACCTGTTGCGGCTAGTGCGAGCGACGCGCGACCGGCCGGAGGTTGCGCTGGGGGCAAGTCCGCGAGGCTCGCTGGCGTTACATCGGGCCGCGCAGGCCCTGGCGGCCATTCGGGGCCGCAGTTACGTGCTGCCGGACGACGTGAAGGAGTTGGCGCCATCGATCCTGGCCCATCGTGTGTTGGTGTCGGCCGAGCATTCGCTGCGCGGGGTTGCGTCGGATGCGCTGGTGCGCTCGCTGATGGAGTCGACCGAGTTGCGCCTGGTTGACGAAGATGGCGAGGCCACCTGATTTTCTGCAGCAGTTGACCAATGCCCTGGGTGCTCGCGAGCGCTCGCGAATCCGGCACGGTGGAGTTCACCGTCACGGATGTGGCCCGATCCAGCCCGGGTCGCAAACCCTTGCGTAACCCGAGGCTGGCTGCCCGGAAGACCCTCACCCCGACCCTCTCCCAGAGGGAGAGGGAGAAAGAGCCGCCCAGATTTCACGGTCGAGGCGGGGTTTTGCAACGGTCTCCAGAGGGAGAGGGAGAAAGAGCCGCTCCGCTTTCGAGGTCGAGGCGGGGTTATGTAAAGGCCGTAGGAGAGGGTGAAGGGCCGCCGCACTTTCGAGGACGCGGGGAGTTGGCCAGAGGTCTCAGGTCAGGAAGGCGTATGGCATGCCTAGCCTGATCATTCTGACGCTGGTGCTGCTGGGGGCGGCGTTCTTTACGCGGATTCCCTTTCTGTTCCTGGCTTCGTATCTGCTGATTGCAGTGCTGGTGCTGACGCATCTGTGGGTGTGGCGGATGCGGCGGGGGCTGCGGGTGCGGCGGGAGTTTCCGCAGCGCGTGTTTCAGGACGAGACGGTGGCGGTGACGATCCACATCGAGAACCAGTCGCTGTTGCCGGTGCCCTGGCTGAGCGTGCGAGAGGCGTTGCCGACGCGGATCGCGACGTATGACGCGCTACGGCAGGTGGTACGACTGCGGCCCAAAGGTTCGACCACCATCGAGTACACGCTGCCGGCGACGCATCGTGGATATCACCGGCTGGGGCCGTTGCAGGTTCGGTTTGGCGATGTGTTCGGGCTGTCCAGCCAGGACCTGCTAATCGACACGGCGGAGTTCGTGATCGTGTATCCGCAGGTGGTGCCGATCGAGGCCTTCCAGGTGGAGTCGAACACGCCGTTTGGAGATATGCGGTCGCACCAGCGGATTTATCACGATCCGATCCGGGTGGTGGGGTCGCGTGACTATGAGCCGGGGGATTCGCAGCGGCTGATCAACTGGAAGGCGACGGCGGCGGTGGGGCACCTGATGGTGCGGAACCTGGAGCCGGCGGTGAGTCACGAAGTGCAGATCCTGGTGGACCTGGACCACGCGAGCTACAGCCGGATGTGGCGGGGGCCGGCCTCGGAGATGGCCGTTACGGCGGGAGCGTCGCTGGCGACGTTCATGCTGGAGAACCGTCAGAGCGTGGGGATCGTGGTTAACGGGCTGGACCCGATCTACCTGGGCGGCGTGCGCGGCAGTTCGCACGAGGAGATGCGGGAGCGGATGGCCGGACGAGTTCCCCACGTTCCCATCGGTCGGGGACGGGGGCACCTGATGTCCTGCCTGGACCTGCTGGCGCGGGTGGAGTTGCTGGCGGGAGAGAACGCGGGGCAGGCGGTGACTACGGCGGGCCGGTCGTTGCCGTGGGGAGCGACGCTGATCGTGCTGACGGGGCTGCGGTCGAACGAGTTGTTGGCGAGCCTGGTGGCGCAGCGCAAACTGGGCCACCGGGTGATCGTGGTGTTTACGGACGGATCGGCGGCCACGCTGGCGGCCGGGGCCGCACGGTCCGCCGGCCTGACGGCGTTTGCGATTACGGACAAGGAGCACGTGCGTGTCTGGCGAGACGACCGAGCGGCCGTTTAGCCGGACCATCCTGGGGGCGATCGCCACCCTCTGCTTCGGGCTGTTCGGCGCAGGGCTGACGCTGTGGATGCAGACGATCACGGTCGGCGCGGATCGGGCGTACGCGTTCCTGGTGATCATGACGCTGGTGTTCGTGGTGTCGATGATCGTGGCGGCGTACGGCGGGCGGCACTCGGCCGGGAGCTATAGCTGGAAGCACTGGGCGGCGCTGGTGGTGCCGATCCTGCTGCTGGTGCGCATCACGGCGTTCTTTGGGGCGCCGCCGGATGCCCGCGACGGG
The DNA here is from genome assembly GCA_028875175.1 of Chloroflexota bacterium. Classification (GTDB taxonomy): domain Bacteria; phylum Chloroflexota; class UBA11872; order UBA11872; family UBA11872; genus UBA11872. The sequence goes on along the minus strand of JAPPFO010000190.1, from coordinate 14,263 downwards.
GCGCTGGGCATCGTGGGCGGGCTGCTGGACCTGACGTCGCTGATGCTGATCACAATCCTGGCACTGACCTGGATGGCCGGGATGCGGGTGCTGCGCAACATCGAGCTGCTGCATCCGCAGCGATCGGAGATTCCGCCGTCCAAGCGCTCGCCGCAGTACTACGAGTGGCTGAGCGACCGAGGGCGGTATGTGGACCGCTCGGCGGCGATTGGCGAACTGACGCAGCTGGCGGCGACGGCTGGAGGAATCCTGGTTGGGTTGACGGCGTTCAACGTGGCGGTGGGATCGGAGACGCAGCAAGCAGGCGTGGTGCAGGCGGCGCTGGTCATCATGGTGCTGTACTACGTGAGCGTGCTGCTGCTGCTGAGCTACGCGAACCTGGTGCGACGGACCTCGCAGTGGTCGCTGGAGCTGGCGGCGCAGGCGCCGGGGTTGACGGGGACGTGGATCCGGTCGGCGATCTTTCTGCTGGTGGTGGCGCTGGTGGTAGCGCTACTGATTCCGGCGGCGGACACGGACCTGTTTGCGGGATTCGGTCTGCTGATCCTGGACGGAATGCTGTGGGTGGCGCGGATCATACTGGCGTTTGGGCTGCTGATCCTGAGCCTGATCGCGCGGCTGATCGAGCTGATGCGGCCGGAGGGCGGGGGGTTCGCCGAACCGCTACCGCCCGAGGAGCTGTTGCAGGCCGAGGGCGAGGGTATCGACTTCGGGCTGTTCATAGCCGCGATCATCGTGTTGATCGCCGGCGGGTTTTCGCTGTACTGGCTATTCCGGGCGGTGCAGCGGAATTACCAGCGAGTGTCGGCGCAGCGAGCCAGCCGCTCGCTGCTGACGCACCTGCTGTTGATCCTGCAGGCGCTGCTGGCATCGATTCTTGGACTGTTTGGATGGACCCGTACGGTGGCGCAGGCGGTGGGGGCGTCCGTGCGGGCGCTGGCCGGTCGGCGGCGAGCAATGCAGGCGAGCTTCTCATCGATGCGGCGAAGGGGAGCTGGGACGGTGCGTCAGCAGCTGCACGAGATCTACGCGGAGACGGTAGACGAGGCGTCGTCGCGCGGCGTGCACCGGGGGCCGTCGGCGACGCCCAACGAGTATCGCGAGCGACTGGCCGCGCGATATCGCGGGGCGGCATCCGCGGTGGACGGCTTGACGGAGATGTACATGGCCGCCCGCTATGCGCCGGAACTTGGACCAGATCACGGCGTGGAGCGGGCGCGCCGCCTGCAGGCGGAGGTTGGCCGGGCCCTGCAGGCCCCGCCGGATGACTAAGGACCTGTTCGCCCACGCCGGCGCCGAGGCCCAGCAGGCGGCGATGCCGCTGGCGGCGCGGATGCGACCGCGGTCGCTGGACGAGTTCAGCGGGCACGCCGACCTGGTGGGTTCGGGCGCGCCGTTGCGGATGGCGCTGGAACGCGACGAGATGTGGTCGGTGGTGCTGTGGGGATCACCAGGGACGGGTAAGACGAGCCTGGCGCGGATCGCAGCGGCGATGACCGAGCGGAGGTTTGTGGAACTGAGCGCGGTGTCGGCCACAGTGCGGGACGTGCGCGGGGTGATCGCGCAGGCGGCGAGCGACCGGGACATGTACCGCAAGCGGACATTGGTGTTCCTGGACGAGATTCACCGCTTCAACAAGGCGCAGCAGGACGTACTGCTACCGGCGGTGGAGGACGGGGTGATCGCGTTGTGGGGCGCGACAACGGAGAACCCGTATTTCGAGCTGAACGCGCCACTGCTGTCGCGGATGCGGGTGCTGCGGTTGCAGCCGCTGGAGGCCGGGGACCTGCGGGCCATAGTTCGACGAGCGCTTGGCTCGGCGGACGGGCTGGGCGAGGACGCGCCAGGATTTGACGACAAGGCCGTGGAGCAGGCGGTGGCGGCATCGGGCGGGGACGCACGGGTGGCGCTGAACTGGATCGAGGCGGCGGCGGCGTTTGCGCGGGAACGCGGGCTGGATTGCGTGACGGTAGATGTCGCGACGGAGGCGGCGCTGACGCGGCAGGTGCGGTACGACCGGGCGGCGGACGAGCACTACGACACGATTTCGGCGTACATCAAGAGCGTGCGGGGATCGGATCCCGACGCGGCGCTGTTCTGGCTGGCGAAGATGCTGGACGGGGGCGAGGCGCCGGAGTTTATGGCGCGGCGGATTGTGATCCTGGCGTCGGAGGATATCGGGAACGCGGACCCGCACGCGCTGCCGCTGGCGGTGGCGGCGGCGAGCGCGGTGGAGCGCCTGGGGCTGCCGGAGGCTCGCTACGCGCTGGCACAGGCCACGATCTACCTGGCGGCGGCGCCCAAGAGCAACGCGGCGGGGCGGGCGCTGGGGGCGGCGGAGCAGGCGATTCGCCGGGGGGCGAACGTGGAGGTCCCGCTGCATCTGCGGGGGGCGGCGCATCCGGGGCTGGCGGAGGCGCACGGCCAGAGCGTGGGATACCGGTACCCGCACGACTTCCCGGACAACTATGTTCCGCAGCAGTACATGCCCGGTCGGCAGCGCTTCTACGACGGGCGCGGGGGCGGCGGGGAAGGAGAACTGTGGCGGCGTCTCCAAAAGCGCCGCGCCCGATCGCCCGACGCTCCTCGCGACCCGGGCCGGCCGCCCGAGAGCTCGACGCGTGCGGGACAATCCGTGGACTCGATCCGGGACGAAGACCATGTGGCTCGAAGCGATCACCGATAGGCTCGATGAGGGGATTGCGGAGCTTCGCGCCGGAACCTTAGAGGAGTCCACGCTCGCGAGCATTCGGGACGAACTGACCGCCGCTGGCAACGCCCGCCAGGACCTGCTGTACCTGCAAGCCGCCGGCACGGCCCTGGACACGCAAGTGATCGGGATGCGGATGGTCATTGACGGCGAACTCTCGGACGGCGCGAACGATCCCGACGACTGGCCCTACCAGACCGTGCTGGACGCCATCCGCGACGGCTGGCGAATCATTGAGTTCCCCAGCCTCGCGCTGTTGCTCGACGAGTCGCGCACGTACGCCTACGGGGCCGAGTTTGTATTCGAGAAGATTCGGAGCGCCTGATGGACACCTCGCACATCGCCCCGACACTGACCGACACCGAGGTCCTGGACTTTTGTAAACGCGGCTATCTGCTGCTTGACGGCGTGGTACCGGAGGAGATCAACCGCAAGACCGTCGCCTTCGTCGACAACAACACCTCCCTGGAGCCAACCGACATCCTGGCCGAGGACTGGTTTATCGAGAACGTCATCCTCAATCCCGCGGCCGCCGGCGCCGTCCGCTCGCTGCTGGGCGCGGGGTTCGAGACGCCCGTTCTGATGAGCAATCACCGCGTGCACATGCCGGCGCCGGCGCAAGGCTGGCACCGTGACGGCGGGTCACGCTATGGACCCGCGCTCCACTACTTGCAGGTCTTCTACTACCCCCAGGCATGTACGGCCGACATGGGGCCAACCGAGGTGCTGCCCGGGTCGCACTTCCTGTTTCAGCACTCCAGCATGATGGGGCACTACGGAAGCCTGCGACACGGCGTCAAGACCGTCGCGTCCGCCGGCTCGATCTTTCTCACCGTCTATTCCATCTGGCATCGGCGCTCCGTGTCGACGGCGCGGGGCGTTCGCAATCTCCTCAAGTACAACTACTGGCGCACGTCACCGCCGGCCCGTGACTGGGTGATTGAGCCGGACTTCGACTTTGCCCAGGCCGATTACGCGTTCAACCTGCGGGGACTGCGGCAGCAGTTCCGGGACGCCGTGGATGCCTCCGAGATGTTCTACTGGCTGTGCGGCAAGTCCGGCGAGTACCAGACCATGGGCGGCCAGGGCTGGCCGATGCCCGGTCACCGCAACGCATCGCCCAGGGGCTTCCCCGGAGAGCCCACCGCAGCCACGTATTGAGAAGCGCTGGCGGAAGGGCTCAGGTGGACGCTGCGGGCAGGTAGCCGCGGAGATAGCGGACGCCGAGGGGAATGACCTCGACGGGATCGTCGCGGCCTTCGTAGACCAGGCTGATCCAGCCGTTGTAGCGCACGCTGCGGATGGTCTGGAAGATCGTCTCGTAGTCCAGCGACTCTTCCCGGCCGGTGGCGATGCGGTAGAGCTTGGCGCGGACGGCGGTGGCCAGCGGCGCGGTGAGGGCGATGCTGTTCAGGTAGTCGTGGCGCTCGCGCTGCTCGTCGTCGGCGAAGCCCGAGGCGCCGGGGGACCCGGCGTATTGGCCGGTATCGAGCACGTGGCCCAGGTTGGGGTGGTCGACCTGGCGGATCAGGCGCAGGACGTCTTCGCCGTCGGGCGCGATCTGGTTGTGGTTGTGGTTCTGGAGAGAGACGACGA
>JAPPFO010000190.1:0-9947 GCA_028875175.1 Chloroflexota bacterium | reverse complement strand
GCGCCAAACTCCGCGCACTCGCGCAGGGCGTCGGCACAGCGGTCCCAGGAGGCGGCGCGGTCGTCTTCGGAGAACGGCTTCCCGCTGAAGACGCGGACCTGGGGCGCGCCGAGGAGGGCGGCGCGTTCGATCCAGGTCTTGGTGCGCTGGACGTCGGCCGGGAGCTCCTCGGCGGGGCGGGCGAAGTTGTTGGATATGGCGATGCAGGGGATGTCCAGACCGCGGTCCAGGCAGTCGCGCTTGACGGCGAGCAGGGAAGCTCGGTCCACCGCGGGGAAGGCGGAGTCGTGGAGATCGACGCCCTCCACGCTCAGTTCGCGGCAGGTGTCCAGGAAGCTCATCAGGTCCATCCGGCCGTCGTCGAAGGCCTGGCGGTAGGACAGGGTGAGGATGCTGAGCCTCAACATGCGGCGCGCCTCTGGAAGTGGGTCGGCAGCCTAAGCGTAGGGCGGCGGGGCGGGCGGGTCGAATGACGAAGGCACCCGGTCTTGAGGTCCGCCGTGCACCAAGAAAGCTCAGCGTGCGCTGCGCCAGCCGATCAGGCCGTCTCATCCACCACGACGCGGCCGCCGGCGTACACGTTCACGGACAGCTTACATCCCATAAGGGCGCGCATTCCGAGCAGAGGTGGACTATCCAACCGTATGACGAATACAGGCCTCCAGTGTTCGTGCGACAACACCCTGGCGGTAAACACGTCCACGGTGTGTGTGAACCCGTCGGCCGTAGCTACCGCTCGCTGACCGCTGAAATTGAGACCAAGCCGATTGATGACATCCGCTGGCAACGTCAAGTGGCCGTTGAATCCGGTGTCAACAATGAACTCAAAGCTGTGCGCGATGTCGCGACCGTCGAGAATCGAGACGCTGGCTAACGGCTCCAGGCGCTGGTTCACCCGCCCGCGAATCACTCCGTTGGAGCCAGTATCCCGCCCTGCAAGTTATACGCCGCCGGATAGCCAACACGCTCCGCCCATGTAATCGCGTCCGGGTGCCGCTCCATCAATCGCATCGTTGCCGCCAGGTCGTCGGAGTCAACCTCGAAGTCCCCGCTGTGTATGTCGATCACGACAAAGTCGCCCTTCGCCGTCTCGCGGGTCAGTTCGCGGATCCTGATGGCGTAGAGTTCCTTGCCTCGCGACGCCACGCTCTCGTCCCCTGTCGCCACTACAGGCTCGCCTTTCGGTGCGTGTCCACGCGAAGTCGGCACAGCCTCTCAAGCGCCCTGAGGCTGAACCGCTCGACAACTTTAGCAATGCACCGTTTCGAGGGGCGTGGCAGTTGGCCCCTTGCTGTCTGGAACCGGGAAGGATAGGCGTAGGTCAGGTTGCGCTGGACGTGAGGCTGAGTACTCGCTGGATCTGGGCGCCCAGGGCGTCGGCGATGGCGGCGAAGCCGGCGTCGTTGGGGTGGACGTGGTCGGCCAGCAGGTCGCCCTGGCCGGGGCCGATGAGGCCGTGGCCCTCGAGCAGGATCAGGTTGGCATCGCCGAAGCTCTGGCGGCGGTAGACGACTTCGCGAATGACGCGGCGGTACTCCTCCAACTTCGCGCCGCCGCGGGTGGTCTGCTCAAATTCGGCGGTGTGGAAGAGGGGGGTGACCATCAGGATGGGGACCTCCGGCTGGCGCCAGCGGAGGATGGCGAGAAAGGTGTCGTAGGTACGTTCGAAGGCGCGCGGCTCCTCATAGCTCGAACCGAACGTGTTGACGCCGTAGGCCAGCACGATGACGTCGGCGCGCAGCGAGGCGGTGAGCTCGGCCATGGCCGGCTCGCCACGCGCGGAGCCGCCCACGCCCAGATTCACGAAGTCCACTCCAAGGGCCCGAGCGATGCGCGCTGGATAGGTCGTGCCCGGGCGCACGGTTGTGCTGCCGTGGGTGATGGAGTCGCCGTAGAACACCAGCCGCGGGCCGTCCAGCGGCTGCGGCGGCTGGACACGGGCGTCGTCGGCCACTCCAACGCCCGCGAACCTGACTTCCCCGTACGGCGGCATGAACAGCTCGACGCCGCGGTCGCGCGCTGGTCCGTCGTAGACCACGCCGTCGGCGGCGCCCAGGCCCTGGCTGCGGAGTTGGCCGTAGAACTCGCCGTTCTGATAGAGGTCGATTTCAGCATTGGCGCGGTTGGTCTGCTGGGACAGCCATTCGGCGCGAATGGCGATGATGGGGCTGTTGGTGCGAAAAGCCACGCGCACGCCTGAAGCCGCGCAGAGACGCATCCAGGTGTCGGCCGGCAGGCGGTCGCGCCAATTGCCGGGTACACGATGAAGCAAGGCGCGGCGTTCGCCAACGAGGCCGCGGTATTCCAGCTCGGGCGCCAGAGCGTCCACCCAACGCATGTGGGTCATGGTATGCAACCGCGCGGGAGCCTTAGCGACGCCTGGTGCGTTGGTCTCCGTTCAGCGATCAGCCCTTCCATTCAAGCTGCCAGACCGCCAGAGGGTTGGCGCGGGTTTGCATGGGGAACGGGACGCGGGCGCCAGTGCGGTGGCCTTCGAGTATGGCCATGACCATCTCAAGCGCTGCCATGGCCTGGCGGGCGCTGGAGACGGGTTCGCCGTCGTTCTCGATGCAGGCGATGATGTCGGCGGCGGCGTGGCGGTTGAGGGCGTCGAGTAGCTGGGCGTCGCTGGCCGGCCTGCCGTCCGGGTAGGTCAGGTCCGGTACGTCGACAGACTCCCAGGCAAGACTCGAGTCTCCCGGGAGGTTTGCGGGCGCGGGATAGCGGAGGATGGTGCGGCCGGCATCTCGCACGGAGATTCCGCCCTCTGTGCCCCAGAGCTCGTAGCCGAACCACGGGGACGGACCGCCGGAGGGTCGCGTGTAGGTGTCGAAGCGGGCGATGGCGCCGGACTCGAACGCGAAATAGCCGGTGAGCGCGTCGCCAGCCATCTGGCCGAGGCCCTCGGGGCCGTCATATACGTCGTCGACCGTGACGTCGCGTCCGTTGACCTGCATGTGGCCGGTGGCCCAGGCCACGTCGCCGGCGATGAAGCGAAGGGCGTCCAGCACGTGGGTGCCGAGGACGCGGAGGTCGTGGGTACCGCCGCGCTGGTCGCATTTGCCGACGGCGTGGATGTACCGAAGCGTGCCGATGGCGCCCTCGCGGACGAGTTCGGCCACGCGGTGGGTCCCAGGGCGGTAGCGGTTTTGGTGGGCGACGGCGATCTTGGTTCCGGCGGCGTCGGCCGCCTCGAGCACGGCGTCGGCTTCGTCAAGGCTGGCGGTGATGGGCTTCTCGATGTAGACGCCCCTGGCGCCGGACTCGATGACATCCAGCAGCCAGCGCCCGTGGTGCTTGAAGTGGTGCGGGCAGATGGCGACGAGGTCGGGTGACTCGGCGGCGAGCATGTCGCGGTAGTCGTCGTACTGTTTCGGGTTCCCGATCTCGGCCGCCCGCTCGGCACGGGGTTCGGCCACGGGATCGGCCAGGGCCGTGAGCTCGACGTTGGGGAGCTCGTAGAAGGCCTGGTGGATGGCGTGACCGTAGGCGCGTTCGAGCGTGGAATCGGCAATGGCGGCGGCGCGGTAGGTCGGCATGAGTGACTCCAGCGGGTGACTGGCTTGCTGCGCGCATGATGCCTGAGCGCGGAGAGCCTGGTCGTCCGACGAAGGCGATCACGGACGCGCCGTAAGATCGGACGCGCCCCACCCAGCCAGGACTCGCGTGCATGACTCGCGTCGCCTTGATTCAGACCAGGCCCGAGCGCGTGCTGGACGACGTAGGGCGAGCAATGGAGACCGCAGGTTACGAGTCGGCCCTGCGTCGCAGCGCCGAGACCGCGCTGAAGATCAACGTCTCGTGGCACCACTGGTATCCGGCCTGCTCGACCACACCATGGCAGTTGGATGGCGTGATTCGGAAGCTGACGGCCGACGGGTTCGAGCCGGCGTCGCTCTTTGGAGCGCACAACCGAACGGTGGTGGTGGACGCCCACGTTGGGGAACGCCGCAACAAGCACCTGCCGGTGGTGATGGCGCACGGCATCCGCAACGTACATCTGTACGAGGACGAGGCGTGGGTTCGATATGAGCCAAAGGGCCGACTGCGCACGTTGCACGAGGTTTACCCGGAGGGCATTCGGATTCCGCGGCGGCTGATCGGGGCAAACATCATTCACCTGCCAACGGTGAAGACGCACGTGTTCACGACGATCACGGGCGCGATGAAGAATGCGTTTGGCGGGTTGCTGTTCGAGAAGCGGCACTACTGCCATGCAACGATTCACCAAACGCTGGTGGATCTGTTGATGATTCAGCAGGAGATTCACCCGGGCATATTTGCCGTGATGGACGGCACGCTGGTGGGCGAGGGGCCGGGGCCGCGCTGCCTGCGGGTGCATGAGCGGAACCTGATGCTGGCGGGCGCCGACCAGGTGGCGCTGGACGCGACCAGCGCGCGCCTGATGGGCCTGGATCCGTTCGAGATTCCGTTCTTGCGCATGGCCCACGAGGACGGCCTGGGAACGGCGGATGCCCGTGAGATCGAGGTGGTGGGCGCGGACCTGGACGAGGTGCACTGGCAGGTGGCAGCCCGCGAGGACACGTTTGCCAGCCGCGGGCAGAAGGCGATCTACTGGGGGCCGCTGAAGCGGCTGGAGAAGGTGCTGCTGCGGACGGTGATCGCGCCCTGGTCGTACGCAGCGTCGCGGCTCTATCACGACGTGTACTGGTACAACGTGGTCGGACGGGGACGGGTGCGGCGGGCGCTGCAGGGGCCGTGGGGCGAGCTGTTTCGGCGCTATCCGTCGGTTGCCGGACAAGACCTGCCCGTGCCGGTGGAGCCGCCGAGGACGACCGTTCGCTCGTAACGGCGAAGCATGTGTCTGCCACCAGACGCCGCTGCCGCGCCGCCCAAGACACGACGCCTGATCAGTCGGCGGACGAGATGCGACGGATGACGCCGTCGGCTTCCATGCGCGCGAGGGCGCGGGCCGTCCAGTCTTCGCCCACTGTTGCGTCGGCGATCCAAGCGAGGTAGTCGCGGATGATCTCCTGGAGCGTCCCGGTCGGGCGCCAGCCGAGCGTGCGAATGCGGGTCGTGTCGGACCAGACGTGCCGGGTGTCGCCCAGGCGGTAGCGTCCGCTCACGTCCGGCTGAAGGTCGACGCCCATCGCGGCGAGCACGGCGTTCGCGTATTCAAGCACGGTTGTGACGGCGCCGCTGCCGACGTTGAAAGCCTGTCCAACCGCATCCGGGTGCTCAAGCACGAGTTCGAGGGCGGATACCGCGTCGCGAATGTGGGTGTAGTCGCGTCGCTGGCGGCCGTCCTCATAGACAACAGGACGCCGTCCATGCCGGATATGGCCAACGAAGGCGCGCAGCACGCCGGAATAGGCGTTGGCCGGACTCTGGCGCGGCCCCTGGATGATGCTGAAGCGTAGGGCCGCCGAAGGAATGTCGTGCCGGGCGCCCAGGGTGAGGGCGTAGGACTCCGTGGCGAGCTTGGAAATGCCGTAGGCGTTGGTTGGGGACGCGTGTTCCTCAGTCGAGGCCACCGGTTCGAGGGGCGCCCGGCACACCGGGCAGACTGGATCCCAGTTGCCGCGGGACAACTGTTGCGGCGACCGGGGCGGCGGGTACTGCCGACCGTGTTCGGGGCACTGATAGGCGCCTTCGCCGTAGACGGCCTGGGAACTGGCCACAACGACCCGCTGGACGGGCTGCCGGCGCTCCACCAGGAGCTCGTAAAGCAGGGCGGTGCCGGCGTCGTTGACGCGGGCGAAGCGACTGAAGTCGGCCTGGTAGTCCTGGTAGGCCGCGAGGTGGATGACCGCATCGGCGTCGTCCAACGCCACCAGCCAATCGTCGCGCTGGGTGACGTCGCCACGTACGCACCGGACGGCAGCCAAGCATTCGGGCCAGGATCGATCCGGGTGGACGCGCGATTCCAGACTGTCCAGGACGGTGACGGTGTAACCGCACCGGAGCAGGGCGTCAACAACGTGCGAGCCAATGAAGCCGGCGCCGCCGGTCACGAGGACGTGCATGGCGTCAATCGCTCACGAGAAGGCCGCGGCGCCTACCGGTGGATATTGAACACGACGCGGGCGCCGCCCGGATCGAAGGCGACCGGGAGTTCGCGCAAGGGTGCAAGCGCCCGGCGCACGTCGTCCTGCCGGGACGGCGGGACGTAGAAGACGAGGAATCCACCGCCACCCGCGCCAGCGATTTTTCCGCCCACGGCGCCGGCGTCGCGGGCCTGCGCGTAGAGCTCGTCGATGGCAGCGTCTGAAACGCCCTCGGCAAGGGATTTCTTGTGATGCCAGGCGGTGTCAAGCAGCTGACCGAATTCGTCCAGCCGGCCGCAGGCGAGCAGGTGGCGAGCCTCGTGGGCGCAGGCCTTGAGACGGTCGAGGTCGGTTCGAGACTGCTCAATACGTTGCTGCTGGTGGTTGAGGATGGCCGCCGCCGATCGCGTTCGGCCCGTGAAGAACACCTGGAGGCGCTCCTGGAGCCGCCGAGTAGTGGCTGGGGAGGCCTGGACACGCTCCACATCGATTGCATCGTCGGGACGGAAGTCAATGGCGCGCAGGCCGCCGAAGGCTGCAATGTACTGATCCTGCTTGCCAATCGGTCGGTCCAGGATTTCTAACTCAATGCCGCAGGCTTGTTCGGCGAGGGTGCGGGCGTCCACCAGCCGCCCGCAGTAGGTGTGCAGCGCGTGTAGCAGCCCTACCGTAACGGCGGCAGAGGACCCAAGCCCGGTTCCGGTGCTTGGCACATCGGCCAATGTGGTGATTTCGATGCCGCGATCCACGCGGGTGATTCGCATGGCTTCACGCACCAGGTCATGCCGAATGGCGTCGACCGATTGGACGATTTCCTTGATGGAGTAGTTGATGTAGATGTCATCGTCGAACCGTTCCTTGACGATGACGTAGACGTATTTGTCGATCGCCGTCGTAAGCACGGCGCCGCCGTCCAGGCGGTAGTAGTCAGGGAAGTCGGTGCCTCCGCCGAAGAAGCTGAGACGCAGCGGAGTCTGAGTGACGATCACCGCGACGCGGCGTTGGCGAGGACATCGGCCATACGCGCGGTGACCGCGTGGCAGACGATGTGGTGCAGGTCCTCGGAGATTTGGACGGACTCGCCCTCAATGGGGACCAGGATTCCAGCACGCCGCCCAAGCGTGGATGCCGGCGGCGCAAGGGCCAGGCTTTGAACACCACATTCGCCGGCGGCCGAGACCGCCGCGAGGAGATTGGGCGACTCGCCGCTGGTGCTGATGGCAATGAAGAGGTCGTCGCATCGAGCGAGGTTGCGGAGTTGCTCGGCGAAGACGTGCTCGAACGAGTGGTCGTTAGCCCAGGCCGTCAGCAAGCCCATGTTGTCGGTGAGAGCGACCGCGCGAATGCCTCGCGCTCCCGGAGCCTTCGGGGCGGCGGTCTTGGACAGGTCGGTGGCGAAGTGGGAGGCGGTGGCTGCGCTGCCGCCGTTGCCGGCGACAAAGACGGTGCGGTCCGCAGCCCAGGCGGCTTCCACGGCGGAAGTCAAAGGCTCAATGTCTGCGGACGTGAGAGCGGCGATCTGCCCGCCCAGGTTGCGCAGGTGAGCGCTCACGCGGTCGGTCATCGCGGTCAGGTCGGCGGCGCTTCCTAGGTCCGTATCCGCATCAGAGGTCGATCGGATTGTGGAAACACGACCGCACGCCCAGGTGACAGGTCGGGCCCGCCGGGTTGACCCGTACCAAGAGCGCGTCCCGGTCGCAGTCAGCCACGAGGTCAACGACGTGGAGGTAGTTCCCGGAGGTCGATCCCTTGTGCCAGAGTTCCTGACGGCTGCGGCTGTAGAACCAGACCGTGCCGGAGTCGAGCGTGCGCGCAAAGGCCTCGCGGTTCATGTAGCCGAGCATGAGGATGTCGCCCGTGGCATCGTCCTGGCAGATGGCTGGAATGAGGCCGGCCGTGTCGTACTTCAGTTGGAAGGCGGCTGGCGTTTCGGTGGCGGTGTCCATCCGTGACGGTTCCTTAGCGGCCGCGGCCGGTTGTTGAGTGATTCAGGTTAAGCAGGGGTGAGGCGACATGATACGAGCCGCTTCGACTGCGATACGCACCCCACGCCGGGCAGAACGAACGTAAACGTGGGCGTTGCCGGTCAGACCAGAACGCTGCGGGGATTCTGCGCCACGCCGTTGACGCGGTATTCGAAATGCAGGTGCGGACCGGTGGTCCAGCCGGTGAGGCCGACATAGCCGATGACCTGGCCGCGGCTGACGAACTGGCCTGGCGAGACCGGGGGCGGAGAGGTCCAGTCGTCCAGGTGGGCGTAGAGGGTCTCCTCGTTCTGGTTGTGGGCAATGACCACGATCATCCCGTAGGAAGCCTGGCGGTTGCCCGGCACCACGTAGTCGGCCACCAGCACAATGCCGTCGTTGGCGGCCACGATGGGGGCCAGCATGTCCTCGGCGATGTCGATGCCGATGTGCGGACACTGGCCGAAGGTACAACCGCCGAACTCGGTGGTGATGAGGCCCCAGAGCGGCCAGGTATAGATGCCGGCCACCGAGGTTCCCTGCGTCGCGGCAACCTGCCGGGCAAGTTCGCGGGCCTGCTCCTGGGCCTGCTGCAATGCCAGGATGCGCTCGAGCTGGGCAAGTTCGCGCTGACGGATGTCGCGGAGCACCAGGATGCGGTCGCCGACGACGGCGGCTTCAGCCTGGAACGCGTCGATGCTGGCGTCCAGCAGGGTTTGTTGTTGTTGGACGCCGAAAATGAGGTCCTGCTGTTCCTGGGAGCGGCGCTGGAGCTCGGACTCGATCGTGGCCGCTTCCTGGCGAAGTTCGTCCATCTGCTGGAGACGGGCCGCCAGGTCGGCCGTTCGCAGTTGGACGGTTTGGCGGCTGCGGCGCAGGGCATCGATCTCTTCGAGGTCCTGGGCCAGGGCGCGCTCGAGCGAGGTGGCCCGGTCGAGAGCCTCGGAGAATGACGAGGACGAAAGCACCGTCTCCAGCATGGATGTGCGCCCGGCCTTGTAGAGCGACCGGACGCGGGCGCCGAGGTTGTCGGTCTCGCGGGCCAGGGCCCGATTGAGGTTGGCGATGGACGCGTTGATGTCAAAGACTTCGAGCTCCACCGTCTCGAGTTGGCGGTTGACATCGCGCAGGCGATCGACGGCCGCGAAGCGCTGCCGGTCGATTACGGCGAGTTGCTGCTGGAGGGCGCCTTCACGCGCCTGAGCCGCCGCCAGGAGCGTCTGCTCTTCCTTGGCCAGGCGTTCGAGCTCCGCCTGCTCGCGCTCCGCCGCCTCGATTTCCTCCTCAGTCACGGCGCGGGCGATCAACGGGGTGGCGCCGGCGACGGCGGCGCCCGCGAGGGTAGCCCTCAGAAAGCCGCGACGGGATGCCAGGCGAAGGCCGGGGACATCAAAAAGCGCGGCGTCGCAGCGTCCGGCGCACTGGCAACCGGGGCCGTGACGGTGCGCTTTGGTACCCGGCGATGGAATTGGTGCGGTCAGACGGTCGGCTCCCGCGTCCGAAATCAGTACCCAACGAGTGTGCCACGGATAACCGGGCACCCTGTCAACTTAGAGGAAGGGCTTCCTGCGCGGACGGCCTCTCACCGACCTCACGGCAGGGTCAGGAACATCCGGTCGGGCAACTCGGGAAACGGCGCCGTGGGCAGGGCCTGGTACCAGTAGGCGACGGAACAGATGTCGTCCTGGCGGGCCATGAATAGCTTGCCCTTGCCGTCAAAGTCCTGATCGGGATGGAAGCCGAGGTCCTGGATGGTGACGCGCAGGTCGCTCTGGAAGCGGATCGGGTCGAGGACGTGGAAGCGGTACATGGCATGGCGGTGCTTGTTGAGCATGTGGCCGTCGGGCTTTATGACCTGGTGCATGCCCAGGAAGGGGGTGGTGTAGGTGCGGTATTGGCCGGCCACCCTCCAGTCGTAGGAGCCGCCGACGTAGTCCTCGGTCCCGGTGCCACAGATGGTGGGGAAGTCCCC
>JAPPFO010000068.1 GCA_028875175.1 Chloroflexota bacterium | reverse complement strand
GCTCACGGGGGCACCACCGTGCTGGGCGAGGGGCTGCCGTTCGCCGGCGGTCGCCAGGCGGCCAGCGTCCCCTCGATGCGGGCCACGCGCTCGGCCACGGCGTGCACGTCGGCGCGCACCGCGGCCACGTCGGCGCGCAGATTACCCACCTCGGCGCGCAGATCGCCCACCTCGACGGCCAGCGCGGCCACGTCGGCGCGCAGGCGCGTCTCCATTCGTCCGAGAGCGCCCCCGACCAGGATTGCCAGGGTGGCGAACAGCGCCAGCAGCGCCACTACCACGGTCACCACCGGCGCCCACGGGCTGCGTGCTACCTCCGGGGGCGCGGCAGCGCTCATTCGGTATGGACCGCCAGCCAAGCGTCGATCTCGCGCGGTTCCAGGGTCCATTCCATGCCGCGCCAGCGCGCCACGACGTCGACCTTGAAGCGCTGATAGTGAGATTGGGCCACGACCGAATCTCCAGTATGGTCGAGCAGCAACGCCAGGGCGAGTTGCGCCGGCCCGGAGCCTGCGAAGCCCCACTCGAACCCTGAAGGCGAGTGACGCCACACGGCCAGTGAAGGTTCGAGATCGAGCGGCGAACCGTCGGGGCGGGTGACGCTGGTGCCGTCTGGATCGCGCCGGCCCGCGTAGCAGCGGGGAGTGGGTGCCGCCCTCACTTTCCTTCCTCCGCGGCGTTGCGCGTGATCTCGCGGCGGATCGCCGGCAGCGAGCGCCGCAGCGCCTCGCGAATCAGCGCCGAGACCGGGACTCCGGCGGTGGCCGCGAGCCCGTTCAGCTCGTCGGCGGTGGTGTCGGGCATCGACACCGACAGGCGCCGGCGGTAGCGCCGCGCTTCGAACAGGCGAGACGACATGCGCCAGTGTACCATGGTGGTGCAGTTACGGTGCAGAGCAGCGGGCACAAAAAAAGCCGCTACCGGGGTGGACAACCCAGCAGCGGCATCGACAGGGAGGGGAAAACGGAGGGACCCTCGCTATCGCATGGAAAGGAGGATGACATCAGCATAGCACGGCCTCCAGGGGCTGGCTACGGCCCCGGCGGTGCCCTGAAAAGAGTTCAACCAGGTGCACCTGCAGGCGGGGCGACGGCACTCCACACGTGACCGACCGCGGCGATTTGCCTTGACGTCGGCCGTGTCCCCTGTCAATACTCAATACGCTCGGGGTCTGATCTCCCCGGGCCACCGCGGCGCCCGGCACCGACACTGCCGGAGCGCCTTCTTTTTCCCCGCTGCGGCACGTGGTACGATGACCCGTCGCCTGATCAGCGACGCGTAAACCCTGTGTCGGAGGGTGACCATGCCTGACCGCTCATTTCTGATGGTGGAGCTGGAGTTCCTGGCCCACCTCGGCGGCCTCTCCAAGTCGGCGATCGCCGCCTACCTCGTGCTCAGCAAGTACTGCTTCGGACCGTGGGGCTACACCAACCACGCGTGGCCGAGCGCCGGCACCATCGCCAAGGAGACCGGGCTCACCCCTCGCGCGGTGCAGAAGGGGCTCCGCGAGCTGGTGACCAAGAGTCTGATCAAGCACCGCGGGCTGCGCCGGGACACGCACACAGCGGAGTACGAGCTCGCTGGCAGACTACGAACAACCGTTCGTAGTCTAGGGACATGGACTACGAACGAGAGGGCGCCTACCTACGAACGAACGGGTACCGGGACTACGAACAACCGTTCACCCGAATCAGATCCGGAAAGAGAGAAAGAAGAAGAGGGCTCGCTCCCTCTCCCCCTCGACCCGGACCCGGACACCGCCGGCGAGGTCAAACGCGAGACGCAGGAGCTGATCGACAGCATGAGGGCAGCGGGCGCATCGGGGATGGACGTGGTCAAGTTCCTGGCTGCGCGGAAGAAGGTCGGGACCGGACAGGGTGCAGCCATCACGTTCAGTGCCGATCCCGAAGGGGCCTGCTGCTGCGCAGGTGCTCAACCACTCTCCGGCCGAACCCGATCGCCGCGCCCGGGCGGCGACGAGCTCGCGGCCGGTGGGGATTCATCCTCGGCATCCGCGGGCGCGTCCGCCACCGGCAGCATTGGCGCCGCGACGTAGGGCACGTGGAGCAGGCCGGCGGTGCGCCGCTTGGCGTCCTCGGGCCGGCGGTCGTAGC
>JAPPFO010000011.1 GCA_028875175.1 Chloroflexota bacterium | reverse complement strand
CCTCGTAGCGCTCCAACTCGAAAAACACGGCGCCCAGCCCCCCATAGGCCGCCGCGTAGTCTTCCTTGATCGCAAGCGCCGCACGGTACATTGCTCGTTCTTGCCGGCGCAACGCTTCCCCGAGATTCTGATGGGCGGTGGCGTTGCGTGGATCGAGCTTCCGGGCGGTGCGCAGCACTCCCTCCGCTTCCTCGAACCGATTCAGGAGAACGAGTGTCCGGCCAAGATTGGAATTCGCAAGCGAGTGGTCGGGGCGCTGTTCCACAGCGGCGCGGGCGGCGGCCAGCGCGTCCTCGAGGCGTCCCGCGTCCGACAACGGGCCCACCAGGTTGAGGTGTGCGTCCCGGGCGTTTGGATTGTGCGCGAGGATGTGGCTGAAGAAGGTGACCTCGTCGCGGTAGATGCCCGCCTGGCGCCAGGTCAGGGCGCCCAGCATGGCCAGCACGAGGATGAGTGCGGCGGCAGCGGCCGTCCTTGTCGCGGAGGGAAGTCGGTCGACCCCGCGCCTGGCCGCCCCCAGCAGCACCGCCAGCACCCCCAGGCCCGCCAGGTACTGGAACCGGTCGGCCACCAGGGAGAACTGCATGTAGCCGTAGTCGACGAAGCCGAGCACGGGCGACAGCGTGACGGCGAAGAACAGGATTCCCGCCAGCGGTCCCCGGCCCAGCCGCTGCCGGCCGAACCAGAGCGCCGCCGCCAGGGCCGCGGCGGCCGCAACGTAGGCCCAGGCCACCGGATCGGCGGCGCTGACATCCCAGAGCGGATAGATGACGGCCAGGTCTGCCGGCCACACCAGCTTGCCGGCGTAGAACCACAGGGCGCGCGCCGCGATCAGCACACGCTCCGCCAGCGAGTAGCCGAGATCGAGCGGCTCGCGCGAGGTGTAGAACGACAGGTCCAGGGCGGTGATGACCAGCGCCACGCCGAAGAAGGGCGCCAGCCGGGCCAGGTCCGTGCGCGTCACCCGGCCCGCTTGCCACCAGTGGTAGATCAGGAGGGCGGCGGGCAGGGTGACGGCGATGGACTTCGACAGCAGGGCGGCGGCGAACAGCCCCAGGGCCAACGCATAGCGTCCCGGCCGAGGGGTCTTTACAAACCGGATCCAGGTCAGCGCCGCCGCCAGGTAGAACAACGCCGAGAGCAGGTCCTTGCGCTCCATGACCCAGGCGACCGACTCGACGTGCAGGGGGTGCACGGCGAAGACGGCCGCGATGACCCAGGCGCCGGGCACGGCCAGCCGCCTCAGGAGGAACCATGCCAGCAGCACGTTGACCAGGTGCAGCGCCACGTTGACGGCGTGATAGCCGAGCGGCTCCAGCCCCCACAGCTTGTGGTCCAGCCAGAAGCTGGTGTACACGACAGGCCAGTAGTGTCCTTCCTTCTCGATTTCGGCGGGCGAGAACCAGATGCTCCACAGCCCGGACCAGTGGTGAACGGCCGCCTCTTCCACGAAGATGAGGTCGTCCCAGACAAAACCGGCCTCGAGCGCCGGAAGGTAGCTGATCGCCACCAGGAGGGCGAGCGCCAGGGCCTGGCGGCTCGGGATGGGGGCGCGGCCGGTCAGTGCAGGAGAACCCGCCGATGACCGCTTGGCGCCGCCGTCATCGTCCGGGCGCCTCGTCGACGACAGCGCAGCCTGTTCGGCCGCCGGCCGTTCACGGCGCGTCTTTCGTCGAAGCCGCGCGGGCCTTGTTCTCGTTTCGCTCATGGCGCTGCTGCCCGGGCCGGCAGGCGTCCTGCCGAATTGTGTTGTGAGAGAGCCGTTTTTTCGAAGTCGCCACACTCGGATGGTTCAGTCGGCGCTGTCGGAGCACAGTGGCGGGCGGCGCTTCCAGAAGCCGGTGGCCTGCTCGTAGGCGTGGGCCAGTTGCAGCACGCCCCAATCGTCCTGGTGGCGGCCCACAATCTGGATACCCACCGGGAGCCCCTCCGGGGTGAAGCCGGCCGGCGCCGAGATGGCCGGCAGACCCAGCACCGAGATGGTCCAGCAGGACCGCATCCAGTCGATGTAGGTTTTCATCCTGACGCCGTTGATCTCCTCCACGTAGGGCTGCTTGACGTCGAAAGGGGGGACCTGGTTGACGGGACAGACCAGGAACTCGTATGTCTCCATGAATTCCCGGACCCGATGGTAGAGCTGGGTCCTCAGG
>JAPPFO010000096.1 GCA_028875175.1 Chloroflexota bacterium | reverse complement strand
CCGCCGTACGGCGCCACCGCGGCTGGCCTTCCAGCCGCGGCCATTCTTTCTCTGGAAGGCTGCGCAGCGCCGCCAGCAACCCGTAGTAGCGCGGTACATACTCCCTCGTTTCTCTCGGCAGGTACCCTTGCTCGCGCAGCTCCCAGAAATCTCGCGTGCCGCTGCGCCTCACCGCGGCTCGCACCCGCCACGATCCGGCATTGTACGCCGCCAGCGCCAACTCCCAGCTGCCCAGGTCGCCGTAGTTCGCCTGCAGGATCCTCAACGCCACTTCCGTCGCTTTCCAGAAGTCTCTCCGTTCATCGACCACACCGTCCGTGTCCAGACCGTTCTCCCGCGCGGTTCTCCCCATCAGTTGCCACAGCCCCACCGCTCCCGCCGGCGAGGTCGCCGTGCTCTCATAGCCCGATTCGATCACCGGCAAAAAGATCAATTCCGGCGGCAGGTCCCGGTGTTCGACTCGGGCCAGGATATGGTCGCCGTAGAACCCGACCCGCTGCATCACCTCTCGCAACCACGGACGCTGCCTCGGCGATGCGTAGTACTTGGCGTAGCGCTGCACCCGGGCATGCTCGGGTATCCGCATCGTCATGGCGACCCTGTCCCGCAGCGTCTGCGCCTCCAGATGCGGGGCCATCCCGGCCAGCACCGCCACCGCCACCAGGCCCCGCGCCACCTTCCGAGGCCGCGGGGCGTACCATCCTGGATCGGAACCCTCTAATCCTTTCATTCAGTCCCCTCCCCGGCTCCCATGGTAATCATATGCACTATCAGCGCCGCGCGGCCGGAGGCCCGGCGACTTGGCCGGCCTCCGGAAGTAGCACGAATCAGCCTGTAGCGATGCGCCAGACGACAGCAACGGCATTCGGTGTTTCGGGCCCACTTGGCCAGCGCCGCCAGCAGGAGCGCCACCAGCGCCAGCGGCCACGCTTGGGCGGCGCCGTCAGGCTCATACTTCGATTATCGGCCGCCCCGCCTCCTTCGGCTTTGGCGTTGGTTCTCGGGCTGGGCGGGCTGGCGCTGGGGCTGCGGCCGTATCGGTGACCGAACGGGCGGGGCTCCCACCGGCAGCCGTAGCGGGGCGCCCGGGCGCGTGGCGATCGGCGGGATCGCGCTCGCGGCCGACGTCGCCATGGGCGCGAAGCTGACGAAGGTGGGGGGATGGCCCGCAGATTCACGGGCTCACGCGCCACCATAAACGCCGTGGACTGACAATAATCGCCCGCCGCGGTCAAGTACGGAGATGCTGCAGCAGCGGGCTTCGGTGCTTTGGTGGGAGGGTGACCCGCTGTGAGCGGGACGGCGCCCCACTGGCCACGCGATGGCGGCGGTGCGCCGCGGCCGTTTCATGGTGCCTCGCGGCGCTGCCGATAAAATCAGAGTAAGCGGCGCGGCCGGGGTTGCTTCGTTGAACGGGTGTTCTGTCCCGATCCATCGGTTGCTGTCCAAGCCCCGGCCGCCTGCCTACCCTTCTCCAACCTCCGCCGGCCCCCCCCTCTCACCGGCGGGGGTCTGTCTCACAGCGATAGCGGCGGCCGCCTTGCCGGCGTGGTAGGGTGGTCGGTGACTCCTATGGTGGGGGCCGGGGTTCCATACGCTGAGCCGAGACCCCAGCGCCGGTTTCACCCGGCCCCGCCTGGGCTTGGCGTGGCAGTAGCGGGCAGGCCGTGGCGCTTCGGCCGCCGCTGCGGTCCCTACCTGCCGACAATCGAAAGCATGAGCATGTCCTACGCTACGGATCGCGCCCTGTGGCAGGCCCGGCAGCGTCGGCGAAGAGCCGAGGCCGACCGCTTCGCCGTTGCGCCGCTACTGATGGTCGCTGCGCTGTTGATTCCCGCCGCGGCCTTGGTGATCGCCGCTGGCGTTCTCGGTCTGTCGTGATTCGCGGCGCTCGCGGACGTTGAAGTAGATCAGGGCGCCGAGCATCGCCCCGAGAGAGAGGACGATGCAGACCATCGCCAGCAACACGCCTACGGTCATCGGCCGACCAGGCGTACGCGGACGGAGGCCGGGGGTTCCTCGGTGCGGACGCTGGCGCCGGTCAGGCACTTGACGCCGCAGCCGAAGCCGGCCACGACGGTGCGCGCCGGTCCGCGTAGCTGTTCCAGGATCACGGCACCGGACACCGTTTCGATGGCGACGGTTGCGGAGCGT
>JAPPFO010000043.1 GCA_028875175.1 Chloroflexota bacterium | reverse complement strand
GCGCGTCAGCGTCGGCGCGGCGGGCTGGCCGGCCTCGACGTCCGTCACCTTGATGGTGACGTTGATGACGGCGGCGTGGCCGTCGACTGTGTAGTGCACCTCACCCCGGTAGAACTTGGCGATGATCTGGCCGTTGGATGTTTCGGTTTCCCGGTTGGAGTTGTCGGTTTCGTAGTCCAGCGTTGCGCCTTGCTTGACGCTGATCTGGCCCGTGGATGAGTCGACAACGAACTTGCCGGAGTCCTTCGCATTCCCCTTCAGCGTGTAGCTCAGCGCGACGCCGTTGTAGGGCGTGCCCGTCACCGGGTCCCCCACCGCCGTGCCGGCGGCGGAGTTCTCGGCAATGCTCCGGCTCGTCTTTGCGGTGATGCCGATGGTCGCGGTGCGGGTCACGGACCCGCCGTAGGGGTCGGTGGCCGTGTAGGTCAGATTCGATGAGCCCTGGTTGAGCAGCGTCACTCGCAACTGGGCCTGCCCGGCGGCGCCGGACAAGCTCACGCCCAGCAACGCCGGATGCTGCGCGGCGGCGGCATAGGTCAGCGCATCGCCATCCGCGTCGGCGAACATGACCCCAAGGGCACCATTCCCAGTCTCGTTGTAATCAGCCGTGCTGCCGACGGAGAACGTGCCGCCATTGAAGAGTGCGCTGGTGGTAGTCGGCGGCCGGTTGGCCCGGCCGGTCCCGGTGTCTGACCAGGGGCCCTCGCCCTCCTCGCTGGTCTCCGCCCGCACCTGTGCCTCATAGGTCGCGCCGGCCTCCAGGTCTGACAGCGTCACGCTCGTTGCCGTTCCGCCAATCGTGCCGCTGTAGGCCGTCCACGCCGCCGCTTTCTCACCGTCCGAGGCCTTCTTGCGGTACTGCACGTTGTAGCCGGAGATCGTCAGGCCGTTGGCGGCCGGCGCCGTCCAGGTCACGTCCAGTCCCGGGTTGGTCGGCTCGCTGTACTGCGTGCGTGTCAGCGTGGGCGCGTCGGGCTTGCCGGTCTCCACATCCGTCACCTTGATGTTGACGTTGATGGCGGCGGCGTGGCCGTCGACCGTGTAGTGCACCTCGCCTCGATAGAACTTGGCGATTACCTGGCCGTTGAATGTTTCGGTTTCCCGGTTCGAATCGTCGGTCTCGTAGTCCAGCGTGGCGCCCTGCTTGACGCTGATCTGGCCGCTGGCGGCGTCGATCACGAACTTCCCGGAGTCCTTCGCCTTGCCCTTCAGCGTGTAACTCAGCGCCCCGCCGTTATAGGGCGTCCCCGTCACCGGGTTCCCCACCGCCGTGCCGGCAGCGGAGTTCTCGGCTATGTCCCGGCTCGTCTTCGCGGTGATGCTGATGGTCGCCGTCCGCGTCACGGACCCGCCGTAGGGGTCGCGGGCCGTGAGCGTGAGTTTGGACGAGCCCTGGTTAAGCAGGGTGGCCCGCAGATGGGCCGACCCAGCGGAGCCGGACAGGCTGACCCCGAGCAAGGCCGGATGCTGCGCGGCGGCCGCATAGGTCAGCGCGTCGCCGTCGGCGTCCGCGAAGAAGACGCCCAGCGCGCCGGGTCCAGTTTCGCGGTAATCGGCCGTGCTGCCGACGGAGAACGTACCGCCATTGAAGAACGCGCTGGTCGCGGTTGGCGCCCGGTTGGCCCGACCGGTGCCGGTGTCCGACCAGGGGCCGCGTTCGTCGTTGTTCAGCGCGAGTACCTGCACCTCGTAGGTGGCCCCCGCCTCCAAGTCAGACAGGGTCAGGCTGGTCGCCGTGGCGCCCAGTGCACCGCTGTAGGGCGTCCACGCCGCGGGGTCTTCGGCCTGCTTGCGGTACTGCGCCTCGTATCCAGTCGGGGTCGCGCCGCTGGTGGGGGCGGTCCACGTCACCTCCAGCGCCGGGTTGGTCGGCTCGCTGAACGTCTTTCGCGACACCGTCGGCGTGCCGGGCTTTTCCAGAGCGGCGTCGTCATTCAGCTGGAGGGCCGTCGCAAGGATGACGATCTGGAACGACAAGCCGACCTGGGTCCCGTCAGCGTCCGTGGCGGTGTAGATCATGGTGTGCTCGCCGCCCTCGCTCGGGGTTCCGGTGAGGGCGCGGCTGGCCGGATCGAAGGACAGCCCCGCCGGCAAGTCCGGCGACAGGCTGTAGGTGAAGCCGCCGGCGCCGCCCGCGGCTTCGGGCAGCGTCTGCGTGG
>JAPPFO010000027.1:1439-2194 GCA_028875175.1 Chloroflexota bacterium | reverse complement strand
CGTAACAAGGTAGCCGTAGCGGAAGCTGCGGCTGGATCACCTCCTTTCTAGGGATGACACCTCCCGGCCTCGGCCGAGAGGTCACCCAGGTTGAGCGATCACGCGGATCGCCGGTATACCAACCGGCAGCCGCGCCAGACCCAAACCCATCGAGTCGACCGGAATGGCCCGACCTCGCACTCACTCTTGCCCTGCTAAGGTCCCCCCGTCGCTACACGATTCTCCTATTCCCCATAGGGGCGTACCGTGCCTGCGCCCCTGGCCCCAAAACCACCCCGGCTGTGTGACCATGGGCGCGAGCGTCGGGCCGGTCAGGCGGCCGCTCCGGCTCCGGCCGGAGAGGAAAGTCCGCACTTCACAGAGCGCGGTAGCGGGTAACACCCGTCGCCCGAATCGGTTCGCGCCGGCAAGGGCCGGAACAGGGGCACAGTGACGATGCCCACGCCCCCTCGGGGGCGCGGGAGTGAAACGGCTAACCTCTACCGGAAGCAAGGCCAAGTCGGGACGCCACCAGGCTGCTCGCCCAGTCCCAGGTAGGCCGCACGAGGCCGGCGGCAACGCCGGTCCCAGATAGATGGCCGCCCACGACAGAATGCGGCTTATCGACCGGTCCGGCGCTCACCGGCAACCCCAGGCGGCCGTCTTCGCTCCACACTTCTGGCTTCTTCTCGGTTCGCGACCCAGGCCTGGTAGTCGGCCGTCCACACATTTGTCGGATAGGCATCGCCGGTTCGCTACAATTACGAGCGGGGTGG
>JAPPFO010000027.1:0-1429 GCA_028875175.1 Chloroflexota bacterium | reverse complement strand
CTCTGCAGGGCAGGATAGCGGGTAACGCCCGTCCGCCGAAAGGCGAGGACCAGTGGCACAGAGACTAATGCCGGGTAAAGCCGGAGTGAAAAGGCCAAACTCTATCCGGAGCAAGCCCAAGCCGGGACGATGACGCGGCCCGCCGAGTCCCAGGTGGGGTGCAAAGAACCGCCGGGCAACCGGTCGGTCAAGATAGATGGCAACCGATTACAGAATGCGGCTTATAGATCGGCTCGCTGACATCCGTATTCCGCGTGCGGGGTGGAGCAGTGGCAGCTCGTCGGGCTCATAACCCGGAGGTCGTCGGTTCGAATCCGACCCCCGCAACCATATCCGCATCCGGGGATGCCGGTATCCGGGCAAAACGGTGACATTCTGCAGCCAACGCCGATAAGGGCAACATCGAGGGGCCGGAAACAGCAGGGCCAGTGCCATGGAACCGCGGATCAGCATCATCACACTCGGGGTAGCCGATCTTGAAGCATCTACGCGGTTCTATCGGGACGGACTCGGATTCCCGGAACATGATGCGGGCGGCCCATCCATAACTTTTTTTCTGCTCGCAGAATTGATGTTGGCGCTCTATCCGCTGGAGTCGTTGGCCGACGAAACCGGTTCCGACCTTCTCGGAGAAATGCCGGAAGGCCAGCACGCGTTCACTATCGCCCACAACGTGGCCAACCGCGCCGAAGTAGACAACGTCCTTCTGGCTGCCGAGGCGGCCGGTGCCCGAATCGTAAAACCCGCGGCCCCGACTTTCTGGGGCGGCTATTCCGGCTATTTCGCCGATCCGGACGGGTTCAAGTGGGAGATCGCGACCGGATCCGGCTTGCCGGTGGACCCCAGCGCTTAAACCCAGACCCCTTCATCGGGGGCATTTAGGGAGCGGGCGGGTTCGTGATTGCCATCAGTTGCCAAATCCACTCTTTGATCTGTGGGGGTATTGATTGTTCCTAGACCTTGATTCAGGCGCCGACTCGGCCTTTACCAGCCTTAGCGCCCTAGTAGTACCGCGGCCAATAGGATGGATATCGACTCTGAGCAGCGACGGGGCTGCCAACCTCGCCCCCTATTCCTTCTTCAACGGGGTCGGGTACAACCCTCCGCAGGTGATGTTCGCCGCCACCGGCAACCATGATCACGGCGGGTTGAAGGACGCGGTGCGCGATGCACAAGCGACCGGGGAGTTCGTAGTCAACTTGGCCACCTGGGAATTGCGCGAGCAGATGAGCGCGTCGTCGGTACCGTCCCCTTCCAACGTGGACGAGTTCGAGTACGCCGGTCTGGCCAAGGCTCCCGCGCGGCTGGTCAAATGCCCCCGCGTGGCCGATAGCCCCGTGCACCTTGAGTGTCTTCACATTCGATCGGTCGAGCTGGATTGCCAAGACCCGAACGAGACCAACATCGTGGTATTCGGTCAGGTGATCGG
>JAPPFO010000006.1 GCA_028875175.1 Chloroflexota bacterium | reverse complement strand
GCCGACGTTGAAGTCTTCCCCTTCTCCTTCGAAGCCGTGGAGGATCTGAGGGATGAGTGCGCTGGCGGTGCCGTCCACCGATTTCCGCCGCCGTCCGATCCAGAACTGGCGTTCATGGCCTACGTGGCGCATGTCGGCGAAGGCCGAAAGTCGAGTTGTGCGGCACGGGCCGAGGTGGCGCGCTACCTGCAGCGGGCGCAGCGCCGTGACCGGCGTTACGCCCTGGTCCATGGCGTGGCGACCGATCGGGAAGACTACGCCGTGATGCGCGAGTTCGACGTCACGCTCGTCTGGTCGCCGCGTTCAAATCTCGCTTTGTACGGCGAGACCTTGGACATCGCCGACGCGGTGGACAGCGGCGTGCGGGTCGCCCTATCGACGGACTGGTCGCCGAGCGGCTCGTTCAGCATGCGCGAGGAACTTCAGTGCGCTAGGCGGGTGGCCTCAGCCAGGGGCGTGGCGCTGCCCGCCGAGAAGCTCTGGCGCATGTCCACCGTCAACGGCGCCTACGCGCTTGGGCTGGAGGATCGGCTCGGCGCGATCGAGCCGGGCCTGCGGGCGGACCTGATCCTGGTCGCGCACGCTGGCCAAGACCCCCACGATGCGGTGCTCACCGCCACGGACGACGAGCTGCTGGCCGCTTGGGTCGATGGCCGCGCGATCCTGCTCTCCGAGGCGCTGCCGGAGTCGCTGGGCGCCGGCGAGTGCGTCGCGCTTGAGGGCATGGCGCCCCGCACATGCGGCGTGCTGCCGATGTTCGACCTGTCGCCCGCAGCGTTTGCTGAGCACGTCGAAGGCGCAGTGCCCATCAACAACACCAGCCGGCAGGCCCCATGCGAAGCGCGGCGTTGAAACGGCGCTTCGCGCCGTCCGAGAAGGCGAGACGCCCTCGCTCCGCGGGAAAACGCTTCGACCGGGGGACGACGCCTGGGCAGAGCGTGGCCCATCGGAGCGAGGGCATCTTGCCCTCGATTGGAGTCGTGGGGGCCGTTGCGAGGGCAAGATGCCCTCGGTCCGCGGAGCCCGCGTGGAGCGAGGGCCTTATACGCTTGGGCGTGCGGCTGGACTTCTGACGGCGAACGATGTCAACTTTAGGGAACCGGCTGGGTTTCCCGCCTCGCCCAACATTCACCAAGGATGCGCGATGAAACACCTGACCCGCGATGAGCTCGACGCGGGCCTGGCCCACATTCAGGCATCGCCGAGCGACAGCGGCCGCCTCGAGATGCTCGTGCGCCGGCCCCGCACCGACGAACGGGAGGTTCTGGAAGTCGGCATGCTCGACCTCGAGGCAGGGCTAGTCGGGGACAAGTGGGGCAACAGCGGACGCGATTCAGCCGAGCACCTGGACATGCAGCTCACCCTGATGAACGCCAGGGTTGCCGCGTTGGTGGCCCAGAGCCGGGAGCGCTGGCCCTTGGCGGGTGACCAGCTCTACGTCGATCTTGATCTCGGCCACGAGAACCTGCCGCCGGGCACGCGTTTGCAACTCGGCGAAGCCCTGATCGAGGTGACCGCGGCTCCCCATACGGGCTGCCGAAAGTTCTCCGCTCGCTTCGGCAAAGACGCCACTCATTTCGTCAATTCGAATCAGGGGCGACAACTCAACCTGCGCGGCATCAATGCGAGGGTGATCGAACCCGGCACCATCCGAGTGGGCGACATCGCTAGGAAAAGTCAGCCATAAGCCACGCGCCGGGCAAGGACGCCTGCGCACTCGCCAATGATGCCCGCGAGGGGATGCGACAGGTCAGAGTGCCGCTCAGTGGGAATCGTCAACGGCGCAGGTGCCGCACACTCCCTTGATCTCGACGACGGCGTCATCCGGCCGGAATCCGTGCTCGTCCGCGATCTGGGACAGCAGCGTCTCCAACCCCCTCGATTCCACCTCGTCCACGTGGCCACAGGAGGAGCACAGCAGGAACTGGCTCTCGTGGGGGTGGTCCGGGTGGTCGCACGGCAGGTAGGTCTGGGCGGATTGCAGCCGGTGGACGAGGCCGTTGCGCATGAGGAAGTCCAGGTGCCGGTAAACGCTCAGCGGCGCGATCTTGCGCCCCTGCCGCTGCTCCAGCAGTGCAATGAGTTCGTACGCGGAAAGCGGCCGATTGCAAGCCAGCATTTCCGCGTAGACCGCCAATCGGGCGGGCGTCAGCCGCTCGCCCTTCTCCGCACAGCGCGCCTCGGCGAGCTTTCGCCATTTCGCCGCGAG
>JAPPFO010000120.1 GCA_028875175.1 Chloroflexota bacterium | reverse complement strand
CTGACGATGGAGCGCTACGGGCTGGGCCTGGATTACCTGGGCGCTTATCCCAATCTGATTGACGCGGTAACGGCGGACAACGTGCGCGACGCAGCCGCCGCCGTGATGGCCGACCCGGCCTACACGCTGGTGACGGCCGGCCCCGAACTGTCGACCGCCTGAACCAGGCCGACACTCGAGGCCTGGCGGCGGGTTAGTACGAAGAGACGCGCGGCGGCCCCGGATCGGCGGCCAGGACGGTGGCGTCGAAGCTGCGCTGCATGAGGTCCAGCTTGATCCCTTGATGATCGGGGCTGTCCCACAGGCTGTTGTGCTCGTGGGGATCGGCTTGCATGTCGAATAGCTCGCCGATGCCGTGGCCGTGGTAGACGTTCAGCTTCCAGCGACGATCCCGGTACATGGTGGCGAAGGTGTGGTCCGGCGCATTGACGGCGTCCAGGTACTCGCAGCGGACGAAGTCCCGATGCGTGTGGGGCGGGGCGTCGCCGGACAGGATGGGTCGCAGCGTGCGTCCCTGTGTGGCCTCGGGTACGGACAGACCGGCGTACTCCGATAGCGTCGGCGCGATGTCGGTGAGTTCGACCAGCGCGTCGCTGACCAGTCCGGCCTGGATCTGGCCCGGCAGGCGCCAGACCAGCGGCACGCGGCTGAGGCCGTCGAAGAACCGGCAGCCCTTTTGGGTCAGGCCATAGTCGCCGGCCGACTCGCCGTGGTCGCTGGTGAAAATGACGATCGTGCGGTCGGCCTGGCCTGACGCCTCCAGGGCTTCCATCAGGCGGCCGAACTGCTCGTCGATCTGCTCGATCATGGCGTAGTAGGCGGCCTGGACCTTCTTGCCTTCGAAGTCCTCCGGCGGTTGGGATTCACTCTGGAAGTCGATCCCAGAGGCCGTGAGACGACCCTGATGCTCCAGATCGGAGGGGCGAAAGTGCGGTCCGGGCAGCGCATCCGGGTCGTAGCGGCGGTAGTACTCCCAGGGCGGGTTGAACGGCGGATGCGGGTCGTACATGTTCACGCTGAGAAACCAGGGCTGGTCGGCCGGGCGTGCTTGGTTGATGAAGTCGATCGAGGCCTCGGTCCCCCATGTCGTCTGGTGCACTTCGGGCGGCGTGTTGTCCTGCTCGGGCGTGGGCGCCATCAGGGCGCCGGTCAGATGGCGACGGTCGAAGTTGTGCAGGAGGACCGAATAGGGATCGACGCCCTGATCCTGCACCCAGGCGGCGTAGTCGTGCTGATCCAGCGGCCAGTCGTTGCGGGGCGCGTGGCTGTACTTGACGTAGCGATACCCGTCGTTGACGCGCGGCTCGCGGCCGTTGAAGGCCCCGGCCAGGTGCAGCTTGCCGACCAGCCCGCCGTCGTAGCCGGCCTCCGCCAGCTGGCGCGTGACCAGGTTGGCGGCGACCTCACGATGGACCCAGCCGTTGCCATTGCGCGGATTGTGCACGCGGCTGGGGTACATGCCGGTCAGAAAGCTGGCGCGGCTGGGCGTACAAATGGGGCTTTGACAGTAGGCGTGGGTAAAGGCCGTGCCCTCCGCCACGAAGCGATCCAGGTTGGGCGTGCGCACGTGAGGGTTGCCAAGTGCGCCAATGGTGTCGAAGCGTTGCTGGTCGGTGCAGTACCACAGGATGTTGGGTTGCTGGTGGGCCATCGGAAACCCGTCTGTCTGGCCGCCGGGCAGGGAACCCTACCGCACCAACAGATACCGCCGTCCGCTGGCGGCACGGTTATTCAAAGCGGACGCCCGGCATGGCCAATGCGTGCTAGATTGCACGTGGTGACCTTGGTATCGAATCTTCCGTCTGCCGCCGTCTGCGAGGTTTCTCGTTCACGCTAAGCCTTTCGATTCTCGAACGGTAAACCTGAATCGACCTTTCCGACATCTGGTTCACTGCGGCGTTTTGCTTACTGACGGATGGTCTGGAGCTCCCGCGCGAAGGCGGGTGTAGACGGACGCACGTCCACAGCGACGGCGTTCAGGAACGGTTTCGAATGAACATATATGTCGGCAACTTGCCGTACTCGACCACCGAAGAAGAACTGCGCGAGCAGGCATCGCAGTACGGCGAACTGACGTCGTGCACGATCATCATCGATCGTGAAACGGGACGCTCCCGCGGCTTCGGGTTTATCGAGATGGCCAATGAGGACGAGGCTCTGGCACTGATCGAGGGCCTGAACGGCAGCAACATGGGCGGCCGCATGCTCACGGTCAACAAGGCCCGGCCG
>JAPPFO010000241.1 GCA_028875175.1 Chloroflexota bacterium | reverse complement strand
GCCCAGGACGACGTGCTTGTACTCGGCCGCATCCATTGATCCGCGCATGGTGTCGGCCATCGCCCACAATTCGGCTTCGTAGCCGATCGCAGCGCCATTCTTGGGTCGTTTTCTGTCCATCATCTCTGTGTTAATCATCCCAATCCAGCTAAGCAAGTCATCTGCCGGTGTCGACGGTCGTCGGTCTCGCTGAGTCTCCCCGGTATCGTCCGCCAGAGTTAATGAGCCGTCGCCCAGATCAAACGCCGAGTGATTCCTTGGTCGCGTATTGGCGCAAGAGGCTGAGGAGGGCTGGCGGGCCGCTGCCCTGCACCAACACGCGGTCCCCCGAATAGTGCAACCGCGCAATCCTTCCCCCGGATCTGATCCGTTCGAGCAAGGCGCCGTTGCGATAGGGGATTTGCACCACGAACTTTTGCCAGTCGGCGGCGGCGGCCCTCCCGATCGCCTCGCGCAGCAAGTCCAGACCGACACCGGTGCGGGCCGAAACCAGCAACCCGCCGGGCACCGGCGGTCCCTCTCCGGGGAGCAGGCGGTCGGCCTTGTTCAGTGCCAGGACGCTTGGTTTGTCGCCCAGACCAAGGTCCTCGAGCGTGGCGACGACGGTCTCGACCTTTTCCGATAAGTGCGGGGAGGATACGTCGGCGACGTGGACGATCGCGTCAGCCGATTCAACTTCTTCCAGCGTGGCTCTGAATGCGGCCACCAGGCGCGGCGGCAATCGGTTGATGAAACCGACCGTATCGATCAGCAAGGCCAACTGGCCACCCGGCAATTCGGCCCGGCGGACTTTCGGATCCAGGGTCGCGAACATGCGCGGCTCGCCGGGATCGGCGTCGCCGCAGAGCGCTGCGTGAAGGCTGGTCTTGCCCGCGTTGGTGTATCCGACCAGGGCAACGGTTAGTCCGGCTTCGGCGCGTTGGGCGCGGGCGATGGAGCGCCGCGACCGGAGCCGTTCGATTTGCCGGTCCAGGGCCGAGAGGCGCGCGCGCAGTTCGCGGCGGTCGCGTTCGATCTGGGTCTCGCCCGGACCGCGCGTCCCGATCCCGCCGCCGGTGCGTGAGAACTGGACCCAGAGGTCGGAGAGGCGCGGCAGCAGGTAATCGATCTGGGCCCGGGCGACCTGCAGCTTGCCTTCGGCGGATCCCGCGTGGCGGGCGAACACGTCCAGGATCAAGGCGGTCCGGTCGAGGATCTTGCGGCGCGCGCGCCGTTCCAAGTTGCGTTGCTGGCGCGGTTGCAGCTCGGCGTCGAATACGATCGCCTGCGCTCGCAACCGGGCGGCTTCTGCCACCACTTCCTCGGCCTGCCCGGTCCCGATGAGCAACGCCGGGTTGGGGCGGCGCACCCGCAGCAGGGTCTGCCCGCAGACCCGGGCGCCGGCCGATTCGGCCAACTCGCTCAGTTCGGCCAGGTTGTCCTTCGGCGTCCAGATGCCGCGCCCGGGCAGTTCCAGACCAACCAGGAAGACCGGCTCCCCGGATTCGCGGTTCAAAAGTTAAGTCGCGCCAGTCGGTCCATAGCTTCGTCCAGGCGCGCATCCGGCGTGGTCAACGAAATTCGGAAGTAGCCGTCCCCGCCGGGACCGAATCCCAGTCCCGGAGTCACCACGACGCCGGCCTCGTCGATCACGTGGGCCGCAAAGGAACTGGAATCAAACCCCTGCGGCACCGGCGTCCAGACATAGAGGCTGGCGGCGGGAACCTCCGGTGCCAGCCCCATCCGGCGCAGCGCCGCGACCACGCGATCGCGCCGCGCCTCCAGGGCCTTGTTGCGCCTGCTGATCCACTCCTCGGGCATCTCCAGGGCAGCCACGCCGGCCGCTTCAATTGCGGCGAACATCCCCGAGTCCATGTTGCTCTTGACCCGCGCCAAAGCCTCGATGACGGCGGCGTTGCCGGCGGCCCAGCCGATTCGCCAGCCGGTCATGTTGTAGGTCTTGGATAGCGAATGGAATTCAACGCAGTAATCTAGCGCCCCGGGTTGGGACAGGGCGCTCGTGGCGCGGAACCCGTCGAACGTGACCTCGGAATAGGCCGCGTCCTGGCAGAGGAGGATCTGGTTGCGGCGGCAGAATTCCAGCGCTTCTGCGAAAAACCCCTCCGAACCGGCCGCGGCGGTCGGATTGTTGGGGTAATTGAGCCACATTAACTTGGCCGCGGACCGGTCCATCGGATCGATCTCGGAGAGATCCGGGGTCCATCCGCGCTCGGCCAGCAGCGGCATATAGGAC
>JAPPFO010000179.1 GCA_028875175.1 Chloroflexota bacterium | reverse complement strand
CGTTCAGCCAGCTCACGGCCTGGGGGGCCCAGTAGGTGATGATGATGTCGGCTCCGGCCCGCGCCACCGCCGTGAGCGCTTCCAGGGCCGCCGCGCGTTCATCCAGCCAGCCGCGCTCGGCCGCCGCCTTGATAGCCGCGAACTCGCCGCTGACCAGGTAGGCCGCCAGGGGCGCGTCGTATTCGGCACGCACCCGCGCAATCACGTCCAGGTAGGTCAGCGCCGGCTTGACCATCACGATGTCCGCGCCCTCTTCCAGGTCCAACGCGACCTCGCGCAGCGCCTCGCGCGCATTGCCGGGATCCATCTGGTACCCGCGCCGGTCCCCGAAGGCCGGGGCCGAGCCGGAGGCTTCTCGAAACGGTCCGTAGAAGGCGCTGGCGTACTTGGCGGCGTAGGCCATGATTGCCGTCTCGCCGAAGCCCTGCGCGTCCAGCACCGACCGGATCGCCCCCACGCGCCCGTCCATCATGTCCGAGGGCGCCACCACGTCCGCCCCTGCCCGTGCGTGCGAAAGCGCCACCTCGGCGATCCGCTCCACTGACGCGTCGTTGTCGATGGTCTGGCCGTTCAGCACGCCGCAATGGCCATGATCCGTGTACGCGCACAGGCACACGTCCGTGAACACCACCAGGCCCGGTGCGGCCACTCTGATGGCCCCGATCGCCCGCTGCACCGCCCCGTCCGGCGAGGACGCCTCATCGCCCTCCGGCGACTTCACCGCCGCCTGGCCGAACAGCAGCACGCCCTGGATTCCGGCCGTGGCAACCTCGCGAGCCGCCGCGCCGATCCGGTCCACCGATCGCTGCATCTGCCCCGGAAGCGACCCGATCTCCGTCTCCATGCCCTCGCCCGGAACCACGAACATCGGGTACAGCAACTGGTCCACCGACAGCCGCGTCTCCCGAACCAACCGCCGTAGGCCGGCCGTCCGCCGCAGGCGGCGAGGCCGCACCGGGCCCACCTCATCCGCCGCCGTCACCGGCGCCAGCAGGCGCTCGCGCATATCCTCACGCCCTCCAGATCGGGAAGGCCATTCTAAGTCTGGGTGCCGGCCGGCTATCCGGCGCAGGCACAAGGGTCCACCTGCTCGCTAGGCCGTGGTGGCGCCTTCCCGGTGGCTGATGCCACCTACCACCGCCTCGGCCAACGCCTCCGCGCTCGAATTCCCCGCGACAACGTCCGGCACGCGACCGGCTCGTTCACAGGCCGCCGCCGTCGTTGGCCCCATGGCCGCTACCGCGACGCTATCTGGAACGGCCCCCAACCCACCCAGCGCCACCGCGAAGCCCACTGCGCTGGAGGGACTCGCAAATGCCAGCGCGTCGACCTGGCCGTTTCGCACGGCGGCCACAATCTCACGAGGCACCGCGGCCGGACGCGTCCGGTACGCCGGCACGCGGGTGACCGATAGCCCGGCGGACCGGAGGCGCTCGGCTGGTTCCTCACGTCCATCCTCCGCCTGGACAATAGCCACCCGCGCCCCAGGTGAGGCAGCAGCGGCCACGGAATCCGCCAGGTCAGCCCCGGTTCGACCATTCGATTGAACGGTCAGGTGAATGCCCGCCCGTTCGGCCACGGCGCCGGTCGCGGTTCCGACGACGCCCACCTGGACGCTTGCCGGCACGGGTAGCCCGCCGCGCCGCAGGCGCCGCGCGCGCTGGACGTAGTAGCGCACGGCGTTGCGGCTCATGAACAGCAGGTAGTCGGACCTGCCCGGCGCGCGCACCAGGGCGTCCAGCGCCTCGTAGCTGCGCGGCGGGCCGATTTGGATGGCCGGGGCCGCCACCACCTCGCAACCCAACTCCTGCAGCCGTTCCGTCAGCCGATCAGGCCCACTTGACGGCCGCGTCACGACGACTCGCGGCCGCTTCACGTGGTCTCGCTATCGTTCAGCACTCCGGCGACAGGTCCCACGACGATCACCGCGGGGGCCTTGAGCCCCGCCTCCTGCGCAAGCTGTTCGATGGTCGCCAGCGTCCCCGAAAGCACGCGCTGCCCCGGCAGCGTGGCGCGCTCCACCACGCGCACCGGCTCGTCGGGCGACCGTCCGCCCGCGATCAGCTTCCCCGCAATCGTCCCCAGGTTCCCGACGCCCATCAACACCACGATGGAACCCGGTGTCCCCGCAATGCGTTCCCAATCCACCCCGGCAGCTGCTTGCGCGTCGTGACCGGGGACGACCCGGAAGCTAGCCACCCCCCCACCAAGCGGGACGCGGCCGGCCCCGCCGGCCGGCCCCGCC
>JAPPFO010000005.1 GCA_028875175.1 Chloroflexota bacterium | reverse complement strand
GGGTGCGGGAATACGCGCGCGTGGTGCTGGTATCGGACGGGATCGCTCGGCACGAGGCAGAGGCGCTGGGGTTCGACACCGCGCCGGACGTGGAGACCGCGCTCTCGGCCCTGGCGCGGACCAGCGGCTCCACGCCACAGGTGGGGGTATTGACGCACGCACCGGACACGCTGCCGCTGGTGGCCTGAGTGGCCGAGCGCTGGGCCGTCATTGCCGACGACCTGACGGGGGCGCTGGATACCGCGCTGCAGTTTCGGAAGGCCGGCCGGCAGACCATGGTTTCGACCCGTCCCGGTCTCTGGCCAACCGGCGGAACTGTCGTTGCCCTGAGCACAGAGACCAGGCACGAGTCTGCCGCCAAGGCCGCGGCGAGCGTGCAAGCCGCGTTTCACACGCTGCCGGGCGGAACATCGCGATGGATCTACAAGAAAACCGATTCGCTGCTGCGCGGGAACATTGGGGCCGAGTTGCGAGCGCTACGCGAGGCCGCCGGCCCGGGGCCGCTGGTGTTTGCGCCGGCCTATCCGATCGGCGGCCGGACGACGGTGGATGGGATACATCGGTTGGATGGCGTGCCAGTTGCCGAAGCCGCTCCCGGACAGGATCCGCTGACTCCGGTGAGGGAATCACACATTCCGAGCCTGCTGCGGGACAGCGCCGAGCTGAAGACCGAGGGGGTGCCGCTCGACGTCGTACGTGGAGATCGGGACGGCCTAGTCGACGCTCTCAGGAGGACGCAGGGAGCCGGTGTTGACGTCGTGGCGCCGGACGTCGAGACCGACGGCGACCTGCGCGCCATTGCGTTGGCCCTGCGTGTGGCCGAGGCCGGGCGAGTCTGCGCGGGTTCGGCCGGGCTCGCGGAGTACCTAGCGCAACCCGATCTGGGCTCAACCCAGCCCGCGGACCTGGGACGATCGGGATTCGTGGCCGCCGTGGTGGGCACGCCGAGTGCGCATACCAGGGCGCAGGTAGAGCGCGCGCTAGACACGGGACTCGCGCGGCGCATGCGGATTGGATGCGGCGCGGACATCGAAGCTGCGATTCGAGAGACCTGCCGCGGCCGGCTGAGCAACCGGCTGGTTATCTTCGACACGACGCTTGAAGGCACGGCGCCGCGGCCCGAGGAACGGCGGCGCCAGCTCCAGCTTGTCGGCGATCTGTGCGGCGCCGTGGCGAGTGCCGCCAGCGAGCCGGGTCTGATTCTCACCGGCGGGGATACGGCACGGGCCGCGCTGGATGCGCTGGAGGTGGATGCGATCGAGGTGTTGGGGGAGATCGAGTGGGGCGTGCCCGGCGGTCATGCCCTGCGCGGCGCACGCCGGGTGGCGTCTGTCGTTACCAAGGGCGGGAACATGGGAGGGCCGGACGCGCTGATGACCGCCTTCAGGCGCCTATGCTCCAAGGTGAGCCAGGCAGCATGACGTTTCCACTAGCCAACCAGCGCCCACTGCCGCGCCACAAGTCACCGAGGGTTTGATGTCCGCCGACCAGCGCCCGCTGATTGCCGTCACCATGGGCGACCCGGCGGGTGTCGGGCCTGAGATCACGGCGAAGGCCCTGGCCAACCCGAAGATCCGAGCCGCCTGCCGCGCCGTGGTGGTCGGTGACCTGGGGACGATGGAACGGGCCGCGGGCGCGGTTGGGCTCACGGTCACCGCCGTTGAACTGGATGCGTTGGATCGGGAGACCGATGAGGTCCAGGTCTACGACCCCTGGGGACGCGATCTGCGTGACGTGCCCGTGGGGATGATTGACGCCAGGGCCGGCGCGGCCGCAGCGCAGGCAGTGATCGCGGCGACGAACCTGGCGCTGGACGGCCGCGTGGCGGCCATCGTCACAGCGCCGATCAACAAGGCCGCCATCAACGCCGCCGGCTATCAATACGCGGGACACACCGAGCTGCTGGCCGACCTGACGGACTCGCCCGGAGCGCGCATGTTGCTGGTGGCGCCGGGGCTACGGGTGATTCACAACAGCACGCACGTCTCGCTGCGGGAGGCCATTGAGCGTGTGACGCGGGACAACGTGCGGCACGTGATCGGCCTGCTGGACAAGACGCTCCGGACAATGGCGATCCCGGAGCCGCGAATCGCCGTTTGCGGGCTCAATCCACACGCGGGGGAAGGCGGCCTGTTCGGACACGAGGACGACGCGTTCATCCGGCCGGCTATCGAGGATGCGCGCAACGACGGCCTGGACGTTACGGGTCCCGAGCCGGGCGACACTGTTTTCAACCGGGCGCGAAACGGGGCGTTCGACGGGGTGGTGGCGATGTATCACGAC
>JAPPFO010000310.1 GCA_028875175.1 Chloroflexota bacterium | reverse complement strand
CCCGAGCGGCTGTCCGTTCCATCCGCGCTGTCCGCAGGCGATGCCGGGAGTGTGCGACACGGTGGAGCCGGGCCTGACGATGCTGGGCAAGCGGCGTATGGTGAGTTGTTTGCTGTACGAGGGGGAGAAAATAGAGGGGAGTTAGCGAGGGTTTGCATGGTTGGCGTTAGCGAGAAGGCTCCGATTCTTGAGGTGAAGGATCTCAGGACTTACTTCCCGATAACTTCGGGGATGTGGCGGCGCGTGGTGGGCTACGTGCGGGCGGTGGACGGGGTGAGTTTCGACCTTCACGAGGGGGAGACGCTTGGGCTGGTCGGCGAGAGCGGATGTGGCAAGACGACGGCCGGGCGCGCGATCATCCGGGCGGTGGAGCCGACGGGCGGCGAGGTTTACTACCGGGCGAGCGACGACACGGTGATAGAGGCAACGACCGCCGAGGGCGATACGCTTCGGACGCTGCGGCAGCAGATACAGATCATCTTCCAAGACCCGTTCGCGTCGTTGAATCCGCGCATGACGATATACGACATCGTGGCGGACCCGATGCGGGTGAATCGTATGGCGAGCGGCTCCGAGCTCGAGGGCCGGGTGGAGGAGATGCTGCAACTGGTGGGAATGTCGCCGGCGCTGATGCGGCGCTATCCTCACGCCTTCAGCGGCGGGCAGCGTCAGCGCATCGGCATAGCGCGGTCGCTGGTGATGAATCCGCGTTTGGTGATAGCGGACGAGCCTGTGTCAGCCCTGGACGTTTCGGTGCAGGCGCAGATTCTGAATCTGATGCTGGACCTGCAGTCGGACTTGGGGCTTACGTACCTGTTCATCAGCCACGATCTCAGCGTGGTGCAGTACATTAGCCACAGGGTGGCCGTGATGTACGTGGGCAAGATCGTGGAGCTTGCTCCGACGGAGCAGTTGTTCACGCAGCCGAAGCATCCCTACACGCAAGCGCTGCTGTCGTCGGTTCCGGCGCCGCGCCCGGACGTGCGTTCGCTAGGCGAGCCGCTGGAGGGGGAGGTGGCGGATCCCGCGAATCCGCCGAGCGGGTGTTACTTCCATCCGCGCTGTCCGTTCGCGCAGGAGATTTGCCGGACGACGGAGCCGGAGTTCGGCGAGGTAGCGCCCGGCCACTTCGCGCGGTGCCACTTCGCGGACGAGATAGACCTGCCGGGGGTGCCGGCGTGACGTAGGATTTTCAACTCAGAGGCGCAGAGGTTTCACCCTCACCCCAACCCTCTCCCTGAGGGAGAGGGGGCTGAATCGCCAGGGCGAGGGGGTTGCCTACCCCTGTCAGCCCGTCAAGGGGGAAGGGATTTCTCGGCTACGCGCCGTCCACGATAAGGACGTGGGAGTTGGCGGCTTCCAGACGCATCTTCAGGGCGGGGGCGTATTCGTCTGAGTGGTACCACTCGCGGGCGCGCTCGGCGCTGTCGAATCGGATGATGACGGTGCGGTGGGCGACGCGGTCGCCTTCCAGCACTTCGACGTCGCCGCCGCGCGCGAGGTATTCGCCGCCGTACTTCTCGACGGTGGGGCCGACCAGATCGCGATATTTGGCGAATAGCTCTGGGGCGGTGACGTCCACGTCTGCGATTACGTATCCTGCCATGTCGTTGCCTCCTGTTGTTGGTGTGGGAAATTCTAACGCAGAGGCGCGGAGGGTTTCACCCCTTTGGTATGCGGGTACTCCGGGATTCAAGGATGGTTGAACCGCAGCGCTCTGGATTCCCGCTTTCGCGGGAATGGGTATAGGGGGCGGAGGATCAATATGGTTTAGAGGGTGTCAAACCCGTGCCAGCCGTCGAGGGCGGCGGACTGGCGCACCCAGTCTGCCATCCGGTCTTCGTCGAATCCGTCTTCGTGGATGTTGTGCCAGCGGGCGTCGGGGTCTTTGCCGGAGCCGGACGGTTCGGGGTCGATGGACGCGCCGTTGAGGAAGGTTACTTTGACGTAGCGGGCGAAGACGTGGGTACTGAGGAACCATCCCCTGCCCTCGACGCCGTACCAGGGGGAGTTCCAGCGGACGGCCTTGCGGACGCCGGGGACCTCGCGCTCGATGATCTCATCGAGCCGGCGTCCGACGTGGCTCTTCCATTCGGGCATGGCTGCGATGTACGCCTGCACCGGGGCGTCGCCGTCGGCTTTGGCGATTTGGGGG
This sequence comes from Chloroflexota bacterium, assembly GCA_028875175.1. Lineage (GTDB taxonomy): Bacteria > Chloroflexota > UBA11872 > UBA11872 > UBA11872 > UBA11872. The sequence continues at coordinate 133 of JAPPFO010000310.1, read as the reverse complement.
TTGCCGCCTGAGAGTAGGCGGACGGTGGGGGTTGTGGACATTGTTGGAGCTCCTGATGATGGGTGGATTCTATTTTGACGCGGAGGCGCGGAGGCGCAAAGGGGCGCGGAGGTTTTTGTGATGAGTTTTTTGG
>JAPPFO010000157.1 GCA_028875175.1 Chloroflexota bacterium | reverse complement strand
CTGCTCGACGTCGCGCCAGCTTCTCCGCCCTGCAACCCGTACGGCCCCCGCGTCCGCCGGTCCGAGCGCAGGTTCAGCGTCGTCTGCTCCGCCAGCATCCGGTAGTGCCGCTCCACCGCCAGCCCCCCGCGGTACTGCCCCTCGCCCCCGCTGTCCGGCACGAACTCGTACCGGTCGATCGCAATCGGATGCTCCGCCTCGATCACCTCCGCCGGGTTATTCGCGAAGTTCACCACCACGCTCGACACCCCGTCCGGCCCGTCCGCGAACGGCCGCCCGCCCCATGACCCGAACAGGAACTCCAGCATCACGAACGGCTCCCCCTGCGCGTCGTACCCCGCCAGGCTCACCCCCGTGTCGCCCCCCGCCTCAGCCGCCGGCACCCGCTCCGGCACCGCCTGCGCTAGCGCCCCCAGCACCGCATTGGCAATCCGGAACCCCGTCAACCCCCGCGCCGCCACCGGCGCCGGCGGCCGCGGATTCACGATCGTCCCCTCCGGCGCCGTCACCTCGATCGGCCGAAAATGCCCCTCGTTATTCGGAATGTCCGTCGGCATCGCGCACCGGACGCAGGCGTACGCCGCCGACTTCGTAAACGGCATCGGGCAGTTGATCGACCCCCGCACCTGGCCACCCGACCCCGTGAAGTCCACCGTGATCCGGTCCCCCTCCACATGCAGCGTCACTTGTATCGGAATCGGCTCCGGGTCGATCCCGTCGTCGTCCAGGTAGTCCGTGAACCCATACACCCCGTCTGGAATCTCCCGGATCGCCAGCCGCGCCCGCTCGGCCGCGTAGTCCAGCACCGCCGCGCCCAGGTCGGCCAGCCGCCGCGGCCCATGCTCCTCCGCCAGCGCCAGCAGCCCGCGCTCGCCCACGTGCCCCGCCGCCAGCTGCGCCCGCAGGTCGCCCAGCACTTGGTTGGGAACTCGCACGTTCCGCTCCAGCAACCGCCACACGTGCTCCACCCGCTCCCCTTCGGCCATCAGCCGCACCGGCGGCAGGCAGATCCCTTCCTGGAACAGCTCCGTCGCGTCGCACCCGTTGCCGCCCGCCGTCTTGCCCCCGACGTCCGCGTGATGCGCAATCGTCACCACGTGCCCGATCACCCGGCCGCCGCGAAACACCGGCTGCGCCGTATAGATGTCCGGCAGATGCGTGCCGCCGGCATACGGGTCGTTGAGCGCATACACGTCCCCCGGCCGCATCTCGCCGCCAAACCGCGCCATGAACGCCCGCATCGCATCCGGAACCGACCCCAGGTGCAGCGGCAGCGTCAGCCCCTGCGCAATCAGCCGCCCCTCCGCGTCGCAGAGCGCGGACGACAGGTCCATCGAATTCTTCAGGTGCGTCGACCGCGCCGTCCGCACCATCGCCACCGCCATCTCGTCCACCAGCGCCGCCACCGCATGCCGGAACAGCTCCCGCTGCACCGGATCCACCGCGCGCCGCCGCGCACTCATCGGTTCGCCTCCAACAGCAACGCCCCGTCGGCCTCACTTGAGCAGCGCCAGCCCGGCGGAACCACGGTTGTGGCGTCATAGTCCTCCACGATCAACGGACCCGCCGTCGGCCGCCGCCCCAGGTCTCCCCGGCGCACCACCGGCACGCTCCGCCAGCGTCCTTCGAACCACGCCCGCCGCTGCATCCGCTGCTCGCTCCGCTCCTGGCTTTCCCGCAACGCCAGCGGCTCGTTCGCCCGCGCCGCGCTCACCCGCAGCACCGCCGCAATCACCGGGCTCGTCGGATCCCTGTGCCCGTACGTCGTTTCATGCAGCGCCTCGAACCGGTCGCGAATGGTGTCAAGCGTCCGCTTCGTGACCCGGCCCTCCGGCACCGCCGCCGGAATCTCGAACGACTGTCCCCGGTACCGGCAATCGGCCACGCACTCGATGCCCAGGTCGGCGGCCCGGTATCCGCCCGTCGCCGCCAGCTCCATGCAGCGTCTACGCAGCGAGCCCAGCGCTTCGTCCAGCCGGCTGCCCGCATCGGGTGCGTCCAGGTCGATCAGCGGCGAGTGCGTCGCCATCCAGCGCAGGTCCGCGCCCAGCAATCCCGTCGCGCTGAACACTCCCGGCCCGGCCGGTACCAGGACCCGCCGGATCCCCAGCAGGTCGGCCACCCCCGCTGCCATGCCTGGACCGCCGCCCCCGAAAGCCACCAGCGTGAAGGCCGCCGGGTCCACACCCCGCTCGCTGGTCACCGCCCGCAGCGCCCGCGCCAGCTCCGCCGCCGCCACCTGCCGCGCGGCATCCGCCGCCCGCGCAACGTCGCTGCCCAACGGCCCGGCCAAATGCTGCGCCACCGCGCGGTCGGCCAGCTC
>JAPPFO010000233.1 GCA_028875175.1 Chloroflexota bacterium | reverse complement strand
CGCTGCCGCCCTTGGGCAGTGCGGCGGCGATGGCGTCGCCGGCGGGGTTGTCGTCTCGATGGCCCTGCGCCACGGCCCACTTCATCACCGCCCCGATACGCTGGCGCACGCGGCGCATGGTCTCGGTCTTGGTATGCCAGTGCGGGATGAGCACCGCCATCACATCCGCGGTGGTGATCTCATCGACGCCTTTGCGGCCGAGCTTCGGCATGGCGTAGTCCCTGAGGCTCGCTCGCCACTGCGCCTCGCTCTTGCCGCCATCCTTCCAGCCCTCGCGGTGGATGCCGATCACGGTCTCCGCCGCCTCGGCGAAGCTTGGCACATCTGGCCTGGGCCTGAGCGTGACCGGGTCACCGCCAGCCCTGGCGACCTTGCGATACTCGAAGGCGGTTTGCCGGGCTTCGGCCAGTGTGACGTAGGGGAAGCCGCCGAGGCCGATGTCGCGGCGGGTTCCGTTGACGGTTCCACGCCAGATCCATTGCTTGGAGATCGACTGGCGTTTTCGGGACTTGTAGACTCTGAGCCTGAGGCCGTGCTGATCGCCATAGACGCCCGGTCGGCTGACGGTTCGGACGAAGGCTGCGTTGAGGCGTCCTGGTTTGGCGGTATTCGAGGCGGCTGCTCGGTACGATGCCATGGATATTCCACCCACACTGCGTCCCACACTTGTTTCAATAATGAGAGAGAACGGCATGGAACGCAAGGGCCAGTGTCACTGCATAAACAAATGTATATCAGCTACTTATGGAACGTGACGGAATGATTGGGAACCTCTGGGATCGGACGCTCGCTCCGCTCGCTTGGCTTCGCGCCGTTGGCGCGGCGCGCGGTTGCGCGCTCCGGCCCGCTCCGCGGACCGGTGCTCTCATGTGCTGTAGCCTGCGGTTGCCTAGTTCAGAGCGCTGCCGCAACGGCTTCACCCACGTCCTCCGTGCTGGCGCTGCCGCCGAGATCGGGGGTGAGCGGCGCGCCTTCGCCGAGCACCGTCTCGATGGCGCCTTCGATGGCGCGCGCCGCGTCGCCGTGGCCGAGATGGTCCACCATCATCGCGCCGGTCCAGATCATCGCCACCGGGTTGGCGATGGCGCGGCCTGCGATGTCCGGCGCAGACCCGTGCACCGGCTCGAACATGGAGGGGTGGTCGCGATCCGGGTTGAGGTTGGCGGCCGGCGCTAGACCCATGCCGCCCGCCACCGCGGCACCAAGGTCGGACAGGATGTCGCCGAAGAGGTTGCTGCCCACCACCACGTCGAACCAGTCCGGATGCTGCACGAAGTGGGCGCTCAGGATGTCGATATGGAAGCTGTCGGTCTCAACATCCGGGAACTCGGCGGCGTGGGCCGCGAAGCGTTCGTCCCAATAGGGCATGGTGTGGATGATGCCGTTGGACTTGGTGGCCGAGGCCACGCGCCCGCGGCGCTTGCGGGCCAGCTCGAAAGCGTAGCGCATCACCCGGTCGACGCCCTGTCGGGTGAAGACGCTCTCCTGCACCACCGCCTCCTGCTCGGTGCCGGCGTAGATGCGCCCGCCCATCTCCGAGTACTCGCCCTCGTTGTTCTCGCGGACGATGACGAAGTCGATGTCCGCCGGCGTGCGGCCTGCGAGCGGCGAGGTCACGCCCTTGAGCAGCTTGATCGGGCGCAGATTGACGTATTGGCGGAAGGCCCGGCGCAGCGGTATCAGGAGACCCCAGAGCGACACGTGGTCCGGCACGCCGGGGAAGCCCACCGCGCCCAGCAGGATCGCGTCGAACGGGCGCAGCACCTCGATCCCGTCCTCCGGCATCATCCGGCCGGTCTTGCCGTAGGTCTCGCAGTTCCAGCCGAAGTGCTGCCAGTCGAAGCCGATATCGAAGCGCCGGCCCGCGGCCTCCAGCACCCGCATGGCCTCGGGCATGACCTCGTTGCCGATGCCATCGCCCGGAATCACTGCAATTCGATAGTGCGCCATGGACTGACCTCCTTTCGCCAGCGCGCGCATGCTAACGGAACCGCATCGGGACGGCGAGCCGGCACGCGGCATTTGACTCGAGCGCACGTGCGGTGTAATCGAAGCGCCGTCCAGGGTGCGCGCCGCAGGCATCGCCGCGCGCCCTTCCCCTATGAGGAGGCCCCAGCGTGGCGCGTATCGCCGGCGTCAACATCCCGACCAACAAGCGGGTCGAGATCGCGTTGACCTATATCCATGGAATCGGGCGCACCAAGGCCCGTCAAATTCGAGAGACGGTGGGGCTCCCGAGCGAGAAGCGGGTGAGCCAGCTCAGCGATGCGGAGGTCATCCGCATCCGCGAGGTCATCGACCAGAGCTATGTGGTCGAGGGCGA
>JAPPFO010000131.1 GCA_028875175.1 Chloroflexota bacterium | reverse complement strand
GTTGAAGGGCCGTCGGCCTACCTGATGAAGTCGCCGCCGATCCAGTACTCGGACGAAGAGGCGCGCGTGATGACGGACGAGTTCATCCGCACGGCTGACATTGCCGCCGGCGCCAGGAGCGATGCATAGCGCGTGATCACCTTAGTCGCCATCGCCGCGCAGGCTGAACGGTGGGTGCCCCGTCCCGTGAAGTTCGGCCTGGCCCGTCTGTTCGGAATGCTGGTCTACTGGCTGGTTCCGCGAATCCGGCGGAACACCACGGCCAACATGTCGGTGGTACTGAGCCTGCCGCCGACCGATCCGCGCGTGCGGGCGCTGGCGATGCGGTCGGTGGTGAATTACGCCGAGTTCACGGTGGACTTTTTGCGCACATACCGGATGACCCAGGAGGAATTGCTGCGTCACACCGTGCGCATTGAGGGCCTGCAGCACCTGCAAGCGTTCAAGCACATGGGTCGCGGCGGCATCATGATCACGGCGCATTTCGGCAACTGGGACTGTTGCGGGAGCCTGGTCTCGGTCGACCAGCCCACGCACGTGGTGGCCGAGACGTTCGGCAGCAGGTCGGTGACCGCGCTGCTGGACGATGTCCGGGCGCGCAAGAACCTGAAGACGATTCAATTGGGGAACGCGGCGCGCGGGATTCTGCGTACGTTGCGGCGGGGCGAGTTCGTGGCGCTGCTGGCGGACCGGCCGACGCCGGGCAAGGGCGTGCAGGTCATGTTCTTCGACCGGCCCGTGTGGGTGCCGGAAGGCGCGGCGGTGCTGGCGCGGCACACGGGCAGTCCGCTGCTGGTGGGCGGGATGATCAGATATCACGACGGCACGTACTCGGCGCACGGGATGCCGCCGATCACGATCGATCGCGATCGTCCGGCAGCCGAGGCGGTCCAGGAGGCCATGCAGCAGGTGATGCGGGACCTGGAAAGGCTGATTCGCAAGGCGCCGGCGCAGTGGTACATGTTTCGCCCGATGTGGCCGGAGGCGCTCGAGACGTGAGGATTCTGCAGGTCTCGCCGTACGACTTTCCCTACCCGGGAGGCGTGACCCAGCACATCCTCAACCTGGAACGGGAACTGCGGGCTCGCGGCCACGAGGTGGCCATCATGGCGCCAAGTACTGACAACCAGGTTGAAGAGAAATTTCCAGGGTTCGTGCGAATCGGATCGCGCGTGGTGCCGCTGCCGGTCAACCAGTCGCGGGCGCGGCTGACGTTGTCGCCACAGCTGGTGCCACGGGTTCGGCGTTACCTGCGCCAGCAGCACTTCGACATCGTGCACTTGCAGGAGCCACTGGTGCCGGCGCTGCCGCTCACGGTGCTTCAGTACTCGACAAGCGTGAATGTTGGGACGTTTCACGCCGCGCGCAATTCGGCACTGTTCTACCGGACGACGCGACCCCTGATCCGACGTCTCCAGCGCCGCCTGCACGGGAAGATCGCGGTCTCCGAAGCGGCCAGGGAGCTCGTGTTTCGCTCGTACAAGGGCGCCTATCGGATCATCCCAAACGGCATCGACGTGGACTTTTACGGCGCACCGCAGCCACCGGCCGGCGAACTGCGGGACGGCAAGCTGAACATTGTGTTCGTGGGCCGGCTGGAAAAGCGCAAGGGCCTGGACTATCTGCTAAGGGCCATGGCGCTGGTGTGCCAGTTGCGCCCGCAGGCGCGACTGATCGTGATTGGTGCGTTTCGACCGGGCCAGCGACGCGCCTATCTGCGACAGATTCAGCAATTCGGCTTGCGGCACGTGATGTTCAAGGGCTTTGTCTCTGACGAAGAGAAGCGGCAGTACCTGCAAACCGCCGACATCTTCTGCTGGCCGGCGCTGGGTGGCGAGAGCCAGGGCATCACGCTGCTTGAGGCCATGGCCGCCGGGACGCCCGTGGTGGCCTCGGACATTCCCGCCTCGCGAACCATGCTCTCCGACCAGGAGGAAGCAATCCTGGTGCCGCCCAAAGACCATGTGGCCCTGGCACGCGCTCTGATGCGCGTGGCCGACAACCCGGACAAACGCCAGCGGATGGCGGACGCCGGTCGTCGACGCGCCCACGACTTCACCTGGAGCACGGTTGCCGACCGGGTGCTGGCCTACTACGAGGAACTGCTCAATGAGGACGAGCTTGGCGGGCCCTATTGGTCAGCCGACGCGGACCTGGTGCGAGCGGAAGGCTCATCGTCGTGAACAAGGCGCACATCGAAGCGAGCACGCGCCGAACGGTGGAACGACTGGTGACTCCGCTGGCGCGGACCGGGATTGATCCGAACGCGCTGACCGTGGCGGGGTTAGCCGTCAGCGCGCTGACGGCGGTGTGCATTGGCTTTGGCTGGACACTCGCGGGCGGGCTGCTGGTGCTGGTGACCGGTGGCTTCGACATGCTGGACGGGGCCGTGGCGCGAGTAAGCGGGAACGGGTCGAAGTTTGGCGCGTTTCTGGATTCGACGCTGGATCGGTGGGCCGAGGGGCTGATCTTTACTGGCCTGGTCTGGCATTTCGTGGCGCAGGACGCGCGGATCGAGGTCGTCTTAGCGGTGACGACAATGATCGGGTCGATGCTGATCAGTTACACGCGGGCACGCGCCGAGGGCCTGGGCGTGGACTGCGAGATCGGGATCCTGCAGCGGCCGGAGCGACTGCTGCTGCTGGGGATCTCGCTGCTTGGACCGGCCTGGTTGCTGAGCGCCGGCCTGTGGGTGCTGAGCGTCGTGACGCAGGTCACCGCGGTTCAGCGGATCCTGCACGTACACGGCGAGCTGGAGCGCAAGAAGCGCCATGTCGCCGAGGACGCGGCGACCGACTAGTCGGAACTCAGTCCAGCGGCAGCGTTACCGGCTGACCACTGAAGTACGAGGCGTAGCCGGCCAGCAGTGTCTCGACCTGGGCAACGCCGGAATCGGCGTTGTTGATAGTTTCGCTGCCATCGTCAATGCAGGTAATGAACTGGTCGATGAGCGCCTCAATGCCGCCGGAGTCCATGGCGTCGACGCGGGTCGCTCCCTTGCCGTCGTCGCCGGGTACGCCGTAAGCCGTGGCGGTGGGCGGCGATCCGTCGGCCACGATCGAGCCCTTTGTGCCAACGACCGACACCTTGTCGACCCCGCTTCCCGGGTCGGTCGTGCGACCGTAGCGGCCGGTGGTGATGGTGGACGTCACGCCGTTCTCGAACGTCATGTGCATGATGGCGAAGTCTTCGAGACCGCGCTCAGCGTGGCTGCCCAGCCAGTACTGCCCAAGCTGCGCGTAGACCTCACGAACGGGTGACCTTGCCAAGTATTGCACCTGTCCGACCGGATAAAGACCGATTTCATGCAGCTCGCGCTTGGCCCAGACATCGTGTCCGGAGCCCGAGGGATCGGCGTTCTCCGCGCGGTAGGTGAATCGCGAAAGGTCCTGCGAGATGGCGGTGGTCCAGTCATCGGGGACGGTACCGGCCTGACCCTTGGCGAAGATCAGATCCCAGTGGATGGTCTTGAGATCGCCGATGGAACCGCCATCCAACTCGCGCTTGATCCGCCGCATCATCGTCGACATGTGGCGTCCGTAGATCACGGTGCGGACGTTGCGCCGGCGGGCGGCGTCGGCGATTGCTCTTGCCTCGGCCACCGTAATCGCGTTGGGCTTGTCCATGAACAGGTGCTTGCCGGCATCCGCCAGGCGGGCCGACAGGCCGCCGCGGCGCTCGAGCTGCGGGCAGACGCTGACGATGTCAATTGACGGATCGTTCGCCACGGCGTCGATGCTCTCGATGTACGGCACGCCGTACAGGTCGGCCTCGGAGCGGTTGGTCTCGACGACGTAGTCGTCGATCTCGCTGGGATCGTCGGCCACGCAGACGACCTCGGTGCGCGGGTGATTGGCGAACGTCGGGGCGTACTGCTGCGGCTGGTGCATGGCGCAACTCACCAGCGCGACTTTGTAGGTCGGCTTGCTGCCCACGGGTCGTACTCCTACGGCGGTGTGTCAGACCAAGCCTGACAAGCCGGCGGCCTGGTCGGCAAATCCGCCGCCCGCCGGCGGACGGAGGTGAGGCTGTGTTTAGTTGGCGACTCGCAGTGGCATGCCCCAGCCAGCGTCGGCTTCGACGTCGTAGGAGAGCTCCACGCCCGTAGCCGGGGCCATGTACTCGTATACGACGCCGCGACGCCCGTTAGGAGAGGTGTTTGGCGCCGAGTAGTGGTACGTCAGGCAGTGAAACAACAGCGCGCCGCCAGTCTTGAGCTCGGCGGCCACGACCTCCGACGGATCGATCAGCGACTCGTGCAAGGGATCTTCGAAAAGACCGCGGCGGTGACTGCCGGGCACGACCTGGATGCAGCCGTTCTGAAGCGTCGAGTCGTCCAGGTAGTACTGGATGGCGACGACCGGCACCTGCTCGGGCTGCAAGTCGGTTCCCCACGGGCGGAGACGGTCGGCTTCCTCGTGCGTGATGAAGCCTTCCGGCAGGTCCTGGTGCCAGGGCTTGGCTGAGCCTTCGAACGGCGGCTTCACCATCATCTTGGAGTGATGGAAGCGGATGTCGGGACCCATGAGGTCCTCCATGAGGTCCAGCACTTCGTCGCGGCGCATCAATTCGTCCCAGATCACCCCGCCGTATTTGTGAATGTGGTTGATTTTGCGGATCGCGAGTCGCTCGATGTGGAGCGCATTCGGTTCGCGCTGGAAGTCGCGGTGCTCGTGGCTCTGCGCCCAACTCTCCAGAGCGTCCATGCTGGTCCGCAGGGTGGCGATGTCGTCGTCGCTCAGAAAGTCCGGCAGGGCAAGGTATCCGTCGCGCCAGAAAGCGTCGACCTGCGCTGGCGTCAAGCGTGCGAGCGTTTGGGTAGCCATGGTGATTCCCCCTTTGGCGGCATGGCGTCCGATGGGCCAACGGACGACATGGACCCTCCAGCTAGACTAATTCTCCCATGCGTTCGCGACACGTCCACGCACCAGGGTTGGGGCTGCCATGACTTCTGACGCGTCGACCGTGGACGTGGCGGTGGATCCGTTGGGCTACGGGGTGGCGGCGATGGGTGTCGCTGCGACGCCAGGTAGTGCGGGACGGTTTGCGGCGGCCCGGCAAGCCTGGTCGGTTCTCGACAGCGAGTCGTTTCCAGGGGCGTCCGCCGAGGCCGCGCAGGCGTTGGCGCTGGGCGTACGGGCGATGGTGCAGGCCGGCCAGGCGGTAACCAGGGCTGCGGCGCTTGAGGCGGTGGAGGCTGCGGAGTGCTGGTTGGAGAGCGTTGCGACCTCCGCGCAGGCAGCGCAGGCCGACGCCCAGGAAGCGAGAGGCGTCGCGCGTCGCCTGGCAGCAGTGTCCGAACGCGAGCCGAACGCGCGGATGCTGGAAGCGGCGGCGATGGACCTGTTGGCGGCCGCGCAATATCGGCAAGCGGCCGGAGACGCCGAAGCGGTGGCGCGGACCGACCTGGAGATTGCGGAGGTGTTTGCGCTCTATCCGGCCGATGACCGCGCGCCGCTGATCGAGCGGGCCGTGAGCCACGCTCGACGCGCGGCCGCCGTGCTGACACCGCCGACGGACCCCACGGCGCACGCCCGTTGCCAACTTCTGCTGAGCGGGCTGCTGCTGGATCATCCGAAGTCAGACCCGAATCAGTTCGCCCCGGCGGCGAAAGGGCTGGCCGACACGGCCCTGAAGGTCGTGGACGCCGAGCGAGCGCCGTTTGTGGCTGCCCGGGCATGGCGGGCACGGGCTCGGGCCCTGGAGATCATCGGAAGCGCGGACTACGAAGCTGCCTACGCCAAGGCGGCCGATCTGCTGGCTGCCGCCGGGCTAGCAGCGGAGAGCCGGGAACTACGCCGGCAGCACGACTGCGCGTGAGCAGCGGCTACGACGCGCTGATCCTCGGCGGAGGCCCGGCAGGGTCCACGCTGGCCACGCTGCTGGCGCAGGACGGGCTGCGCGTGGCACTGGTTGAACGCGAGTACATGCCGCGGCCGCACGTGGGCGAGTCGCTGATTCCGGGCGTGCTGCCGGCTCTGGACGCCACCGGCGCGCTGCCGCTGGTGGAGCAGGCCGGATTCACTCAGAAGTTCGGGGCGACCTACATCTGGGGCCGAACGCGGGAACCCTGGACGGTGAAGTTCAGCGAGGTGTACCCGGACCAGGCATTCGCCTGGCAGGTGGACCGGGGCAGGTTCGACAAGCTGCTGCTGGACCACGCGGCGGCGGAAGGCGTGGAAGTTCGCCAGGGGGTGACGGCGCTGGGGCCGGTCGGTTCAGCGGACGACGTGCAAGGTGCGCGAGTTCGAGCGGCGGACGGGCGCGAGACCGCGCTGACGGCCGATCTGACCATCGACGCGACGGGCCAGGACGCGCTGTTCGGGCGGGTGTTTCGGACGCGCCAGTACAACACGGCACTGCGTCACGTGGCCTTCTACGGCCACTGGAGCGTCGGGCGCGACCTGGACGAGGTGCTCGGGTCCGACGACGCGAAGGACGCGGGGAACATCCTGATCGTGACCGTGCCGGACGGGTGGATCTGGCACATCCCAATCGCCGACACGATGCGCAGCGTGGGACTGGTGACGGACCCGGAGGCAGTGGCCAACCTGAGCGCGGCCAATCGCACGGACTACTACCTGGAGCAGGTTCGAGGGTGTCCTGAGATCGCCGCGCTGCTGGAGGGCAGCGAATGGGTTAGCGAGCGGGTCGAGGCGCTGAGCGACTGGTCGTTTTTTTGCAGCCGGTTCGCCGGCCCCGGCTATATGCAGGTGGGCGACGCGGCGTGCTTCATCGACCCGATCCTGTCGACGGGCGTGACGCTGGCGGTTAACGGGGCGCTGCGGGCGGCGCGGGCGATCCGGACGGGGCGCGCCGCGCCGTGGCTGCAGGGGCTGGCGATGGATTGGTACGAGACCGAGTACCGGAGCATCGCCACGGACTTCGCGGACCTGGCCGAGCACTGGTACGGCGGGCACACGGACGCCGACGCGTGGTTCTGGCGAGCCAAGAAGCTGGCCGATCCGACAAGAAACTTCTCGATGCGACAGGCCTTTATTCACCTGTCGGCGGGCGTGACCGGCACGCAAGGGGCGGGCGGACGACTGCGCTCGGCCGGGGGCTATAGCCCGCGGCAGCTGGAGTTGATCTACGAGAACCTGTCGACGGACCTGGACTCCGACAGCCAGTCCGAAATATCCGATGCCGAGGCAGGTTTCGGGGGTGGACCAGCACGCGCGCCGACAGCTACCAGCGTGCTGCTGGGACGGCCGCGCCTGGGCGAGGCCATCAGCTTCCGCCCGCACATGGCCGAGCACGACGAGATCCTACGGCCGATCACGCGGGTGACCCGGCTTCACCCCAATGCCGGCCCAGAGCACATCGAGTTGCCGATCGCGGCGCTCGCGGTGCTGGAGCGGCTGGACGGGCGCCGCAGCGGACTGGACATCGCGGCCGACCTGCGGGACCGCTACGCAGGCACTCCGATCGAAGCCGACCTGCGCGACCTGGTCGCCGCCACACTCACGCGCCTGGCCGAGACCGGCGCGGTCGACATCGCGTAGACCAACGACCAGCCTCAGCCGCTGCGCTTCAGGCGGCCGTGGCGCAGGGCGTAGCGTTCGGCCCAGCCGAAGACCCACACGCCGAGCGGCATGGTCACGGCCGTGATGAGCAGCAGGGGACCGAAGTGCGGCAGCAGGTCGACCAGGGTGACGCCGTCGAGCACCGCAGCGCGCATCGCGTTGAGGACGTAGGTGGCGGGCGAGATTACGGAGAACCACTCCAGCCAATCAGGCAGAACCTCCACGGGGTAGTACACGCCGGAAACGAGCAGCAGCGAGGCCTGGACAACCACGGTCATCTGCGAGCCGCGCTCCAGGAAAAGCAGGGGTAGAGCGGCCGACATGATGCCGATGCCGAGCAGCCCCAGGCTGCCGATGGCCAGCACGGCGAAGGCGCCGACCCAGTTGGCGGCGGCCAGATCGAGATTGAAGAACAGCGCCACGACCACGAGGATCACGACGGCGCGGGCGAACGAGTAGAGCACGGCGAAGGCGGAGCTGCCGGCGATGAACGTCACCCGGCGGATTGGGGCCATGAAGGTGCTTTCGATCGTGCCTTCCCAGCGCTCCCACGAGACCATGAAGGCCACGGAGTCGAAGACGCTGTCGAGGTAGGCCCAGACCACGGTACCGACGACCAGGAACAGGATCAGGCGGTCGGCATCGAACTGCTGGCCAGCCACCACCACACCGCCGGGCGCGATGTAGGCGACGGTGAGCGCGCTGACGATGGAGTGGAAGAGGAACACGACCTCCCAACCCCAGTAGCGGCGCACAGCGCGAAAGTTGCGCTCCACGAAGGCGTACGAGGCGCTTACTTCACGTCTTAGCGGAACCATCAGGTCAACCTCCTCCGCCGTCGGCGCCCTCGTCGGGTTCGTGGACTTCGACGGCGTGGCCGGTGAGCCGGATGAAGGCGTCTTCCAGGGTCTCGCCCTCGCGCCGGAGGGCGCTGGGCTTGTCTTCAACCAGGATTCGGCCTTTTTCGATCACGGCCAGGCGGTTGCACAGCTGCTCGGCCTCGTCCATGTCGTGCGTCATCAGGATCACGGTGGCGTCGTGGGTGTCGCGGACCTCGCGGACGAAGTCCTGGACTTCGCGCTTGGAGCGTGGATCGAGGCCCGTGGTGGGTTCGTCCAGGATCAGGAGCACCGGCGACGTCAGGAGCGCACGGGCCACGGCGACTTTCTGCTGCTGGCCGCGGGACATCTGGTCCATGGGCCGGCGGATCGCCTTCTCCTCGATGTCCAGGCGCTTGAGGATTTCGAAGATCTGCTGGTGAGCTTCTCCAGCCGGCAGTCCGTAGATGCGGCCGGTGAACGTCAGGTTCTCGAGCGGGCTGAGCTTCTTGAAGAACGACGCCTCAACGGAGACGCGGTTCATGAAGCGGCGCACGGTGCGGGCCTCGCGGACGACGTCGTGGCCGAAGACCTGGACCGAGCCCGAGTCCGGGAGCAGCAGCGTGGCGACGACGCGCGCCAGGGTGGACTTGCCGGATCCGTTGGAGCCGACGATGCCGTAGACCTCGCCGCGCTGGACCTGCACGTTGATGGCGTCGAGCGCCACGATCGGATCCTTGAGGGGCCGGCCCAGGGCGCGCCGCCACGCGCCGCCGAAGCCGGCGGGGTCGAATTGCTTGACCAGGTGGTCGATGGATACAGCTGGTTGCATGGCCTCAATTTCCAAAGGTTCGCGACAAACAAAAAACCGCGGATCGCCCGGTGAGTTCGGCGCCTGATCCGCGGCAGCGGGGTGCGAAAGTCGCGAGTCAGGGCACGGCGGAACCCAGGTGGCTCCGGCCGGGCATGGCCGGGGAAGCGAAGGTGCGCATCCGCATCAGGATTTGCTCACGTGTGGTCTGGGCCGGAGCGGTTCTCGGGCCGCGAACTTGAGGATAGGCGAGCATTTGCGTCTGTCAAAGCGAAGTTTGAGGAAGCCACCCGCGTTCGAGCTGACGTTGGGCGCCGAGGCCGAGAGCGACAGTTGCAATTGCCTCGATGACGAGCGCGCCGCCAATGGCCGCGACGCCGATCACCCCACCGGAAAGATCGGTGACGCTGACGCCGATAAGCAGAATGGCCGCCAGACCGACGAGCCGGATCGCATTGACGTACACGAGCAGATGGGCCCGGCGGACGCGCAGGATGGCGCTGGTGAAAATGGCTTCCTGAACGAGGATCGGGGGCAGCAGGGCCAGGATGCGCAGGCCGGCTTCGGTCATTTCCTGCAGCCGGCCGGTGGCGCCCAGCCAGTCGTGGACGACCAGGCTGGTAAGCGGTGGAATGAATGCAATGACGGCGGCCGGACCAACGGTGATGAGCCCCACGATGTTGGCAAAGCGTCGGGCGGCAGCCGGACTCTCGCCCCGGCCCATCAGAGCCAGCAGGGTGGGCTGAACTCCCCAGAGGGCGATGAGGAAGATCTGGTTGACGCCGAAGGTGAGCGAGACGGCGGCCACGCTGGCCTCGGGTTCGGGGGCGCGCGTGAGGATGGCATTGATGACCGGTTGGGTGACGGCGGGCAGGAAGGCGGCCACGAGCAGCGGGCCGAAGAAGCGGAGCAGGGCGCCGTAGGTAGGCGGCAAGCCCGCAGACGCTGCAAGGTCACGGCGCAACGGTCCTGTGGTGCCCGCGACAAGTACAACGGTCTCAACCCCGGCGCCGGCGGTTACCGCAATGGCGGCGATGGCCGCGCCGGCCGACGGGTCGAGCCAGAGCACCAGCGCGGCGAAGATAATGACCGCGACGGCGCCCGCGCCTGTGCCAAACCAGATGAGCCGTGGACGGCCAATACGCAACGCCACGCCGTAGAGGTGGGTGCGGATGATGGCCAGGACCGGGAAGGGCATGAGCGCCACCAGGGCGGCGGCGGATTCCGATCGGAGGGCGCCGGTGGTTGCGAACACGCCATCCAGCAGCAGGTCGAGCACGGGGGTGAAGGCCACGACGGCGGCCACGAGACCGCTGAGCAGTGCGAAAAGCGCGACGAAGCGCCGCAGCCGGCTCAGCGAGCCCTGGTCGTCCAGAAAGACCAGCGTCAGCTGCTGGATGCGCATTTGGGGCAGGGCCACCAGGCCCATGACGCCCATGGCAATGGCATAACCGCCGATGGCGGCTTCCGGCTCGACGCTGCGCGCCATCAGGCCGTTGAGCGCCGGCGCCAGGACGTGGGTGATGCCGAGATTCAGGGACGCCGGCAGGAGGAGGGTGGTTGCGCGCCTGTTGAACGATGGGGATGGACCGGCTGTGCTGGACGCCGCAGGTTCCGCGGCCGCGCCGCTCAAGCCCGGGTCAGGCGTCGAAGTCGGCGCTCGACCTTGGCCGCGTAGGCGTGCAGCGAACTGCCGAGATGGACCCAGGCGGGGGCCAGAGAGGCGTGTAGCTCGGCTTCGCGCAGGGAGTTCAGGAAGTCCCGCGGGCTGTCCCAAGGACGCATGGACTGGCAGCAGTGGCCGATCTCGGCGGCGAGATGGGAGTCCGAGCCAACGGACTTGATCAGACCGTGTTCATCCGCGTAACGGTCGGCGGCGTCGTTGTCCCGGCGACGGAGTGTCCGGCCGTTGAAGACTTCGAAAATGTCGATGTCTGCAACGATCGAATCGACCGCCTCGCGTCCGAGCGCCGAGCGCCGCAGACCGTCGAACGGGTGGGGGAGCAGGACAAGGCCGTCTTGTTCGCGGATGGCGGCCACGGTTTCGGCAGGCGACATGTCGCGAGGGATTTCGCGCGAGAGGAAGAGGCCGATGATGTCGCCTTCGGTGCTCTTGATCTCCTCGCCCAGGATCACGGGAAACGGCAAGCGCTCGGCCATCTCGAAGGCGCCGGCCATGGTGTTGTGGTCGGTGACCGCCACCACGTCGATTCCGCGCTCGCGGTTGACGCGCGTGATGGTCTCGGCCGACAGGCGCGAATCGGGGGACGCGTGCGTGTGCGAGTGCAACTCGACGCGCAAGCGTCCGGACTTCGAGGCTTGGGCCTCGCCAGCAGGAGGTGTCAGGCCTGAACGGGCTCCGTCGTGCGGCCGGTGCCCATGATGCCGTCGCTGTTGATCTTCCGCTGCAGCGCCATGATGCCGTCGATCAAGGCCTCGGGGCGGGGCGGGCAGCCGGCGATGTAGATGTCAACCGGAACCACGCGGTCGACACCCTGCAGGGTGCTGTAGCTGCGGAACGGCCCGCCGCAGGTGGCGCAGGCGCCCATGGCGATAACCCACTTCGGGTCGGGCATCTGGTCGTAGAGGCGCTTGACGACCGGGGCCATCTTGTTGGTGACGGTGCCGGAAACGATCATCACGTCGGACTGGCGGGGTGAGGCGCGGAACACGGTGCCGAAGCGGTCCAGGTCGTAGTGCGGCGCGGCGCTGGCCATCATCTCGATGGCGCAACACGCCAAACCGAAGCCCATGGCCCACAGCGAATTGGCCTGGCACCAGGTAAAGATCTTGTCCACGGTGGTGGTGATGATGTCGAGGCCGCCAACGACGTTGGTGGCCTGGACGAGTGGGATGGTGTCCTCGCCAAGCTCCAACTCGGCGCGTCCCCAGGGCTGATGGCCCAGCGGAATCTGGTCGAGACCGAAGTCGTGCCGGTGTTCTGCGCCCTGATCGGGGGCGTCCGCCATGGCGTGCTGCTCCTGGGGCCTTTGCGTGGACGGTTCATTGTACCCACGTGCGCGGGCAGCATTGGTAGGCGCTGTTGGCGTGCGAAGATCAGGCCCGACCTTCCCTTGCGCCGTCCCGGCGGAAATCCTTGATCGACCTCGACCCCATCGTCCGTGCACGCTTTCTGCCGGAAGACCGGGAGATCGCCGCGTCCGAGGGCGTCACCATTCTGGATGCGGCCCAGGCCAACGACATTCCGGTGGAAACGGTCTGCTCGGGTAAGGGCTCCTGCGGCACCTGCCGGGTACTGATTCGCGAGACGGCGCCGCCGCTGCCGAACGCGCACGACCGTCGCCGCCTATCCGATCAGCAATTGGCGCACGGTTGGCGGCTGGCCTGCCAGCATCCGGTGGACGAGGGCGCCGTCTATACGCACCCGGTGGGCGTGCGAGCCGTGCGGGTGGTGGAGAGCTCGGGGCTGGGCCGGATCCGGCTGGACCCGGACGTGCAGAAAATTTATGTCAAGCCGTCGGAGCCGACGCTGCACGATCAAAGCGCGGACTGGTCGCGCATCCAAGACGAACTGGCGGCGGTGGCGGGCGATCTGGATCCGTCGCTGGAAGCGCTGCAACGTCTGGCGGCGATAGGCGAAGACATCGGCAAGGGCGTCACCGTCGTAATTGCCGGAAATCGCATCGTCTCCGCGGAGCCGGGCGACACGACCGGGCGGGGATACGGGCTGGCGTTCGACATTGGCACGACCACCGTCGTAGGCGCGCTGATGAACCTGGTGACGGGCGAAGAAGTGGCCGTGGCATCGGGTCTGAACGGACAGCACATCTACGGCGGCGACGTGATCAGCCGGATGAGCGTGACGATGCGCGGACCGGAGTGGGTGGAGCGCCTGACCCAGGCGGTGCGGTCGACGGTCAACGACATCATCGAGCGATGCCTGGAGGCCAGCGGTGTAGACCGGCACGAGGTGTACGAGCTGACGTTCGTCGGTAATACGGTGATGGAACACTTGCTGATTGGCGCGGACCCTTCGCGCATTTCCTATTAGCCCTTCGTTCCGACGATGGTCGATCCCATCACGGCCACGGCGGCCGAGGTTGGGTTGGACGTCTTGCCGTCGGCGGCGGTCTGGGTTTCGCCAAACGTCGCCAGCTACGTTGGCGGTGACATCGTGGGAATGATGCTCAGCGCCAACCTGGGGCGGCGGCGCGGAAACGTGCTGGCGATCGACGTTGGCACGAACGGCGAGATCGTGTTGCAGAAGGGCCGCGAGTTGTTCGCCACGGCCGCGCCGGCGGGTCCGGCGTTCGAGGGCGCCGAAATCTCCCAAGGCATGCGGGCCGCGCCGGGGGCGATCGAGCGCGTGCGCATCGGAGATGACGCGATCGAGGTGGACGTAATCGAGAACGCCGAACCCGTCGGGATCTGCGGGTCGGGCCTGGTCGATGCCGTGGCGGAGCTGGTGCGAACCGGACTGGTGACACCGAATGGGCGCCTGCTCTGGCAGGAGGAAGCCGAGGAAGCCGTCCCGGCGCATGCCGATCGGATCATCCCGGACCAGACCGGTGGGGCGATCGTGCTGCATGGAACGTCCGACGACCCGGATGCAACTATCAAGCTGCACTCGCAGTACATCCGGCAGCTGCAACTCGCCAAGGGGAGCATTCGTTGCGGTGTCAACGTGCTGATGCACCACGCGGGTCTGACGGCGAACGACCTGGACGAGGTAATCCTGGCGGGTGCCTTCGGCAGCTACATCGATCCAGCTGGCGCCATCGCCATTGGCCTGGTGCCCGACGTGGGACCCGAGGCCATTCGCGCGGTGGGCAACGCCGCGGGGCATGGGGCGCGGATGTGCTTGCTGTCGCTGACGGCGCGCGTTCGGGCCATGGACCTGCCGGCGCGGGTGTCGTACGTGGAACTGTCGGCGGTTCCGGACTTTCAGGACGAATTCGCGGTGGCGATGGGCTTCCCGGCGCCGTCGTGACCGCTCGACGGCCGGTGCGCGCACGGTTCGCACTCAGGGTCCTTGGGCCGATACTCGCGGGGACGGCCCTGGCAGTCGCCGCGTTGGCCTGCGGCGAGGCGCCCGCGGAGCCGCCCGCGGTCACCCCGACGCCAATCACCCCTTCGCCAACCGCGGCTTCCACGACAGTAACTGAAGCGCCGCCGACCGTGACGGCGGATCCGGCTCCGGTTGCGCCGCCGCGGCTCCCGACCGTGGACTTGCGGGCCGGCGGCCCCATCGGACGTGTCACGGCGACCCCGACCACCAGCCCGGTGATTACGGCGCCACCGGACTTTGCCCAACCGCCAGGTACCCCGGACGCGGTGGCCACGCCGGTTTCGATTCAGGCTGACCTCGAGCGTGCGTTAGAGCTTTTGCGGAATGGCGATCTGGAGGAGGCGCGGGAAGCCTTCGAAGCTGCGGCCGAGGCCGCGCCCGACGATCCGCGCCCTTTGATGGGGATGGCGCTCGCGGACCAGTTCGCCGGCAACCTGGAGAGCGCCCTGGCCGTGGCCACACGGGCTGTGGACCTGGCACCCGAGTTTCTGCCGGCGCTCATCACGCGCGCCGACATTCACCTGGCGCTGGGCGACGCCGCCGCCGCCGCCGAGGACTATACGGCGGCCATACGGATTGATCCGCTTCACGCCGCGGCGCACCTCGGGCACGGTCGGGCCCTGGCGGCGCAGGGCGACCTTGATGGAGCCGTTGACGCCCTGACGCGCGCCATTGACATTTCCGCCGACAACGCCGGCCATTTGATCGAGCGAGCGCGTCTGTACCTGGCGATGGAGAACATCGATGCCGCCATCGGCGACCTCGAGCAGGCAAAGGCCGCTTCGCCCGAGGACCCGCGACCTGCATTGGTCCTGGCGTTGACCTTGCAGGGGAACGGCGACCTGGAGCGAGCGCTGGCCGAGGCGACGTATGCGGTGGACGTAGCGCCGGAATACCTGCCCGCCCTGTTCACACGCGGCGACATCCGCCTGGCGCTGGGCGACGCAACGGGCGCCGCCGATGACTACGGAGCGGCCGCGCGCATCGATCCTCTCAACCCGCAGGCGCATGCCGGGCAGGCGCTGGCGCTGGACGCCCAGGGTGACACCGAGGGCGCCGTCGAGGCCTTGACGCGGGCGCTGGATATTGTTGGCGAGGACCCTGAGTACCTGGCAGATCGGGCACTCCTGCACCTGGATCTGGAAGATACCGAGTCCGCCCTCGCGGACCTGGAACGCGCGGTGGCGGCTGCGCCCGAGCGAGTTGGAGTCCGGTTGCTCTTCGCCGACGTGCTGCGGTTCGCGCAGCGGCTGGACGATGCGCTGGCCGTGACCAGCGCGCTTATCGAGGACGAGCCCGGACTGCCCCTCGCATACGAGTTACGGGCCAGCATCCGCATGGCGCTCGGCGATGAGGCTGGAGCGCTGGAGGACCTGGCGGCCGCCATTGAGATCGACCCGAGCGACGCCTCCGCCTACGCGGCGCGCGCGCTGCTGCACCACCAGGCCGAACGGTTCGAGGCAGCGATTGCCGACTACGACCAGGCGCTGGTACTGCGGCCAGGCGACGCCGTAACCCTGAATAACCGGGCCGACGCGCGGATGTTGTTGGGCGATCTGGACCTGGCGCTGGAGGACATTGAAGCGGCCGTGGCGGCGAATCCGGAACTGGGCATCGCGCATTACACGCGCGGGCAGATCCTGGATGAACTGGGCCGCGCAGACGAGGCGCAAGCCGCCTATGACGAAGCGGCGCGGCTGGGATACGAGCCGCCGGAGGATGTGAGCTGAGGACGAAAGCCGAGCTTCGGCGCCCACCTCGGGTCCGGCGGCGCCTGCCATTTGCCCAAGGCTTGATTCAGAATGACCTTGCATTACAGCCAGCGAATGTCGTGCTGGCGTTAGACGGGGCATACGCCGACGCAAGCGACGCCAATTGGAGACACCAGGCATGAAGGTCTTTGGCTACCGAGAAGCCACACGAAACTTGGCCGGGGTGCTGGAATCCGCGCAACGCGACGGCGCCGCCATGATCCGCAGTCGCGATGGAAAGTCCTTCGTCGTTCAACTTGAGGGCGCGCGCAAATCAGTGCTGGACGTCGAGGGAGTCGACCTATGTGTGACGACGAATGACATTGTGGCCACCGTCCGCGAAGGTCGTGAACGCCACGGCTGACGTTGCGCGCGGGAAGCCGGATTACTGTGGTGACGGTTGCGACGACACCGGCTCGACCCAGACGGCGCCGTCCTGGAAGAACTCTTTTTTCCAGATAGGGACGCGGGTCTTGAGGGTGTCGATGATGTAGCGGCAGGCCTCGAAAGCCTCGGCGCGATGGGGGGCGCCGACGGCAATCACGACGCTGGCTTCGCCGATCTGCAACTCGCCGGTGCGATGGGAGAGCGCGACGGCGTCAAGGTTCCAGCGCTGCATGGCTTCCTCGACGATTGTGCGCATTTGCGTCACGGCCATCGACTCGTAGGCCTCGTAGCCGAGCTTGACGACCGGTCGGCCCTCGGCGTTATCGCGCACGACGCCCAGGAAGGTGCAGATGCCGCCGTTGGACGGCTTGTTGACGTGGTCGATCAGCCGGGGCACGTCAATGGGATTCGACGTGAGTTCGACGATCATCCGCCGGAAACCGGGGGGATCAGGGCCAGTTCGTCGCCGTCCGACAAGGCAGCGTCCGCTGACACAAAGGTCTCGTTGACGGCGAACGACACGTGCGGCGCACGGGCCGCCAATTCGGGCACATCAAGAGACAGGTCTCGCAAAGCGTCGGCGATGGTGGCGCCGGCCGCCAGGCGGAGGCTTCGCCGCCGTTCGCCCATCAGGTCGGCCAGCGAGGCGAAGAACAGGACGCGCACGCTGATCGCAGCGGGCGACGCGGGCGGCGATTTGGACGGCGGGGGCTTGGTTCTGGCCATGATTCGAGCCTACCAGCGGCGGCTCATCCGCTGGGTATGATTTCCGGTCCCAAGCTGTAGCCAAGGCGAGAGCCGCGTGAGCCACGACCACCAGCCCGACGCATCGGCATCAACTCGCGAGCACCGGCATGAGGCCGAGGGAATCGGCGCGGTGCCGTGCGCGGTCATCGTGATCAGCGACAGCCGCACCGAGCGCACCGACCGATCCGGGCGCACGGCCGCCGCCCTGATCCAGGCCGGCGGCCACGAGGTAATTCACGAGGCTCTGATTCGCAACGAGGCCGACGACATCCGAGCCGCGGTGGGCGTCGCCATTGACGTCGGCTGCCGGTTTGTCTTCTGCACGGGCGGCACCGGGCTGGGCGACCGGGACATCACCGTCGACACCGTGACGCCAATGCTGGAGAAGGTGCTGGACGGCTACGGCGAGTGGTTCCGGCGGGCCAGCTGGGACCAGATTGGCGCGGCCTCGATCCTGTCGCGAGCGGTCGCCGGCAAGTACCGGCGGGCGCTGGTGGTGTGCTCGCCGGGCTCGACGGCGGCGGTGGAGCTTGCACTGGGCGACCTGCTGGTGCCGGAACTACGGCACCTCATCCGCGAAGTCTCGCGCTAATCGGGTCCCTCTACGACGCGTCCTCGGCGTCCTCGGCGGGAACCCAGTCAAGGCCGTCGGGCGGAATCTGTTCGAGCTCGGCCAGGGAGTCCAGGTGGTCGATGAACAGGACGCCGTTCAGGTGGTCGATTTCGTGCTGAATGGCCTGGGCCAACAAGCCCTGAGCGTCGAGGCGGGCCGGCCGCCCGTCGATTCCGGTGTACGTCACGGTCGCGGTTCGCGCCCGCTCCACCATGGCGCGGAAGCCGGGAAGCGAGAGGCAGCCTTCGGTCATTTGCTCGCGCTCGCCCAGCCGGCGTACCTCGGGGTTGACCAGCACGTACGGTACGCCCGCCTGCGGGTCCTTCTTGTCGGGCGGGAGCTCGATGACGACCAGCCGCAGCAATTCGCCGACCTGGGGCGCGGCCAGCCCGATGCCGAAATTGGCGTGCATGGTGGCGAACATGTCGTCAACCAGCGCCTCGACTGCGGGCGTTACCCGGGATATCGGTTCCGCAACCTCGCGGAGCACGGGGTCGGGGAGTTCGAGAACTCGACGGTGCATGGAGCGATGCTAGCAGCGGGTCGACAGGGCGCCGATCGGTCAGACTTGGGGATGCGTCCGGTGTTTCCGCACCCGGGACGAGTCGATGGGCGCTGCTAACGAAGTCCAGGTCGCGAAGTTGCCGGCGGCCATCCGCACGCGCCGCCTGACACTGCGCCGGGTGCGCCTGGCAGACGCGGACGACGTGTTCAGTTTCGCTTGCGAGGACATTTGGATGCGGCTGCTGCCGGACGCGCGGCAACCCTACGAGCTACGTCACGCGGAGCGCTGGGTTGCCCGGCGCTTTCTGGCGCCCTGGCGAACCGAGCCGACCTGGGCCATTGAGATTGATGGCCGGATGGTGGGATGGGTAGGGCTGAACATCGAGCCCGAGCACGCCCAGGCCGAATTGAGCTACGCGATGCGACCAGACCTACGGGGCCGGGGCCTGGCGACGGAGGCAGTGCGCGCTGCGGTGGACCGCGTGTTCCTGGATACGCAGCTCGGGCGGGTCTGGGGTCGTGTCGATCCGCCCAACGTCGCGTCGGTTCGGGTGCTGGAAAAGGCTGGGATGCAGCGCGAGGCGGTGATGCGCCGCGCTTTTGTGCGCCAGGGTGAACTGATTGACCTGGCGGTTTACGGCATGTTGCGAACCGACTGGACGCCGCGGTCGCTGGACGCATGAACGGCCTGCCGCTGTTGCCGGAACGAATCGAGACGGAGCGCCTGGTGCTGCGTCGGTGGTCGCTGGCGGATGCGGAGGACGTGCTGGCCTATGCCGCCGATCCGGAGTGGTCGCGGTTTCTGCCGGTTCCCAAGCCGTACGAGCGGCGTCACGCCGAGCAGGCGGTGGCCGGCTGGGTGCTTGAGGACTGGTCGACCAACCCGGATTGGGCGATTGAGATTGCCGGGCGCGCGTCGGGTGGAATCAATCTGCCGATCGATCACCAGCAGCGAAAGGCCGAGCTCGGGTACGCGCTGGCTCGGCGTCACTGGGGCAACGGCTACATGACGGAGGCGGTGCGCGCCGTGATTGACGCGGCGTTCGCGACGCTGCCGGACCTGGCGCGCGTGCAGGCCGGTGCGAACGCCCGGAACAGGGCCTCGATTCGCGTCATGGAAAGACTCGGCATGACCCACGAAGGGACGATTCCTCACGCGCCTAAAGGGGCAGAGTTCAAGCGCCGCGAAGCCGGCGTGATCTACGCGATCCTGCGCGAGGAGTGGGAGAAGATCCGCTCAAGGGCTCCCGCCGTCCTGCGCGACGAGGTCTAGAGGTTCAGTCCGGCGAAGAAGACCCAGTAGTAGATCAGATATCCGCCGGCGCCGACCAGGAACAGCGAGCTGGCGCGATGGACGTGCGGAAGGGCGCCGCGCAGAAAACGTGCCACGGCGTCCCGAAAGATGGCCGCCCCGATTGTCACCGCGATCACCACCACGCCCATGCCGAGGGCGAACGCGAGGAACTGGCTGAATGAGGCCAGGAAGCCGGCCGCGCCCAGCGCGCCACCGACGACGACCAGGAATATCGGCAGCGTGCAGCTCAGCGACCCGACCGCGTAGCCGAGTCCGAAGACGAACGCATTGCCGAGGTTGCGCTGCGGCGTGACCTGGATACGGCTGGCCGCCAGGACGCCGATGTAGCGGTGAGTGATGAGGAGGTAGGCGCCGAAAACCACCATCAGGACGCCAACCGACAGGCCCAGGAACGGGAACACGCGGCTTAGGAATGTTCCGCCGGCCGCAATCACCGCGCCAACCGCGGCGAAGATCAGGACGAAGCCGAGGGTGGCCATGAGGCCGACGCCAAGAGCCCGCGCCACGCGTCGGGAAGCGGACAGCTGGTCGTAACCGGCTTCCTGCGTGCCCAGCTGGTAGGCCACGTAGCCGGGCAGCATGAAGAAGCCGCAGGGATTGACGCTGGCGACGACGCCGGCGGCGGCGGCGAAGCCGATCGGCAGGGCGCCCGCAAAGCCCGACACGGCGGCTTCGGCGTTGGCCTGCACCGAAATGAGGGCGCCAATCAGAACGGCGACCAGCAACCCCGGCACGCCGTACCCCAGCGCCGTTCCCACCCATGGGCTGCGCGCCGGTCGGGCGCTCACGGCGCGGTCACGCTAGCCGTCTGACGCCTGGATCAGTTCGTTCATGAATTCGGTGACGGCGGCCTCGTCCAGGATGCCCGTCCACTGGCGCATGATCAGGGACTGCGCCGTGATGAAGATCGTGGAGGGCATCCCCAGCACCTGGAATCGCTGCATAACGGTGGCATCCGACGTCGTTCCCACGGGATAGGTTACGCCCAGCTCCTCCGCCAGCGCCTGGCCCTCGGCGCGCGTACCAAGGTTTATCAGGGGGCCGACATCCAGTCCCACCAGCAGCACGCGGTCCCTGGCGGCCTGCCAGGCGTGGTCGAACTCCGGCATTTCCACCCGGCAGGGAGGACACTGCGCGGCCCAGAAATTCAGGACCACCGGCTTGCCGGCAGCAAGGATCTGGCTGAACTGGACGGTTTCGCCGCCCACCAGGTCCGCCCCCTGGTAGGCCTCGAACGTGAAGTCGGACGCGGGACGTGACTCGCCGGCGGGGAAGCTGGAGACATCGGTAGCCGTCGCGGCGGCTGGCGCCGGCGTCGTCTCCGAGACCACGGCTTCACCGCAGGCCGCGAACAACATGCCAACACCAATACCGGTCACTACCCGGCGTCGTCCGACGTGGCTCCGGCGTGCGCGCATTCAGTTTCGTCCCGAGTACTGCTTGATGACGATTATCCAAGCATTCTGCGGCGCAACGCGAACCGGCGGTGGTGATATCGCTTACACACCGGCCAGATGGCTGCGCAGCTATGCTCGGATTCGCCGACAGTCGGCAGGGATCACGTATCAGGAGCAGCCAGTCCGTGGACGCTACCCAGCCTCAGCGGCTGACGGCGCCGCAGCTTGTGGCGGCGATCGCCGGCGTTGCGACGCTGGTGGCGCTGATCGTCGTGATCGGGCTGGTGATGCGGGGCGGAACCGAGCGCAGCGGCCTGGGGATCATCTCGATCGGCCGCGCCACGGACGTTCGCCCACGCCCGGCGCCCGACTTTGTGCTGACGTCGTTTGACGGCCAGCGGATTCAACTCTCGGACTATCGGGGTCGGATCGTCGTGTTGAATTTCTGGGCTACGTGGTGCCCGCCGTGCCGCGTGGAAGCGCCGGTACTGCAGCGGGCGGCCGTGCGGCTGGAGTCCGCCGGCGTGACCATCCTGGGTATCGACGTCTGGGATGACCAGGCGGCGGCCATCGAGTTCCTGGACGATGTAGGTGTCACCTACCCAAATGCCGAAGACTCCACGCGCCTTATACCGGTCGAGTTTGGTGTGACCGGCCTGCCGGAGACCTTCGTGATTGACCGCCAGGGCGTGCTGGTTCGCCGCTGGGTGGGTCCGCTGACCGATGACGACCTGGACAACCTGCTGGCTCCGGTGTTGACCGCCGATCCGGCCTAGGCGTCCGCGTCGCGAGTCGGTCGGAGGGTGAACGCGGACCGTCCGCCCGTGGTCTGAATGGCCAGCGTGCGACCGGCCAGGGCGTCGGACACCTCGGGCTCGGCGACAAGAACAATCCGGCCGTCGAAAACGACCTTCCGGTCGCCCTCCCAGATATCGCTCACCGACAGGCGCATGCGGTTGGACGTGTCGAGTGAGATGCGGATCACGCGGGACTGCTCGTCGCTCCCGTTGGCGTCCTGCAGCGCGGTGTGCAGCGCCAAGGCGACCTCGGGCGTAACGGTCAGTTCGCCGGAAGCGGTTGTGGGCTCGTCGGCCGGTTCAGGCGTAGAGATCGTTGACCTCAATCATGCGACCGCCGTTCGCGGCTGAGCGGTAAGCGGCGTCCAGCAGCTCAACGGATCGATGCCCGAACGCGGCTGGCGAACCATTGGGCTCACGACCCAGGCAAACGTCCACCAGGTTGGCTGCTGTCGTGAAACGGGGGTAGGTATCGTCCGGGGCCAGCTGGTCGCGCTCGATGGACCCGTCGCGGCGGTGGATCTCCAGGGCCCCGGTGATCGCGTCCAGCAACACGTAGCCGTGCTCGCAGTAGGCGCGCACGTCCAGCTGGCCGGCGTCCCCGACGGGAACGTTGCCGGTCCCGGATACGACGCCCAGGGCGCCGCCTTCGAACTCGACAGTCATGACGTCCACCAGGTCCACGGGTACGTCGAACGAGCTCATCAGCGCGCAGACGCGCTGCGGGCGCAGACCGGTCACGAAGAACATGAGGCCCGACGAGTGCGTGATCTGCAGGTGACCCTGGCCGCCGCCGGAGACTTCCGGACGGGCGTAGACGTCGCCAGGTCCGGCGACCGTCCACTCGAAGACCGGCTGATAGGCGGCGTCGTTGCCGCGGTAGAACTCGACGACCATGGACGACTGCGTGCATACGACATGCTGGATGTCGCCGAGCTCACCCGAGGCAATGACCTCGCGGGCGCGGATAGCCGTGCGGGTGAAATGCCAGGGGTAGCCGATGATGAGTTCCACGACCTGCGCTTCTGCGCGCTGCACCAGGTCGGCCGCGTGCCTGGCCGTCAGCACCATGGGTTTTTCCAGCATCACGTTGAGGCCGGCATCCAGGCAGCGCGACGCCACGTCGTAATGCGCCGCGTGGGGAATGGCGATGACCACGCCGTCAAGCTCGGTCTCGGCGAGCATGGTCTCGACGTCCACGAAGGCGGCCGGGCCGGGGAAGGCCGTGGTGGCACGCTCGCAGGCCTCCTCGCTGCGGTCGCAGATCGCGGCCAGGTGGGCGTGTGGATTTTCGATCAGTCCCGGAATGTGCGTGTAGGTGGACCACCAGCCGGCGCCGATGACGCCGATGCGAGCCTGGCGAGCGGACATGCTTTTCGATTCCGTCAGACGAATGCGCCCGTCGATGGTACGCCGTACGCCCGCGTCACGCCGAAGGCGCCGGTCCGTAGCCGGTCAGCTCCACGTAGCCCAGGCCGCTCTCGCCACCATCGCCGCTGACGTGCACGGCACCTTCCCAGTACACGACGCCGGTGCTGGCGCGGGTGTCGAGCTCCTGGTCACGGAGCAGTGGTTCCAGGTGCAGTCGCAGGCCTTCGCCCGGAACTGAAATCGTCCAGCCGGACGGATAGACGACTCTCGTGTGCGGACTGGTCCAGCGGTCGGTGGCTCGCACCTCCAGTTCGTCGGCCCGCAGGTGCCGAGCCTCGCCGGCGGGGCCGACCAGGGTGCCGTACTGCAGAACCGTGGCGCCAAATCCGTCGCGAACGACCGACGCCGTGAAGTCACGCCCGTCCGACAACTGCACGCTGTACCAGTCCCAACCGCCGGACGTGACGGAGATGAAGTCGCCCCACTGATGGTCCAGCCAGGCCGTGCCGGTAACCGGCCGCGGCAGGCCCTGGTCCAGCAGCACGCCGCGAACCTCAGCGCGGGTGTAGGAGTAGTAGTAGCTCCAGCCGTACGGAGAGAAATCCAGAATGCCCGTCTCGTTGTGGATGGCGGCCGGCTTGGTCGGAATGAGTTCCACCTGGAGAGCCACGGTGTCCAGACCAGCGGAGATGGAAAAGCCTCCAGGCACATCGCGCAGGGTCCAGCCATCCACGGAGAGGTCGAGGCCCGCTGGCGGGCCTGACTGCTTCGCGTACGGGTCGGCCACCTCGGTGCGCTCGCCGTAGTGAAAGCGCTGGCGGCCGATGTTGGTTACGGCGAAGTGGGCGGCGTAGCCGGGCGGGGCGCCCGCACGAACGGACTGGAACAGTGCGAACTCAAAGCCGAAGGGTTCACCTTCGGCCGTCTGCAGATGGCCGCTGACGTACCACCATTCCGTCAGGTTGGCGTGGGGTCCATCGTCGCGGGGCAGGTCGATGGGTGGCAGGTCTGCGACGTCAAAGCGATGCGGCCGCGGCTCGGGCAGCGGTGGCGCAACTTCGCCGCAGGCCGCCAGCAGCAGCGCGGCCAGGGCCAGGCAGAGCGCCCGTCGAATCACGTGGCGCTCCTGAGCCGCGGCCGGCGCAGCGAGGGCGCCCACCAGTTCCAGCTTCCCAGCAGGTGCATGGTGGCCGGCACCAGCAGGGCGCGAACGATGGCGGCGTCGACAAAGACCGCAATCGCCGCACCGAGTCCCAGCGCCTTGATGAGCACGATGTCCGCGGTCACAAACGCCAGGCACACGGCAATCACCACCAACGCCGCGCTGGTGACCACGCGGCCGCTGCGTTCCATGCCGATGGCCACGCT
Source organism: Chloroflexota bacterium (assembly GCA_028875175.1). GTDB lineage: Bacteria > Chloroflexota > UBA11872 > UBA11872 > UBA11872 > UBA11872. The sequence continues at coordinate 108 of JAPPFO010000131.1, read as the reverse complement.
CTCGGTATTGGAACGGCCTTCGTCGTGCGCTTCCTTGACGCGCGAGAGCAGAAAGACCTCGTAGTCCATGCTCAGGCCGAAGAGCATGGCGAAGAGGACGACGGGCAA
>JAPPFO010000030.1 GCA_028875175.1 Chloroflexota bacterium | reverse complement strand
GGATACGCATCAGGCTTCCCAAGAGACCGAGTTGTTTGCGCCTCCGGCGGACTTCGCCGCGGCCGCGCACGTGCCGTCGTTCGAGGCCTACCAGGAGCTTCACCGGCGCAGCCTCGAGGACCCCGAGGGCTTCTGGCGCGAGATTACCGACGGCTTCACCTGGTTCAAGCCGTGGACACAGCTGCAAGAGGGTGAGCCGCCGTTCGTCAAGTGGTTCGTGGACGGCGAGACCAACATCTCGGTCAACTGCCTGGACCGGCACGTTGAGGCCGGGCGCGGCGACAAGGTCGCCTACTACTGGGAAGGCGAGCCGGGCGACACGCGTGTCGTCACCTATGCCGACCTGCTGGCGGACGTCCAACGCTTCGCTAATGCACTGAAGGCGCAGGGCCTGAAAGCCGGCGATCGGGTTGTCTTGTACATGCCCATGGTTCCGGAACTGCCGGTGGCGATGCTGGCGTGCGCCCGCCTGGGCGTGGTGCACAGCGTGGTGTTCGGCGGCTTCAGCGCCGACGCCATTCGCGACCGGGTCAACGACGCGGGCGCTCGCATGATCATTACCGCTGACGGCGGTTGGCGGCGCGGGCGGGTGATTCCGCTCAAAGGCAATGTGGACGCCGCGCTGGCAGAGGACGCTTGTCCCTCGGTTGAGGGCGTGATCGTCCTCAAGCGCTGCGAAAACGAGATTGGCTGGGTCGACGGACGCGACGTGTGGTGGGACGACGTGGTCGAGGGGCAGTCCGACGTGTGTCCGCCGGCGCATCTGCCCGCGGAACATCCGCTCTACATCCTGTACACCAGCGGAACGACGGGAAAGCCCAAGGGCGTGGTGCACGCGCAAGCGGGCTACATGGTCTACACGGCCCTGACGTCGAAGCTGATTTTTGACCTTCGAGATGACGACATCTACTGGTGCACGGCCGACATTGGCTGGGTGACGGGACACAGCTACATCGTCTACGGAATCCTGGCCAACGGCATCACGGGCGTGATGTACGAAGGCGCGCCGAACCATCCGGCGGAGGATCGGTTCTGGGAGATCGTGGAGAAGTACCGGGTGACGGTGTTCTACACGGCGCCTACGGCGATCCGCACGTTCGTCCGCTGGGGCGACCATCATCCGCAGGGACACGACCTTTCGAGCCTGCGCCTGCTGGGCACGGTTGGCGAGCCGATCAACCCCGACGCCTGGCTCTGGTATCACCGGGTCATTGGGGGAGGGCGTTGCCCGATCGTGGATACCTGGTGGCAGACCGAGACCGGCGGCGTCTTGATCACGCCGCTGCCCGGAGCTACCACCCTGAAGCCCGGTTCGGCCACGCTGCCATTCCCCGGTGTGGAACCCGCAGTCGTCGGCGAGGACGGCGAGCCCGTGCCGGACGGTCAGCGGGGGCTGCTGATCATCAAGCGGGCGTGGCCTTCGATGCTTCGTGGCATTTACCAGGAAGGCTGGGGCCAGCCCGGGCATCCGGGCGAGTTTGGCGATAGCGAACGCCTGATTGAGACCTACTGGGAGAAGTTCCCCGGCCGCTACCTGACCGGCGACGGCGCGGTGCGCGATACCGATGGGTACTACTGGGTGATCGGCCGCGTGGACGACACGCTGAGCGTGGCGGGCCACCGCATCGGTACGGCCGAGGTGGAGAGTGCGCTGGTCAGCCATCCGTCCGTGGCCGAGTCGGCCGTCGTGGGCGCGCCGGATCCCATTACTGGTGAGTTCATTTCGGCATTCGTCACGCTGCGCGCGGAGGTCGACGGCAGCGACGAACTGCAGGCCGAGCTGGTTGCGCACGTTGGCCAGGTTCTCGGTCGGTTTGCCTGTCCCAAGCAGTTGCGATTTACCGACGCCCTGCCAAAGACGCGCAGCGGCAAGATCATGCGGCGCCTGCTGCGAGACATCGCGGCGGGCCGCGAGGTGGTGGGCGATACGACGACGCTCGAGGACCTGACGGTCCTGGCCGCGCTGCGGGGGGACGAGGAGTAAACGGTCGCCATCCAACGCTTCGCTTCGAGTCGCGATGGCTAGCGGCGAACGGACTTTGTGAATACAATCACAAGAGGGCGCGCGTGCGCCCGGGGGAGACGCTGACCGAATGACCGGCCTTAGCCCAAGCCGCCGCCTAATGGGCGCGCTGGCTGTCACCCTCGTATTGGTCGGCATCCTGGCTTCCTGCGGCGAAAGCCGAACGTTAGCCCCTGCCAGCACGGTAATGGTTGCGCCAGCGCCAGTGGCGCAGATCACGATGCCGCCGGATCGGACGCCGGCGCCGGCGGTGGAGTCGCCGACGCCGCGTGTGGCCGAAGCCATCGTCGCCGTGACGCCGGTGACCGCCGTGCCGACGGCCGTGGCGGCCGCCGCGCCTACGGAGGCCGCTTCCACCGGGACCACGCCGGCGGCAGGTATTGGCCCGCTCAGCGGCGCCGCGGAGACGGGCCGCCAGCAATTCACCGCCCTGGGCTGCATCGCCTGCCATGGCGCCGATTTGAGCGGCGGGATTGGCCCGCAGCTGTCCGGGCGGACGCCCGACGACCTGACCGAGGAACGCATTCGCTCGCAGGCCATGCAAGGCGGCGAAGGGATGCCGGCGTTTCCGAACCTCACTGAGCAGGAACTGCAGAACTTCATCGCGTTCATTCGGAGCCAGGCGTAGCCGAGGGCGACTCGTTGAGGCGGTTCCGCCTGGCACCTGGCGTCGTTATGCCGGTTGGCCAAGTACCCTCATGGTTGAACTGCGCCCAGGTGGCTCAATCGGCAGAGCAGCGGTTTTGTAAACCGCAGGTTGTGGGTTCGAGTCCCACCCTGGGCTCCAGCGCGGGCCGACTGCCGGCTGCAGTGGCGGCGACGTTCGCGGGTGCAGCGAAGTGCCAGGTGAGTGCCGCACGGCCCCTGCAGCAGAGAGGTTGTCCGCGGCTCTGGGCTAGAATCCGCGCGGCGCGGCGGTAGTCGCCGGCGCCACCTCGTTCGACTCGCGGATCCTGACTGGAGTGCGCTGACGCAGCCCATGCGCGTGCTGGTAACCGGCGCGGCCGGCTTTATGGGAAGCCATGCCGTGGACCGGCTGCTCGACCAAGGTCATGAGGTCACCGCCGCCGACAGCCTGATTGGCGGTCATGTTGAAAACGTCAATCCGGCCGCGGAGTTTGTGGAGTGCGATCTGGCCGACCGCGAAGCCGCGGCGGATCTTGTGGCGTCTGCCGCTCCCGAGGTCATCTTTCACTACGCGGCCGACGCCACCGAGGGGCGCAGCCAGTTCACGCCGCTGAGTTCTATGGATAACAACGTGGTTGGGTACCTGAACACCCTCGTGCCGGCCATCGACCGCGGGCTGTCAAAGATGGTGTTGGTCAGTTCGATGAGCGTGTACGGGGCGCAACAGCCACCGTTTGATGAATCGATGCCGCGCCTGCCGGAGGACGTCTACGCGGCCATGAAGGCTTCGATGGAGGCCGCCACCGAGCACTTGGCGGCCGTGCACGGCTTTGACTACGCCATCTTTCGGCCGCACAACGTGTACGGGGAGCGGCAAAACCTGGCCGACCCCTATCGCAACGTGGTGGCAATTTTCATTAATGCCCTGCTACGGGGCCGTGCCTTCCATATCTACGGCGACGGTGAACAACGCCGTGCCTACTCGTATATCGGCGACACGAACCCCGTGATGGTGGACGGTGGCCTGAGCGACCGTTCAAACGGACGCATCTTCAACGTGGGCTCGTCGGAAGACGTGTCGATCAACCAGCTGGCGGATGTGGTGCGAGATGTCTTTTTTGACGGTGGACCGTGGCCGGCCGGCCTGGAGCCGAAGTACATGCCGGGCCGACCGCTTGAGGTCAAGAAGGCGTATTGCGCGCACGATGCGGCAAGGCAGATCCTGGGATTCCGAAACACGACCACGTTGCGCGAGGGCGTGGAGGCCATGGTGCGGTGGGCGCGGGAGGTTGGCCCGCGCGAGCCAGCCTATCTGCCGAACAGCCTGGAGATTGGGAGCCAGCACGCGCCCGCGACGTGGCGCGAGCAGTTGATCTGATCCCAGGCTGGTTCACGGGTCGGATTGCCATCCCGCACATCGGGTGTCCATAACGCTGGCGGTATGCGCCTCTGGCTACGGCTCCGACGGACGCGGTGAGGGCTTTACGCCGTACTCGCCTTCGTAAACCTCATACGAAACGTTGCCGAATTCGTTCACCACGACTTTCGCCACGGGAATGAAGGCGGCGAGCTGATACTCGCTGCGGAGGCGTACGGCCAAGACCTGGACGCCGGGGTCGAAAGGAGAGCCCGAACGGGCCTACTGGATCGGATTCGACTGAGTATCGCGCAGGCTAAGGGTTTCCTAGCCGTCGTCCGTGATCGGATCCTCGGACTGCGCATCGATCGCTGGTAAAGCCCGGCACCATGCCGTAGGACGCCAGTCCGGCCAGCAGTCGCTCGGTGAGATCTGGTAGCAAGTACTGGACGAATCTGACCAATAGCCCCGGACAGCCGGGCCGACTTCGAGTCCACGCTGTAGGGCGAAGAGGTCGTCAGTCTTCGCCATTGCCACTTGCGCCACGACGCAGCCCACGGCGGCAAGCACCACGAACTCCATAACAGCATCAGGAGGCTAGGAATAGCTCCAGTGCCAATAGTCATCTGGGAGAGATCTCGGTCCAAGCTGACGAATCAACAGAGCGATGGCTCCCGAAGGTGAGAGTGACTGCGAGGCGGTGCGAACGGTTACGAGCCGCAGGTTGTGGCGCTTTAGCAACGGCCGCGTCACGACTCTCGAGATTGACGGGCTAGAGCCGCCGGTCGCGCAGCGAGGTAGGTCTGGCCGCCGGTTGTACGGCAAGCTCTCCCTCGTATGCGTGGAACGTCACGCTACCGCCCGAAGAAATGGTGATCTTTACTGCGGGAATGAAGGCGGCGAGTAGATATTCGTTGCGAAGCCGCACACCCAAAACCCAGGTGCCCGGCCCCAGTGGCGCGCCGGACGACGACAGCGAGATTGGTTTCTGCCCCACGTCGTGCAAGGCAAGCGTGACCGACTGTGGGTCAAATTCATAGCGGTTTGTAGTTGTTCCCGGGCGTGGGCTGGCCTGACCGGCGTACCACTGCCTGGGGGGCTCTGTCGGTCGGAATCGCGGGAAGGCCCACGGCGACGAGTCCGCCGGTACCACCAGCCAATCCTGGCCGGTCCATCCTTCGCCTGATGTGTCGGTGAGGGTCGCGGTAAAGGCCAAGCTCCCGTCAACCACCTGCGTATCGCCGAGCCAAACCTTGAAAGGACGCATCGGGGGCTCACGCGTAGGCTCGAACTCACCATCCGGGACGTAAACGGCAATTTCCTCGTTCCAGAAGACCGGATTCCGTGCCGTCGGATCAAACGCCCACGGCGCCAGCTGTGCGGACGTGACGACCAGCTCGGGAGTTTGGGCGCCGATAGGCGACGTCGGAATGTTGAGCTGGAGATGAAGCGCCGCGCGGTCAGATGCTTCAATGAGGTGGGCATGCCGAAGGACCGCCATCGTTTGGTATGTGTTCAGCGGATCAATGGCTTGCGCGAGGTACACCGAAATACCGTCAGGGACCGCCTGCCGCAGAGCCTCGTAAGACCCTGGTGATGGCTGGGCGCTGCGGTCCACAAAGGCTGGCAGTACTCGGTAGAGCGTGTGAGAACCGTCTCGAAGCAGGGGCTCGAACAGTTGCGGATTCGCCAGCATCTGTTGTGCCTCTAGGGGCAGGCTCGCGACCCAGGCGTCCGGTGCGTGGACGTAGTCAAGGCCCAATCGCCTGAACGCACCTGGCTCCAGGTGGCGGACTGCATCAAGATACTCGGGGCCGATGTGGGGGCGCGTGTGGGGGGCTTGCAGAAACCCAGAAGCGTTTGGCCGACCGGTTGCTGCAGTCATCGCGTACGGCACTGGCGACAGGACGCGCGCATCAGTGTCGGTCTCGTCGCGGATCCAGCCAGCAATTCGATTGGACGGGAATCGTTCGAGCGGAGCTCTTCCCATCCACCAGAACCATTCACCAAACTCCATCGGCCCCGGCTGGGCATTGGCCATCTGTACGCCGTTCCCCATCGCCAAGCCAAGCTGTCGCGCCGGTGTCGCAATGGTGGGCCATGTCACGAGCGCCGCAATGCCCAGCGCGGCGGCGTAGCGCCAGGGTCGGCGTAGGTCTCCAAGGCGCACGCTCAGCGCTAGCATGAGCGCGAGCAGTGCAAAGTTGCGCGCGTGTCCGTCGAAGCGGCCGATGTCGTGCGGCGCGGCCTCGTACCTCAGTGAAAGCGCTGCCAGCATGAATGCGCCGCTGCCCGCGATTAGCATGAGGACAAGCCGCCGGCGACTGAGCAATGCGGCCACGATGGCAACGACCAGTGACCCCAGACTCAAGAGCCCAACTCCCCCTGTTAGCACGGAAAGCGAACTGACTGCGCCCCGGTCTCGGGGGTCAATCGGCCAGGCGAGTTCGAGTTCGCCGGCCCCGGCACTCTCGGTCAGCACTCCCGTAAGCACGCCCCCGCCGCTGGCCATCAGCAAGGCAGCCAGAACGGGTCCTGCGGCCGCGTGAAGGAAGCTTGGAGCAAACGCCGAACTCTCGCGCCGAGCCTGAAATACCCGAATCGCTTCGTAGGCGGCCCAAAGCGCCAGGACCACCGGAACCAAGGTTTCATCCACAAGGCCAAGGAATCCGACCAGAGCGGCGAGAGTAAGGGCGGCAGGCCAGGGGCGACTGGATCCGACGGCGACTCGCTCAAGCACGACGAATGCAAGCGGGTACGCAAATGAGAACTGAGGCTTCCAGATGTTGGGGGGCACCAAGTGTTGTTCAGAGGACCACGGCAACTCGACAGTTGGCCAGTACACGTCAGCCAGCGCCGACCGCAGTCCGGCAGCTGGCGTTCCGGTCGGGACCGGAAGATGCAGCAATGCTGGTTGGTCACCGAAAACCAGCGTCCAGGCACCGGCCGCGAGAAGCAATGGACTCAGTGCCAACATGCTCACCCATGACCCATGTCGAATAAGGAGCGCGGCCACTGAGAGGACCAGGCTGGCCCACGCGTATGCGCCAAAGAGTTCTGTGGTAAACGCAAGGTCCGGACCGATCGGCGGGTTCAGAAGCGCTATTAGCAGGTCGATCCCGTGGTGGTAGGCGAGATCGAGATCCGGTGTCCAGGACAGTTTCGGCGGCCAACTGCCAGCCCGAATCGTGGCGGGAAGCGTAGTGTGAATGGTGTGGTCAGGAATGATCAGCAGCTGCCGGCTGGCGAGGGCGATCCAGAAGACAGCGGCACCGGCGAGGCCGAATCCCGCAAGCGTTCGCGGCGGAGTCCGTAGAACCTGCCGTTGTCGCCAGGCCAGACCGCCGCCCAGTCCCAATACCACGATCCAGCCCGCCAGGGCCCCGGCCATGCCTGGGAACGGGTGCAACAGGAAATTGACGAGGAGACCCCAAAGCGCGGGGCCGATGATCAGGCCCTGGGCAAGGGCCAGGCAGTGGTCGGTTTGCCGGAGGGCGACTCGGGCGACGATGTAGCCGAACACGGCCAACGCCAGCAGTTCGAGTGCCAGCAAGACAAGCCCAGGAAGGACTGAGAAATCAATGGTCACTACGTAACCATAAGTGGTCGAGGCCTCCCGCAGACGAACGGCCCCCGAGCACAGCGCTACAATTCCCCACATCGTGGGAAGCCGCAGAAGACGGGCAGTCCGCATAGGCGCCGTGCGCCACGTCGCCGAGCGGGCAGGCTGCAAAGAGCTTGAGCCATGCACCTTATCAGCGTGGTCTCGTTACGTTGGCCGAAGTTCCGTGATCGAATCACCGCCTGGTGGCAAATCCCTCTTGGGCGGACAATTTGCTCAGCCACTGGCAGCGCACCACTGGCTTCACTGGTGCATTGGCATGGCAATTGGCTGGGCTCGAGCAGGTGACGGCGGTCGACCCGTACCGGGGACGCGATGCGCTTGTCCTAATCGTGTCTTGAACCTACGTTCATAATCCGCGGTGCCACTCACAGACACGGTGAGCCGAGATGTGCGGAATCGCTGGCATTCTTCGGCTTGACGAGCGCAGGCCCGACGACCGGGTAGCGCTCAATGCAATGAGCGAATCGCTCATTCATCGCGGCCCCGATGGACAGGGGTCGTTTATTCGCGGTCCCGTGCGCCTGACCATGCGTCGTCTGAGCATTATCGATCTGCAGGGCGGCGACCAGCCGATGACCAATGAAACGGGCACGATTCATGTCGTGTTCAACGGAGAGATCTACAACTTCGCCGAGCTGCGCAACACCCTGGGCCGTCTTGGTCACCGCTTCCGCACGCGATCAGACACCGAGGCAATCGTCCACGCCTACGAGCAGTGGGGCGACGACTTTGTGGACAAGCTCAACGGCATGTTCGCAATTGCCCTGTGGGATGAAGCGCGGGAGCGCTTGGTGTTGGCGCGCGACCGAGCCGGGATCAAGCCGTTGTATTACGCCCGCGCCAATGGCTCCCTCGTCTTTGCTTCCGAACTCAAGGCTCTGCTCGCAAGTGGACTGATCGACCGCGAATTGGACTTCAGAGCGTTTGGGCAGTTCCTGTCTCTGGAGTACATACCGGCGCCTGCCAGCATCATGCGCGGTGTACGCAAGCTACGGCCCGGTCACCTGCTTACGGCATCGGCTGGTGAGATTCGCGAGCGGGCGTATTGGGAACTTCGTCTGGCGCGCTCGGAGCTTGATCCGTTGCCAGGTGACGTGACCGAGCAGGCCGAGGCCTTCCGTGCTGTTCTTCAACGGTCCGTCGCTCAGGAAATGGTGAGCGATGTGCCGGTGGGCGTGCTATTGAGCGGCGGAATCGATTCAAGCACCGTGGCGGCGCTGATGACGCAGGCTACGGAGGAGCCCGTGCAGTCGTTCTCCGTGTCATTTGCCGAGCGGTCCTTTGACGAGAGCACCTTCGCCCGGCGTGTCGCCTCACACCTGGGAACCTCGCACCACGAGCTTCGAGTAACCCCGACCGACCTGTATGAGTCGCTACCGACGATCATGTCGAAGGTCGACGAGCCCTTTGCCGATCCTTCTATCGTGCCGACCTATCTGATTAGCCGGTTCGCACGCGAGCGCGTGAAAGTCGTCCTGGGTGGGGACGGTGGCGATGAAATGCTGGCCGGCTATTCGACCTTGCAGGCCCATCGTCTGGCAACGATGTACCGGGCGATCCCCCGGGTATTGCGGCGAAACCTCGTGGAGCCTATGGTTGCCCAACTGCCCGTCTCTTCACGCTACCTTGCCTTCGACTTCCTGCTCCGTCGGTTCATTCAGGGTGCCGATGCTCCACCGTGGCAACAGCATCAGATGTGGACAGGCTCGCTATATGGCGGAACCAAGGCAGCTGTGCTGCACCCTGATGTCCGGCAGACTGTCGATGAGCCCGCGTTTGACGCGATGCTGGCCGATACGGCAACGGCCAGCGGCACCAGGCACCCGCTGAACCGAATCCTCTACCAGGACTTCAAACTCTACCTTGAGGGCGACATTCTCGCTAAGACGGACCGCGCCAGTATGGCGACATCGCTGGAAACGCGCGTCCCGTTTCTGAACCTCAATGTTCTGTCGCATCTCGAGCGGGTTCCAGTGGCCTTGAAACTGCGTGGTCTGACGCGCAAATACTTGCTGCGAAAGGCGGTCGAGAACCTCCTGCCGCGCAGCATCATCACGAGGCGGAAGCGTGGCTTCAGCATCCCTATCGCGGCGTGGCTCAACCAAGAATTGCGAGACTTGGCGCACGAGTATCTGAACGAAGCACGGCTGCGACGCGAGGGCGTCTTTAGTCCGCCGGCGGTGACGACACTTCTCGACGAACATGCACGTCGGGCTCGCAACAACGCCAAGGTTATTTGGACTATTCTGATGTTTCAGATTTGGCGGGAGCATTGGCTGGATACCAAGTGAACGTCTCTTTCGGCGGAGCGAAGCCTCAAGGCAATCACAATGGTTCCACTGCGCCATCCGGTTTGGACACGATGACTCGATCGCTGATGCAGGCCTCCAGATACCACGCGTGGATGCTCAGCCAGGTGGAAGACTTTGTCGGAATGAACGTGCTCGAAGTCGGCGCCGGCAGCGGCAACCTGACTCAGTTTCTCGTCGGTCGGGCTAGCGTCACGGCGCTCGACGAGTCGCAGGCAGCGCTCGACGTTGCCGCCAGGCGCGCCGGGGACGCACGTCTGGAGACGGTCATCGCCGACATTGCCGACTCGGCGGCTGTTGCGGATCTGGCAAAGCGGGGATTCGACACGATTCTGAGTTCGAACGTTCTCGAACATATCGAAGACGATTCGGCGGCGGTCGCTAACATGCACGCGATTCTCAAGCCGCGGCTTGGACACTTGCTTCTCATCGTTCCTGCGCACGCACGGCTCTTCGGATCGATGGACAGGGCGGCAGGTCACCATCGGCGATACTCGCGAGCTGGATTGACGTCGCTAGTCAAGCGCGCGGGCTTTTCGATCCGACGTGCCCAATACGTAAACGTTGTCGGAGCGATCGCTTGGTATGTCAACGGGTCGATCTTGCGGAATGACGATCTGAATGCCGGATCGGTGAACGCTCAAGCTCGCCTATTCGACCGCATCGGTGTGCCGGTGTTGCGAGTCCTTGAGTCAGTGATATCACCTCCGTTTGGTCAGTCATTGGTTGTCATCGGTAAAGCTGAGCGATAGCCATGCGCCATCCATGGATCAACGAGGATCAACTACCGTGATTGAGGGCATTTCTGTGGTGCTTCCGGCCTACAACGAGGAAGCTGCCGTTGGAAGCGTGGTTCGGGCTCTTAGGGCAGCGCTCGAAGCCACACGGGTTCCTTATGAAATCCTGGTGGTGGATGACGGCTCCTCCGATGCGACCGCGCAGGAGGCACGAGTCTGCGATGCACACGTGATTCAGTCGCCACAGAATCTCGGATATGGGCTGGCGCTGCGTCGGGGCATTCTTCCCGCCAAGTATCCCTACGTGATGATCTGTGATGCCGATGGCACATATCCGCCCTCTGCCGTCGCAGAATTAGTCGAACTGGCTGAGCACTTTGACATGGTGGTGGCCGCTCGTACCGGCCGGCACTTCCGAGGTCGGGGACTGCGGGCCCTCGCTCGCGTCGGGCTGCGCGTGTTTGCGAGCTTCGTGGTCGGTCGAAGGATTCCCGATGTGAACTCTGGATTTCGGGTGTTTCGCAAAGCGGACTGTCTGCGCTATTTCGGCATCCTGAGTCCTGGATTCAGTTTCACGACTGGCTTAACGCTAGCCATGATCAGCGACGCACGGGCCGTCGCCTTCGTACGCGTGGACTATGGTGCTCGCGTCGGCGTGTCGAAGGTCAGGTTTGTCCGTGACACGCTGCGGATTGCGCAAGTCCTGGTGCAGGCAATGGTCCGCCACAACCCAATCAAGCTGTTTTCGGTCATCACCACGGCCATCTGGCTACTAGCCTTGATCGCACTTGTTGTGTGGGTTGTTGTAGGGGGCGTCGCGATTGGCCTGATAGCCGCGGCAACTTTTCTGCTAGGGGTCCAGGTGTTTAGCGTTGGTCTCTTGGCCGAAGCGTTACGCGATCGGCGAGACGCCTAGCCATCACAGTCTCGCCTAGCTGAGCGGCACCCAGAGCTTCCCGATCGGAGCCTCGGCTCCGGCAAAGATCGCCGCGGCTATCGCTGTAAGAACCAGCGCGGTCGCCAACATCGTCTGAACTCGATGCGTCTTTGAGAACACCTGCGCTGCCACTACGCTGGCGGCGATGATTAGCGCCGCTCCTAGCCCGCCAGTAATTGCCATGACGGTCATAATGACCCATGCCGGTGGACCGCCGGACTTCGACGCCGCCGCGATGGCAGGCGACACGACGGCCTCTGCCCAGGCCAGCGGTTTTGGCAGCGTCGGATCGCGGTACAGCTTGAAGCGAAGATCTTGACCCTGAACTTCCACCTGATCGAGTTCGAGCAGGTCTCCATCAGGGTAAATATCCTGGTCGAAGTATGCGTAGTGAAGGTGCGCAGAGTCGGATCCTAGAACGGACTCAAGACGAATATAAAGCTCCTCGTGCACAGACGCTATATCGGGATCGAATGTCAGTCGAGCTTGCCACTCCGAGTACGATCGATTGAAGATCACAGTTCCGGAGGCGATCTCGTACCGAGGCTCTATTCCGCGTCTTAACTGGAAGGTGACTAGGACGCGATTGCCTGGCTCGATCTGAGTTCTACCCCATACATCAATACGGGACAGTTTCTGGGTTGGCGCAAGCATGGTTTGCCCCTTTACTCCGCTCGAGGCCTGAGTGTACTTTGGTATGTATTTGTGCGGCAGCTCAAAGACCAATACATGGACAGGCTGCACTATGAGCATTACCATCCAGGCTATAGCAATAGCCCCGGCGAGCAGTCTGGCCACAGACCAAAGACGGTCTCGGCTGTTGGTTGTCACGCCATATGATCCTTATACGTTGACGTCAGGTAATATCGTGTGAAAGAAATAAGCACCGCTTGCTGCAAGCATAATTGGAATTGTTAGCAATACGCCAGCGGCTACGCGTCCTCGCCATGCAACATAACTCTGAAGGCTGAATACCAGAATGGCGACAAAGGCCAGAAATGTGGGGAACACATAGCGGCCGCTTAGTGCGACATCAACGGTGTAGCTGCTCCAAAAGCTGAGTAGCCACAAACCGAAGTGCATCGCCGCGAGGATGACGTAGAGATGTATGTCGGTGCCGGTCTGCCGTCGGCGGATCGCTGTGACGAGGCGAATCACACCTCCGATGGCGGCACTGACGATGATGGAACTGAAGGCCAGGTAGGCAAATCCTGGTAACTTGAGCTTATTGAGCCCATAGCCGGCCCAATATGTAGCGAAGTTCTCACCGATCCAGTTGGTTTCTTGGACAAACGCGACTGGACTCAGGCCCTGAGCACGCGGAGGAATAGGAGCGCCCCCGCTGGCGTCGACTGCGGCTTGCGTGACAGCTACGCCAATCGGGTCGCCGTAGACGAAGAAGTTTCTGAGGTACCACCAGGCCGATATTGCTCCAGTGATGAATATTAGTGTTAGACCGATCCTGATAACGCGCCATGGTCGCCTCGAAAACTGCCAGATGACAACGGCGGCTGTTGCCGGAAAGACGAGAAAGCCGGTGTACTTATGAAGCGCTACCAGGCCAAGCGATATTCCCAGAATGTATGTGTCTTTGCGATCGAATCCTGATTGCGAAGCCCTAACGAGCGCATATGTAGCGAATGCACTGGCGGCGATGGCTGGCGCATCGTTCGTATAGTACGTGTGAACGAGCGTGAACATTGGCACTGCCGCCATGACCGCGACACCCCAGACGGGGGCGATGCGAGCGTCGGAAAAGAGCCGACGGAGAGTGAGGAAGGAGAGCCAAAGGGTGATTGGATAAAGAAGAACCATGAATACACGTGCGATGTGAATGTTGAGATCAGGGTCGCTAGAACCTATTGATCCGATGACGAAGGCAATTGGAATAGCCAAAAAATTGGGTGTGATCTCGCGCGCAACCTGGGCGCGGACAGGGCCGCCAGCGAACTCACTCGGTGAGTATCCCGTGAACTCAGGAATGGCGCCATGGGCAGCCATGGTGCTAACGATGGCGAAGTAGGGCCCTTCGTCAGGCCCGCCGCTCGCCGGGTGACGCACGAAGGACCAGAGCAGAGCGTGCAATGTGGCGAACACGATGATGGCAACAACGAAGCGTCGCTGCGTGGCTGCGCTGATGTCGACAGGCTGGCGCGAATTGGAGGCTGCGCCGCGGGGCATTCGAGTGTCGCCGGCGGTCGGCGTGGACGTTTCTATGGACCAGCCGCGTTGCGAGGGCGGACGCATGTAGGTTTCATGCCGCGAGCCAACCGCCGTCCACCGGGATTACGACACCCGTGAGGTACGCAAAGGCCTCGGAGGCGAGGAATACGGCGGTGCCTGCCATGTCGATGGGCTCGCCGTGCCGGCCCTGGGGAATGCGGCTCATAAGCCAGTTGCGCGTGACCGGGTCCTCAAAGCGCGGGCGGGTGAGTTCAGTAAACACGTAGCCGGGGGCGATAGCGTTGATGGTGATTCCGCTCTGTGCGAACTCTACGGCCAGCGCCTTGGTGAGCTGCGCCACGCCGCCTTTCGTGGCGCCGTACACGGAAACCTGGGCAAAGCCCAGGAACGAGGTGAGCGAGGCCGTGTTGATGATGCGACCGTAGCCGCGTGGCTCCATGAGGCGGATCCCGTGCTGGCAGGCAAAGAAGAGGCTACGCAGGTTCAAGTCGGCCACGTGGTCCCAATCGGCCGGCGTAATCTCCAGCAGCGGCTTGCGAAAGCCGGTCCCTGCGTTATTGAACAGAATGTCCAGCTTGCCGAATTCGGCTTCAACCGCGCTGAATACGCGGGCAACTTCGTCAAGCTCGGCCAGATTGGCTGGTAGAGCAAGTGCCCGGCGTCCCGACGCGCGCACCTCGTCGCACACCTCGCCCAGCTGATCGGCGGACCGCGCCGATACGGCCACATCGGCGCCGGCCGCAGAAAGTCCCAGGGCAATCGCGCGCCCGATGCCCCGCCCGGCGCCGGTCACGAGGGCAACGCGGTTGGTCAGGTCAAACGGGCTTGCCGTCGCTTCACTGGACATTGGCGTCTCCCGGGCGGATGTCCTGCAGACGATATCAGCCGTGAGCGCGGATCGTACGAGCGTATCCCGTTGCCCGTCTGGCCGACACCGCCGGTGGTTGAGCGCGCACACGACTCGCAACGCGCCTGAACCTTCAGCACAATGAGCCCAAGGTCCTACCGCCCCCTGCAGGTGCCTCGCATGTCGCTGCTTGCTCCCGGAGACACGGCCCCAGATTTCAGCCTCAGCGCCACCGACGGATCCGAAGTCACACTGTCAGGGCTGCGCGGCCAGCGCGTCCTGCTCTACTTCTATCCGCGCGACGACACGCCAGGCTGCACGATCGAGGCGTGCGGATTCCGTGACAACCTGGCCGAATTTACGGCGCGTGGCGTGAGCGTCTATGGCATTAACGACGACGATGTGGACTCGCATCAGCGCTTCACGGCGAAGTATGAGCTCAACTTCCCGCTCCTGGCAGATCCAGGCCACGGCGTGATCGAGGCCTACGGCGCCTGGGTGGAGAAGCAGGTGAGAGGCCGCAGCATCACGTGCGCCGATCGGGTGTCCTATCTCATCGGACCGGATGGTGAGGTGGAACATGTGTGGCCGGCCGTCGACCCGAACGATCATGCCGACGAAATCGTGGCGCTGCTCGACGCCAGCGCTTAGCGCCGTCGCCGGGACGTCGTGCCCCGGCCCACCGTGGGGCGGCGAACAGGGTACGATCATCCGTTGACGGACGCTGGTCGGTTGCGAGGCGGCTCGCACAGGCCCACATAGCTCAGTCGGTAGAGCACGTTCTTGGTAAGAACGAGGTCTCCGGTTCAAATCCGGATGTGGGCTCCACGCACGGTGTACAGGTTTGGGAGCCTGGGTCTGCTGGCAGTTTGGTCACAGGGAGGCCTGCCACAGCGCTTGCACACACCACTCACCTGGCAGCGACTGTCCTGGGAAGCTCTAGGTATACGCTTCGCGCCGTCTGGGTAACTGGCGACATACGGAACTCCAGGCGCTGTGGGGACGGCTCGGCGTCGGCTATGCGGTCCGCTTCCAGTTCGCGATCAAGTCGTCCACCTCGAAGTCCGGCGGCATGTGCTCGAAGCGGTGCCTGAAGGGACCGCTCTGGAGCCCGGGAACGAACGGCTGCGGTGTGGCCGGCCGCTGACACGCCAGACGCTGCGGCTCGCGTGCAAAAGGCCGGTTGCCAAATATCCTGTGATAGGGTAATTCGGCATTTGAGAGGCGGGGTGACGCCCACCACGATGCTCTTGAGCGGCCGCATTCGGGGGCGCGAGAGCTGGGATCGGACATCGCCAAGCCTCTTCGGAGGAGGATGGGGAGGCTGATGATGAATCCAGTAGTTTCCCGAAGGCGCATGCTGCGCAGTGCTGTCATGGGCGTCACCGGCGCAGCCGGAATCGCCGCTCTCGCCGCCTGTGGTGAAACGCAGGTTGTGACCGTCGAGAAGGTTGTTGAGAAGGAAGTACCGGTCGAACGGATCGTCGAGAAAGAAGTTCCGGTCGAGCGAGTCGTTGAGAAGATCGTTAGGGAAGAGGTGCCAGTCGAGACCGTTGTTGAGAAGGTCGTCACCCGCGAAGTTCAAGTAATGGTGGAGGCGCCGCCCGAACAGCGAACCGTGAAGATCGAATTCGCCACTGATCACACGTCCGGTCCCCGTGGGAAGGCGATGCAGTGGGGAATCGAGCGATTTGCGGTTGAGCGGCCCGACATCAAGATCAAGTTCATCCCACAGAACACCATTTTTTACGAGAAGATTGCGATCGAGGCCGCCGCAGGGACGCTGTCTGAGGTGAACCTGCTCAACGGCGGCACGTATCAGCGGCACATCGAAGGTGAATCGTGGCTCCTTATCAACGACCTGCTGGACAAACGCGACGACCACGATCCGGAAAATTATTGGTTCATCCCGGACTCGTACTCCGATAACAAGGACGAGTCATACCCGTACGATCGCACGATGCACGGGCCGCAGCATGGGATGCCGTTCCAGACCGTGATCGGCGGGATGCTTTACAACATTGACGCGCTGGAGGCGGCGGGCGTGGATGAGCCGGTGGAGGGCTGGCGCTACGACGACCTCTTGGAGGCGGCGAAGCGCGTAACCGACCCTGACACCGGGGTCTACGGTCTCAACGCGGATCGTAGCGAGCAGTTCTACGTATTTCCCGCCGCGTTTGGCTACAACAACGAAGCTGAGCGCCCCCGGGGCGACGATGGCGCACAGGTGTGGGGACCGGCGCTCGGCGACGGCCCGCAAGGGTGGAAGTGGATTGTCGATCTGATCTACCGGCATGGCGTGTCATTCACTCCCGAACAAAGGCCCGACGTGGCGGGCGAGTTCGGCAGTCCGTTCGCGGCCGGCAACCAGGTTTTCTGGATCGGCGGGCGCGTCTACAGCACCGGGTTTGCGATTCCGCGGATCAAGGACCGGTTCCGATGGTCGCTGGGTCCAATGGTTTGGGGCAATGTGACCGATCACGCCAACTTCGTGCTGAACGACCAGGCGCATCTGGTGGCGCAGTCCGCCACCACAACCGGTGTGGAAGAGCAGGCCGTGGCCTGGGCGCATTTCCTCGCCGGGCCGGAAGTGCAAGGCCGTGTGGGGATCGACCGTGGCCACATGCCGTGCTTCAAGGCCGTGGCGGACGACGCGGCAGCCACGGCGCCACCGCCCGAAGGAATGCACCACCTGTTCACCTACCCCGCGTCGCCCTATGTGCGGCACGACCAGTGGTACGTGCCGGGCGGCAATTTCCTGGAGCTGCGCGCCGAGTGGCGGCCGGTTCTGGACAAAGCGCTTGTCGGTGAAGCGGATCCGGTTCAGTCCATGCTCGACGCGGGGGAAAAGGTCAACCGCATGCTGGCCCGCTGGCAAGAGCAGCTCGACAAGGGCGACGTGTCGCGCTAGTCGGCAGCGGTCCGCAACGGGCTCGACCTGATCCGCTGGTGGGTCCAGGTTGTGACCTGGAGGTGTGGTTATGGCGACATATCGTGCGGCAATCCTCGGTGTAGGCCCTCGTGGCCTCAAGCACGGCCGCGCCTATCGTCAGCATCCACGTATTGACCTGGTGGCGCTGTGTGACACGGACGCCGCACGGCTGGCGCACGCCTCACAGGAACTCGGCGTGGAGCGGACGTATCGGGACTACCGAGAGATGCTCGACCGGGAGGACCCCGACATTGTCAGCATTCCCACACGCACCGATCTGCATGCGCCGTTGACGCTGGGGGTTTTGGCGCACCGACCGCCGCGCGCGATCGATGTGGAAAAGCCGATGGCCACCAGTCTCGCCGATGCCGATCGCATGGTGGCTGCGGCGGCTCGAACCGGCACGCTGCTCGCCGTTCACCATCAATTCCGCTGTACGCCACCGTTTCGGGTAGCCGCGCGCATGATCGAGGCCGGTGAGATCGGACCGATCACGACGATCAAGCTCCGCGGCAAGGGCTACTACGGCGGCTATGACCTCATGAACATCGGGACCCACCGCCTGAATGGCACGCGCGCTTTCCTTGGCCGGGCGCGCAGCGTCTCGGCCATCTGCACCACCGCCGGCGAACCCACCGGTCCGGAAGGCGTGATCGCCGGACCGTACGGCTTTGGGTGGATTGCGGGCGAGAACATCTCGGCGGTGTATGACTTCGAAGGCGGCGGGACCGTGTTTGCCGAGTTTCACCGGCGCAGCGAGTCCAACACCGGCTGGGGCCACATCAAGATCTACGGCGAAGACGGCGCCATCTGCCTCTACAACCAACAGAACATGCAGGTGCGCCGCGGGCGCGACTGGCGGGTTGAGGACGTCAACTGGGAACTGCTGGGACTTACGCCCGCCGACCGAATCCTTCACGGGGTGGACTACCTGGATGAGCCGGGAGGCGATTTGTGGATGGCCGATGAGACGGTCCGTGCGCTCGATCAGGATAGACCGCACGAGAACAGCGGCGAAGAAGGCCTAGCCGTGATGGAGATGCTGCTCGGGGCGTGGGAGTCGCATTTCACCGAGCGCCGAGTGGGATTCCCTATGCGTCGCGGCGCACATCCATTGCTGCAGGCGCGGACGCAGGCCGGCTTGGGTGAGCCGGATTCGGCGCCGATGGAACTACGCTATCCGGAGTGGCTGCCAGGGGAACTGGCCCGAATCGGCGCGGATCGCTAGCGGACAAGGGTCAGATCCAGCGCCCCACGCGACATGCCATGGGTGCGAAGCCGGCGGGCCCCGTGCCGAGCCTGTCCCACCCCGTCGGCGCCGCCTTGCCTGGTGCGCCACTGCCTCGACCAGCCACCGCTGGGGTGTCCGAGCGGGGGGCACCAGGCGAGTGACAATGCACCACACCATCATTCGACGGGTTTCGCTCGCGTTCTACCGGTGGGTGTCATAGCGCCGGGAGCGAAGTCCTTGGTAAGAACGACGTCCCCGGTTCAAGTCTGGATGTGGGCTCCGGTGTGGGTGGTCGGATTCACCTTGCACCTCCGCCTAGTGCAGGCTGACATTCGTCCCGCCGCCCAGCTTGGCGTGTGGCTTCTGCTGGCCTGCTTTGTTGCGAAACGAAGTGCTCGGTTCAGTTGCGACGTGGCGGCCAACGGACCGACTCGATCAATCAGTGAAGTGGGCTTCAGACGCTTCTGCCTCGCGAGCCTTCGGCGGTCGCGAACGGCTTGCGACCGCGGGCTGTTGGCGACGGCCGCAGCGACGCCGGGCGGTTCAGATCGCGGACGACGGTGCGGGCGGCGTTGTAGCCGGGGACCCCGCTCACGCCGCCGCCTGGATGGCAGCCGGACCCGCAGAGGTACAGCCCCTGGAGCGGCGTGCGGTAACCGGCGCAGGCGGGCAGCGGACGGGCGCCCAGCATCTGATCGATCGTCATGTCGACGTGATGCATGTTGCCGCGCGTCATGCCCGCCCGAGCCTCGATCTCGGGTGGGCCATGCAGGTAGGCATCGCTGACGATGTCCGGGAAATTCGGGGCATAGCGCGCCACCTGGGCAATGAGAGCGTCGGTCGTCTCCTGCCGCCGGGCTTCCCAACCAGCTCTTGAGAGCCCCACCGGCGCGTACTCGACCCATATCGAGATTGTGTGGCGGCCAACCGGCGCGACGGACGAGTCGTAGACCGAGGGACACACAAGCCCGAGGACGGGGGCTGTTGGCATACGGCCGGTGCGCGCGGCGCTCCAGGCCCGATCGATGTCGCCCAGCGACTCGCAGAGGCGTACGTTCGCGCGGTGCTGCGGTCCGTCACCTGGCGCGGCGCGCCACTCCGGCAGACCGGTGGTGGCGCAGTGGAGCTTCAGGTAGCCGGCGTTCAGGCGCAGCCCACGGACCGACCGCTGGAATGAAGCCGACAAGTGCTCGGCCGCGACGAGCCGCACGAAGGTTCGTCGCGGGTCGGCGTTGGAGAGCACCACCCGCGCGGTGATGACGCTGCCGTCGACGAGTGCAACGCCTCGGACGCTGCCATTGACCACGTGAACGCTTTCCACCGGCGTTGCAACGCGGATTTCGGCGCCGGCACTCTCGGCTGCCTGCCGAAGGAGCCGCGTGACGGCGCCCATGCCGCCCTGCGGAAAACCGGCGAAGCCGCGTTCGCTCAGCCGAGTTGAGAGTGCCGCCGCAAATGCAAAGTACAGAAGCCCGCCGGCGTTGTCGGTGGAGCCGGCGTCGAAGGTAGTGCCCAGGGATGCTTTGACGCGAGGGGACTCGAAGTACTCGTCGAGCAGTTGGCGCCGGGTGCCGGTGACAAGGGTATGCGCGACCTGGGCGTAGGGTGTGTCCTCGGCGGCGCGAAGGAACTCGCCCAGCGTTGGCGGCGAATCCAGCAGATAGGGATCGAACAGCCGGGCCGCTCGTTGCCAGAAGTCGCCGTAGCTGGCATAGGCGTCCGCATCATGACGAGAGAATCGCGCGATGGATTCGCGCGTTCGCTCCGGGTCGTTCCAGGTAAGCAGGCACTGGTCATCGGCGAAAGGATGGAACTGCACCGGATCGCGCTGAAACACGCGCAGGCCGCGCTCGACGAGCTGCATGTCGTCCAGGATCTGCGGATGAAACAGCACGAAGCTGTGCGCGCAGGTTGAGAAGTGGAAGCCGGGAACGAGCTCGTCCGTCGTTGCCGCCCCGCCGACCTTGGCAGCCTGTTCGAGCGCAAGCACGCGCAACCCCGCTCGCGCGAGATAGAAGGCCGCCACGAGCCCGTTGTGGCCGCAACCGATGATGATTGCGTCGTAGTCCACTGGCACTACCCGAGGTCACCCGCCAGGCAGGAGGCTCAGCGTGGTACGGATCGATGCCTGGACGTCGCGTCGCTCCAGGCACGTCCGGTGATAGCGGCCCTTCCGCCAGTCGCCGAACTGATTGGCGTAGTGCGGACTGCCGGGTTGGCCTGACGGCCCGGCCGCGTCCAGCGTCCACATTTGGGCCGGTGTTTCCGCCAGGTCCACCAGCAGTCGATAGTTGGCTCCGCTGACCGAGCTGAAGTTGGGCGACGAACCGGTGTTGGACACGACAAAGCCGCTGCCCTGTACAGGCTCGCCGCCGCGGTCCAGCAACTGGCCCAGCTCGCCCCGGTCCGATAGCAGGTGGCGCAATGGCAGGGTGTGAAGCCGGCCCCACGCCCAGGTGGCTATGTCGTCGCCCAGCCGCTCGGTCAATTGGTCGAGGCTTCGGCCCATGGCTGAACAAACCGCGGCGTCGCGCTCTTTCACTGATGCGAACCACCCCACGTCGTCCCCCGCAAGGAGGCGGAGTGCCAGGCTGCCGATCCCACCGGCCACGAAGGCGGCGGAATCGCCGGCTGCGAGGGCCGCCGCGTCCGCGGCAAAGCGCTCGTCGGCGACGGCCTGATCCCATTGAAACTGGAATGCCTCGAAGATCGCCGCCGCGGCGCTATCGGTGTCCATGCGGCAGTCCCATGCGCGTAGCAGGGCCGCGGCCGTCTGCGCCCGCGCATCACCACCGTCGAGAATCTGGATAAGGGCGGGCAGTGATTCCACCGCTCGCAGCGACAACACGTCGTACTGCATGGACGCCATGTCCTTGCGGCCATGAATCTCGCGCGACTCGACCATTTGCCGAATGCGCCTGGCGCGGTAGCCGGTTGGTGACATGTTGGCCAGCGGGTAGGGAAAGTCCGACGGCGCCGGCAGGTTGTTGGCGGTCGCTACCCAACCGCGCGCGGGTTCGCGCACGGCGGGCATGCCCTCAAACGGAATCACCCCCTGCCACGCGTCGGCCGGGTCCCATCCGCGGCGATAGCCGCGTTCCTCGCGAGCGCGGATCGGAACCTGGCCGGTCGCTCGATAGCCAAAGCCACCCTCAACGTCCCCAAACACCATGCTCAGCGTCGGCGACGCCCAGCCGCGTAGGGCGTCCTCGAATCCGGTGGCTGACTCGGCCAGGTTCATTTCAAGAATTGCTGTAGGCCAGGCGCAGGGCAGCGCCCCCACCCAACGCAGCGAAACCGGCCCGCTGCCTTGCGCGAATTCCGGCAGGATCTCGTCGACGATCGGCCCGTTCCGCGACGATCGAACCACCGCCTCGCGCACCCCCTCGCCGCGCACCTGGATGGCTTCCACCCGCTCCCGCGCCGGCTCCCACTGGCCGTCGTAGAGGAAGTCGCCGGGGTGCGCCGGGTCCGTACGCTCCTGGTATAGGTCGCGCTGCGAGCTGATGTTGTTCGTAATCCCCCACGCCACCCGCCGGTTTCGACCGATCAGGATCCCCGGCGCCCCGGCATATCCGGCTCCCGCCACGTTGAAGCGTCCAGCAGCCAGGTGCGCCTGGTACCAGCAGTTCGGAGCACCGAACGCGATATGCGGATCGCTCGCCACCATCGCCGCGGGCGACGCGCTGCGGCTCGGCCCGATTACCCAGTTGTTGCTGCCGGTCCCGTCGTCAATGCCGCCCAGCGCCGTCGGCACCGGGTCAGCGCCGCCGCCGGTACTCGCGTATTCCCCGGGATGCAAAATCGTCTCGTCGATGGCCTCGGCCGTCAGGAAGGCCCGGTACCGGGGCCCGTCGCCCAGGGCTCGTCGGGCCAACTCCGGCACGGCGATGACCGGGAATCGTCCGGTGAGATACCAGCGGAACTCGCCCAGCAGCGCTATCGAGTCGAGCGGCCGCCACGGCTCCGGCCGGTAGTCCAGCAAGTCGAACTCAATCGGCGGCAGGTCGCCGCACGCGTCGATAAACGCATTCACTCCCGCCGCGAACGCCCCATACCACGCCGCCGTCTCAGCCGGCAGCCGTGTCGTCTCCTCCTCCGCGATTCGATGCAGCCCAATCGTGCGCACCAGCAGGTCGTAGTCGAACGCCTCGGGACCCAGGATCTCCGCCAGCCGGCCCAGCGCCTGCCGCCGCAGGTAATCCATCTGGAACAACCGGTCCTGCGCCATGGCGTAGCCGTACCCCACAAACAGATCCGGCTCCGTCTCCGCGAAGATGTGCGGCATCCCGCCGGCGTCCCGCTGAATCTCCACCGCCGCCCCAACCGGCCCTCGGGTCTCCCCGTCGATCACTGCCAACCGGCGCCTGGTTTCCTGGTCCCACCAGGCCTCGAACTCGCCCTCCGTCAGCCCCGTCGCGGCGCGAACGTCCGCAATCGACTCCCCGCGCCCCAGCCGGCGCAACATCGCCGACGAGCCGATGGCTATGGCGTCGGCTCCCAGGCGTACCCGTATAGGCGTGACCGTTCCAGGTAGAACCGCACCGCGCATTCGTCCAGCGGACACCGCGTGCCGCCGGCCCAGCGCGCCGTCGCCGACGAGCTGTCACCGTGCCACGGGATGTAATCGACTTTGCTGAAGCCCTCCACCACGTTCCCGTCCGGGTCCAGCAACTCCGCCTGCAGTGTCCCCTCGGCCACCGTCGAGGTCGCCGCGTTCAGGATCAAGCTCTGCCCGCCAACAGGCAACGGATGTGTAGTCAGCGTCCCCACCACGTCCCCGCCCGGACCCGATACCGCCGCCCAGTACCGGTTCACCGCCCAGCTGGCCCGGTAAATTGCGGAAAAGAACGGCCAGATGCTCGGGCTCTTCGATGCCGGATCGCCGTGTAGGCCCTCCGTGGCCGAGAAGTACATGTAGTGCCGGCCGTTGTGCTCGATGAGGTTGTGAGAGGGCCATAGCATTCCGCCGCCGTAGTCGCCGAGCGCGCCTGTTGCAACCGCCGGCAGCCGCACCCGTCGATCCCAGATTCGCCCGTCCACGCTGCCGCCCAGGTGGAGTTCCATCGTCTGCGTGCGGTTCAGGTAGATGCCGATCACCCCCAGGTACCCGCTCCGCACCGGCGTCACGCACAGCTCCATGATCTGGATGTCCTGCGGGTCGTAGATGTCGGGCTGGATGATCGTCTCGAACGGGCTCCAGTTCGAGCCGTCCGGGCTCGTCCGCCGCGCCATCACCCGCCGGCCCTCCGCGAACACGTCATACGGCACCAGCCCGCCCGGATGCGCCGGCTCGCCCAGCTTGTGGGTTGCCATGTACGTGCCGTCCGGCTCGCGGAAAATGTAC
Source organism: Chloroflexota bacterium (assembly GCA_028875175.1). Classification (GTDB taxonomy): domain Bacteria; phylum Chloroflexota; class UBA11872; order UBA11872; family UBA11872; genus UBA11872. The sequence goes on along the minus strand of JAPPFO010000030.1, from coordinate 524 downwards.
GTCGTGTCCGCCGTGTGCAGTGGATTCTCGTAGGGAATCACCAACCGAACGCCCGGCACCGCCACTTCCAACACCGGGCCTTCACTCACCGTCCAGTTGATTCCGTCCGGCGAGAAATAGCGGTACATGCCGCGCTTGTGCGTCTCGCCCGGCGGCGGCGGCGGCAGCCCGCGAATGTAGCCTGGACTCCCGCTGGTGGTGTTGCCCGGGTCGCGCATTACGAACATCTCGTAGCGCCGCTCCGGCTCCGCATCCGGGTCGATCATCACCGAGCTGTACATGCTCGGGCCGCCCGAGTCGAAGTCCAGCAGGATATTCGTGCGCGGATGCCCTGGCTGCGGGCACAAGTCCAGTTCCGGACGCGTCCATTCCACGCCGTCTTCCGAGACCAGGTGCGTCACCCGCCGGAAATTCTCGAAATACTCAGGTGTCAGCGGCGTCGAGACGTGCCAGGCCTTCCAGCGTCCGTCGATCGGGTCCAATGCAAACGTGCCGTGGGCGAACACCGAACCGCTGTCCCACGG
>JAPPFO010000268.1 GCA_028875175.1 Chloroflexota bacterium | reverse complement strand
CGCGTATGACGAAGAAGTGGCGGCGGGGGATGCCGCGTGGGCCGCGGAATTCCCAGCCGATGCGTTCGAGCGGGCGGATGGTGACGCGGGCTTCGTTCCAGTCGTGAACGCCGACGAGGATGTCGATGATGGGCTTGGCGCAAAGGCTGGGGACGGAGGTGCTGCCGACGTGGCGGACGGTTTGGACGTGGGGGGCGACGGCCTGGAGGATCTGGGCTTTGGCCTCGGCGAAGAGGTTGGGCCAGGTGGATTTTTCGGCGACGTGTACTAGGGGTGTGCGCGGTGGTGGCGGGCGCACTGCACCAGGGGTGTGGGGGGGGTTATTACGCCTCTGGGTTGGGCGCGATCGTGGGGGGGTCCCAGGCTGCCCGCAGCCTGGGCCACAGGGGACGGGTCACGGGCCGACGCGTGGGAGGTTATGGTTAGGCGCAACAGCCGGTGGACGGACGCCGCGGGAGGTCGCTTGAGTGGCTAGGGGCGAGGCGCGGCGGCTGGCGCGGGACTCGCGGCTGCTGTTTTTGGACCTGGACGATGTGCAGTCGCTGCATGGGGTGGTGCAGGCGGTGTGCCTGGCGGAGAAGCATGCGGATAACCCGGTGCTGCCGCTGGGGGACATGCACGAGTGGGACGGGATGCAGGCGCGGCCGTGGGAAGGCCGAACGATCCTGTACGACGAGGACGAGCGGCTGTTCAAGTGCTGGTACGCGGGCAGCGACCTGAGCATGGCGCGCTGGTGGTGGACGGGGTACGCGATCAGCGACGACGGGGTGCACTGGGAGAAGCCGAAGCTGGGGCTGCACGAGTACCGGGGGCGCAGCGACAACAACGTTTGCCGGCAGGGCTGGGGACCGCTGGTCAAGGACCTGGACGACGTCCCGAGCCGCCGCTACAAGATGATCGTCAAGAGCAATGAGCGGCCGGACGACTGCTGGATCAGCGTTTCGCCGGACGGGGTGCACTGGACCGACGAGGCGTCGATCCTGCTGCCGGAGTGGTACGTGCCGGATCCGGACATCGTGGTGCTGATCAAGGACGACCAGGATCCCGACCCGAACCGCCGGTTCAAGATGGTGTGGCAGGGGCTGGGTCCAAGCAACAAGCCGGGGCCGCCGATGGTGCGGACCAAGTACCTGGCCTGCGGGCCGGACGTGGAGCAGCTGACGGCTATAGCGGATAACCCGATCCTGGATCCGATCGACGGGATGGAGCAGGAGAACCACTACCTGGCGCTGGCGCCGTACGCAGGGCAGTACGTGATGCCGTTCGAGTACGGGTGGTATGCGCCGAACCGGACGGGCGTGCACGGGATGTTCTGCTCGGACATCCGGCTGGCGGTGAGCCGGGACGGGGACCACTACACACGGATACGGCCGCACCAGCCGCTGATCGCGCGGGGCCCCAGGGGGACCTGGGACGCGGGGGCGCTGATGCTGAGCGACAAGGTCGTGGAGCACGACGACCGGCTGTGGTTCTTCTACGTGGGCAACGGCGAGGAATGGACGCAGTGGCCCGCCGGCAACGTTCCGGAGCACTCGCACTGGATTGGCACGGGGGAGGTCGGGTCGAACCGGTTGTCGCGGATGGGGCTGGCGACGCTGCCGAAGGACCGGCTGACGTGCCTGGAGACGGCGGACCGGGAGACGCCGGGCTGGGTGGTGACGGAGCCGCTGCGGATTGACGAGCGGGACGGGCGGCTGGCGCTGAACGTGAGCGACGTGCAGCAGTTGCGCAGCTTTGCTGACGTGGAGGTGCTGCCGGCGGACGGGGATGAGGCGCTGGAGGGGTTCACGAAGGACGACTGTGAGCCATTGCATCGCGACGGGCTGCGGGAGCCGGTGAGGTGGCGGGAGCGGGGGCTCGCCGATTTGGACCGGGACACGGTGCGGCTGAGGGTGAACCTGTATGGGGCGGCGCGGTTGCATGGGATTAGCCTGGATTCATGATGGGCTGGGGACACCCTTCGACAGGCTCAGGACGAACGTGGAGCAAGTAGTGGGTCAGCTTGAGATTAGGGCGAAGACCCCTCACGCTCTCACCCGAAAGAGGGATTCAGAGGTGAATTTGCCGGGAGGAGTTGCTGGACCCCCAGGTGGATGGTGGGGGTGGCTGCCACCCTCACCCCAGCCCTCTCCCTCAAGGGAGAGGGAGGAAGAGGAGCCGCGTCGTAGGTCCCTGATCCCTGGTTCGGTGGGTGCCCGGAAGACCCCTGACCAATTCCCGCCGGGGACGGGGGAACCCTTCGGCAAGCTCAGGGCAGGCTCTGCCTCTCCCCTGAGACCCTTGCGTAACTCGAGCGTGGGTGCCCGGAAGACCCCTCACCGGTTTCGGCCGAAGACGGCCGAACCTGCCTCTCCC
>JAPPFO010000174.1:22976-24885 GCA_028875175.1 Chloroflexota bacterium | reverse complement strand
GGGCTCGACGCTCGGATTCGAAGGAGGTGCAATGACCGCAACCGACATGGCCAGTCCGCCGACGGGCGTCAGACCCAAGCGCGGCATTCTCGGCTGGACATGGAAAGAGACCCAAGGGTTCCTGTTCATATTCCCTTGGCTATTTGGGTTCATTGTCTTCATCGCGGGACCCTTCTTCTTTTCGTTCTTCCTCAGTTTTACCCAGTGGCGCCTGGTGGGCGACATCAAGTGGCTGGGGTTTGAGAACTACGCTCAGTTGCTATCGGGCGAAGACACGCGCTTCGTCCAGAGCGTGTACAACACCGCGTACTACGTGGTGTTTCACGTGCCTGGCGTGCTGATCATTTCGTTCATCGTGGCCGGGCTGCTGAACCGGAAGGTTAAGGGCATCGCGATCTACCGCACGTGCTTTTACCTACCGTCGATCACCACGGGCGTCGCCACGGCGGTGCTCTGGTACTGGGTGCTACAGCCCAACGGCCTGCTGAACAACTTCCTCGACATCTTCTTGGGGCCGCTGGACATTCAGGCGCCCAACTGGCTGGGATCCACAACCTGGGCCATGCCGGGGCTGATCATCATGAGCTTCTGGTCCGTGGGGACCACGATGATCATTTACCTGGCTGGGCTGCAGGGGATTCCACAACACCTGTATGAGGCCGCCGAAATCGACGGCGCCGGCTGGTGGGGCAAGGTCCGCCACGTCACCATTCCAATGATGACGCCGCAGATCTTCCTGACCATGGTGCTGGCAGTCATCGGCTCGTTCCAGGTTTTCACGGCCGCCCTGATCATTACCGAGGGTGGTCCGGCCGACGCGACGCTGTTCCTGCTGCTGTACCTGTACTGGAACGGCTTCCGCTTCTTCAAGATGGGCTACGCCTCGGCGATTGCCTGGATTCTGTTCTTCGTCATCCTCTTCCTGACGATCGTGCAGTTCCTGACCGCGCGACGCTGGGTGTACTACGAGGGTGAAAGGGCCGGTTAGGGGGGACTATGGCGCAGCAAACGGTAACTGTAGAACCATCGGACCCCTCCGGGATGCCGTCGTCGGTCCGCATCCGTACGCCGGCGCGTATCCGAGCGATGCGCGTCAGCGGGCGCGTGCTGACGTACGTGGTCCTGTGGCTGGGAAGCTTCGTGTACGCCATCCCGTTCCTGTGGATGGTGCGCACGTCGTTCATGCGGCTGGACAAGCTCTTTGAAGAGCCGCCGCAGATCTGGCCCGATCCCTGGATCTGGCAGAACTACATCGACATGTGGGAAACGGGGCCGTTCGCGAACTGGATCGTGAACTCCCTGATCCTGGTCGCGCTCGGCATGTTCGGGCAGACCTTCATCAGCATCTTTGTGGCCTACGGCTTTGCGCGAACCCAGTTCCCGGGCCGTAACCAGCTGTTTGTGCTGATCCTGGCGACCCTGATGCTGCCAGGCCACGTGACGATCGTGCCCAAGTTCATCATGTTCCGCACCGTCGGACTGCTGGACAGCTTGTGGCCGGTGGCCCTGCCGGACCTCTGGGGACAGGCCTTCTACATCTTCATCCTGCGGCAGTTCTTCTTAACACTGCCGGTTGAATTGGATGAGGCAGCGGAGATTGACGGCGCGAACCTCCTGCAGGTGTTGTTCCGCGTCGTAATTCCGCTCTCCAAACCTGCAATCGCCACCGTGGCGGTGTTCAACTTCATCAACAAGTGGAACGAGTTCTTTGAACCGTTCGTCTTCATCCAGACGCCTGAGAAGTTGACCCTCGCCGTGGGCATCCGGTGGTTCCGGACCCAATACGGGACGGAATTCCAGATGTTAATGGCGGCGTCCATCGTCTCGGTGGCGCCAATCGTCATTGTGTTCTTCTTCGCACAGAAGCAGTTCGTGCGCGGAATTGCGCTAACTGGCATCAAGTCGTAGC
>JAPPFO010000174.1:12676-22966 GCA_028875175.1 Chloroflexota bacterium | reverse complement strand
TTTTTTCTCCTAAAATCCGTTTTGGGGGCGTTTTTTTCCATTAATTTCAATATTTTTTTGGGGTTTTTTTTTTTTTTTCCCCGGGGGGGGGGGGCCCCCCCCCCCCCCACCGGTCGTTTAATGGGCCTCGTGACGCCGGGCTGCACTGGATGGCACCGGGCCTCAGGTTGCCTAGACGCCGTCGAAGCTGCCGCCTGGTCGCCGCGGACGGCGCTTGCTTGCAGAAGGACGCCGTCGACGGCCACACTAGCTGTACAAGCTCAGCTAGGTTGGATACCCGATGCGCTTACTCTTGGCCGGCGGCGCTTCCGGAGACGCGGACCTGGAAGACGCGCTGATCGGCGCGCCGTCGTTGGACATCGTTAGCCGCGAGCGCCCCGGCGCGCAGGCGATTGTGATGACAGCCGCCGATTCCGGCGCTTGGGCCGCCGACGCCGGGATTCCCTGCGCGGTATTCGCATCGGCCATGGCGGGGACAACTGGGCTGGCGACGCTGCAGGCGCAGCGGGGATCAGGTGTCAGCGTGCTGGCGCCCGCCCTCCACCGCGCACCGCATAGCCTGCTGCGCGCATCGCTGGACACCGGGCGCATCGGCTCGCCGCGCTTTCTGCGCTGGACGCGCTGGGCGCCGGCTGGTCCTGATGAACTTGCGGGCGCGCTGATCGACGAACTCGTGGCCGTGCTCGATCTGATGGGTCGACCGGCGGTGACGGCCTACGCGGCAGGTCAGGCCGTGGGCGCCGAGGGTCCTGACTACGTGACGGCCATTCTGACGTTCGAACGCGGGCTCACGGCGGTGCTGGACGTGGGCGCGGCAGCCTCCGGTGGGCAGCCCTTCGACCGCGCCATGCTGATCGGCGGCAACGGCTCGATTCACGCCGATGGGCGAGCCTCGTCGGCGCTTCGGCTCGACGCTTCAGACTCCACACCGCTCGATTTGGATGGACCCATCGCCGGCCACATTCGGGCGGTGGAGGCGTTTACACGCGGCGAGTCACTCGACCTTGATCAAGCAACGCAGGCCGCGGCCGTGCAGGACGCGGTGCTGGCCTCACTGGAATCCGGCCGAGCCGAGGCCGTGTTGGAGTCTACGGGCTGATCCGAACAGACGGCGCGACTTCAGCCAGCAAACCGATCGATAAGCACTGCAATCAGGGTGCCGACCACTCCAAGGCCAAGGCCGGCGATCCAGCGGACAAGGCGTGTCTCGAGCTTGTGCAGTTCGGATTTGAGCTCGGCGAGGTCGGCCTTCGTTGCCAGATACGGCAGCGTGCTTTCGACCTGGGTAAGTCGACGTTCGTAGTCCAATGCGTCTGGTTGTGCGGCCATGGCTGTACCCTTGCCGCCCAACTGGTGACTGAATCTTAACTCACCAGGGGGTTCGACAGCCGCACCGCCACGCATCAGGCAGTCCGCCGGGAGGCGCGTTCCGTCTCAGCCTGCGTCCGGCGCGTAGGGAATAGGCTGTCCTTCAGGGATCTCGGTCAGTTCCACAATGTTCTCTTCGGGGTCGCGGGTATAGATCACCCGGGTCCAGGTATCGAACCAGGCCACCGGTCCGCCGATCGACTCGATTCCGGCCTCGTCCAGCCGATCCAGAATCGGGTCCAGGTCATGCACGATGAAGTGCACGTGATTCGGGCCATGCGTGTTGGGCTGGCGCTGGATGGGCGCCGAGGGGTGGCGAACGTACTGCAGCAGTTCAATGGCCGCCGGCCGGTCAGGGGTGCCCAGGAACATGACCTCCAGCCGCACATTGGTTAGGCCCAGCAGGGCGTCCAGCGGCGCACCCTCTCGACCCATCCGACGCGCCTCAGTCAGGCCGATCACGTCCTTGTAAAACCGCGCGACCCGGTCCAGGTCCTGAACCACGATTCCCGTGTGTCCGGCGTGTATGGCCATGTGGCGCGCCTCCTACAATCGTGACGTCTGGCGGCATTGTGACAGCGAACGGGAACGAGGGGCGCTTCTGGCCTCACAGCGAGCGCACATGCGGGTGGCCCTGGCGGCGCTGCGGCAAGCGCCGGACTCGCTGCGGAGCATCGTGCATGCCGCCCAGCCGGCCTACTACGCGGGGGCCATAGCGCCGGATGCCCGCGTTCGCGACGAGGCCGCCCGCGAGGCCACGCACTTCTACAGCTTTCGCGATTCGAGCACCTGGGGATCGGCCACGCGCCGGCTGTTTTCCGCCTATCCGGAGCTTGCCGATCCGACATTGCTTACGGCATCCCAGACCGCCTTCGTGGCCGGCTATCTGACCCACCTGGCCGCTGACGAAGTCTTCGTGGTCCGGCTCGGTCAGCACGCGGTGCAGGGTGACGGGTCGGCGATTGGCGGGCTGTCCTGGGCGATAGAGGCTGGGTCTCCCCAGCTATCGCCCGGGCTGGCCGCGGCGTTTCAGTCGCTCGCGGCATTTCGAGTCGACGGCCTGACAACGATTGCGGACTCCGGGCTGCTCGAGCGCAAAGCGGCCGGCGTGAGCACCATCGACCCCGGCTTGCCGCTCGGCGAGTTGCGCCGGGCCATCGTTGCCCTGAACGGGCTTGCGGTGACTTCCGCGGAATCCACCCGCGAGGTTGAGGCGCGTGCGGACATTGGACGCCGACTCTTTGGCGCCGATGTGGCCGTGGAATTCCTGGCCGCGGCCGACGCCGAGGCCGGCCGCCGACTTCGAGCGTTCGCCGCCGGAACCGTGGCCGACTACGATGCCGCACACCTGCGCGACTCCGCCGGATGACCTGATGCACGACCTCTGCATCCGCGACGCCTTGATTGTGGACGGCTCGGGCGCGCCCGGCGTGCGCGGCGACGTAGCCGTGGACGGCTCGATGATTGTGGCGACCGGGCGAGTCGAGGACAGCGCCACACGCGAGATCGACGCTGGCGGCAGGGTCGTGTCACCCGGCTTCATTGACGTGCATACCCATTCCGACCTGCTCTTGCTGGACCGCCCGGACCACCAGCCGAAAGTGCGGCAGGGCATTACCACCGAGCTAACCGGTTTGGACGGTATCGGCTACGCGCCGCTGGCCGCCAGGAACCGCCAGCCCTTCCTCGACTACTTCGACGCGCTCAATGGTCAACCGGACGTGGACGGCCCCTGGGAGACCGTAGGTGGCTGGCTGGACAGCTTTGACCGGAAGGTCGCGGTCAACGTCGCCCACCACCTGCCTCACGGATGCGTGCGCGCAGCCGTGCTGGGTTGGGAAGACCGGCCGGCCACGCCGGAAGAATTGGCGCAGATGCGCCAGATCGCGCATGAGGCGATGCGCGACGGCGCCGCCGCGGTATCCACCGGCCTGGACTACGCCCCCTGCACCTTCAGCAACACGGATGAGCTGGTGGCGATCAGCGAACCGGCTGGGTGCTTCAACGCGCCCTACGTGACACACATGCGCTACAAGCTGGGCATGCGCGAAGCCATTCGCGAGACGCTGGAGATTGGGCGCCGCGCCCGGTGCCCGGTCCACATCTCGCACTTCAACAGCCAGGACAACAGCTGGTGGGTCAACCATGACGAAGCCGACCGGGGGATCGGCCTGGGCGTCTCGGTGTCGTTCGACACCTACGCCTGGCCCGCCGGGAGCACGCTGATGCACTATTCCTTCCCGGACTGGGCGCTGGACGGCGGGGTTCCGGCCATGCTGACAAGGCTGGCTGACCCGACGACTCGGGCGCGCGTCGAGGCGGAAATGCGAAGCGCCGACAGCGGGCGACGGCTCGACGGATCCAGCGTCCGGCTGGCCAGCGTCCCGTCGCCGACGAACCGTCACCTGGAGGGTCGCATCCTCGCGGACATCGCCGCCGAACGCGGCGTCGCCTCGGAAACCCTGCTGGTTGACCTGGTGATCGCCGAACGCGGCGTTGCGGCGGCGGTGATCCACAACTCAGCGACCGACGCCGACTTCGAAATGACGATGCGGCATCCCGGTCACATCTGCTCAACGGATGCGCTGCTGACCGGCGGATCGCCGCACCCCCGTACCTATGGCACCTATCCGCGCTTCCTTGGACACTTCGTGCGCGACCGGGGCGCGCTGCCGCTTGAAGAGATGATCCGCCACATGGCCTCAGCGCCCGCCCGACGCTTTGGACTGGTTGACCGTGGATTCATCCTGCCGGGAATGGCCGCCGACCTGGTGCTGATCGACATGCCACGCGTGAAGTCAAACGCGACGTTTGACGATCCGACTAACTATCCGGACGGCATCGACATGGTGATCGTGAATGGTGTGGTCGTCGTCGACCACGGGCGCCATACGGGAGCCACCCCGGGCCGCGGGCTGCGACGCGGGATTCCGGCCGCCGCGTGAGTGCCGCCGGCCCCACGCCGTCCGCTCGACCGCCGGGATACACCGGCGGCGGTCGCGTGTCAGGGCTGTTTTGGCGGCTGTTGCGACGCCTGCTCTCGCGACGCTGTCCCGTGTGCGACGGCTCAGGCGTCGATCCCGGCGGTCCGCCCGCGCGTCCCAGCGGTCGGCCTCCGCGCTGCCCGCGCTGCTTCGGCTTCGGGCGCGTGGCTTTTCCCTAGAAAGGAATCCAGGGACGGCGTATGGAACTGGACCGAAGCATGACCCGGGCGCTGTTCGAAGCACCCACGGCAACCCGCCCTCTATGGGCCCCCGCTGGCAGGCGCCTCGCGTACACGGTGGCCGTTCCAGACGTCGAGGCCAACCGCACGACCAGTGAACTCTGGATCCTGGAGGCAGACGGCGCCACGTCGGAAAGGCTTGTTGAGGGGATTCCCACGGGAGATCCGCCCGTTACTTGGTCGAATGACGGAACCCGTCTGGTGTACGCCGAGACTGAAGACGAGACCGACCGAATCGTCGTAATCCGGCTCGACGGGTCGCGGCGCGAGATCGACCTGGCGCAAGCTCCGCACGGCCGGCTGGCCACGCTTCCGTTCTTCAGGACGTTTGCCTGGTCCCCCACCGACGACCGGCTGCTGTACGCCGCGTATGACCCGGATCCTGAAGACCCGCCCGACCCCGCGGTAAACCCTCGCAACGACGGCGACGGCTTGGGGGAAGTCGAGCGAATCCGACTCTGGGTGCACGACCTGCTCGGCAACGAGCCGCCGCGCCCGGTGACCTCGGACGACTACCACAGCGGCGCGGGAATATGGCTGCCCAACGGCCAGGACGTCGTGTTCGTGTCCAATCGCAGCGGACACGAGGAAGGCGCGGTCGCGAGCCTGACCCAGCCATTCGCCATCTGGACGTCCGATTCCGCCGGGTCGACCGAGCGGCCGCTCGTCTGCGACTCGCACGCGGCCGTCGTACCGGCCGTCCAGGCGGACGGTCGGCGCCTTGCCTACCTGGCCGCGTCGATGACGGGACCGCACGCCGTCAACATGGAATTGACGACCGTCGATACGACGGGAAGCGACCGGCGGACGTTAACCGGCGGGCTTGACCGCAGCGTCGACCCCGAGTCGCCCCCGGCGGCGACGCCCGATGGCTCTTGGATCGTCGCCTTGATGGACGGCATGCGCAGCGTGCTCCTGCGCGCTTCCGAGAATGCCGCGCCCGAGGCGCTTGCCCTGGAGCAGCCGCACGCCAGCCTGCCGGCTGTCGATGGCTGTAGCGGCGAGATCGCCTGCGTGACGCAAGCGGCCACGACCCCGCCTGAGATCGAACTGCTGTCGCCGGAAGGCCGGTCGCGCTGGCGCTCCGCCCACCACGGCATTGAATGCAAGGCGCGGTCCCGGATCTGGACGTTCGACCGCGACGACGGCTTCTCAATAGAGAGTCTGGCCCTGGCGCCGGCCGATACCGCGCCAGGGGGCGTGATTCTCTGGCCGCACGGTGGACCGCACAGTCGAACCGCCAATGAATACCGTCCGGAGAGTGAGGCGGCGGTCCGGCACGGATTCGCCGTGGTGCATCCCAACTTCCGGGGCAGCCACGGCTACGGGATTGACTTCATCCTGGCGGACCGGATGGACCTGGGCGGCGGCGACTATGCCGACTGCCTGGCGGCGCTCGATTCGTGGCTGGCCATGTCCGGCCACGACGACCTTCCGGAGTTCGTCACCGGTACCAGCTACGGCGGCTATCTGACCGCATGGGCCATCGGACACACGCAACGGTTTGTCGCCGCGGTTGCCGTGAACGCCGTGACCAACGTGGAGAGTTTCTTTGGGCAAACCGACATACCGAGCTGGGTCTATTGGGAGTTCGGGGGCTCTCCGCTGGAGCAGCGTGAACTCATTCGCGAACGTTCGCCCGTCCAGCACCTCGCGGGCGTCACCACGCCAACGCTCGTGGTCCACAGCGAGGAGGACCGGCGCGTGCCCATTGCCCAGGGCCTGGAGCTATTTGCGCTCCTGCAGGCGGCGGGCGCCGAGACTGCCTTCATTCGTTATCCCCGCGAATTCCACCGAATCAGCGAGCCGGCGCATCGTGTGAATCTGGTCTCACGCACGCTCGACTGGTTTGTGGTGCATTCCGGTCGCGACGCCATGCGGCGCAGGGCGTGACGGCCTGCTAGAGCCGACGGCTGCCGGAGACCTGGCTGGAAGAATCTCGCGTTGCCGCCGCGGGTGGTGAGCGGTATGGTCTGAGCAGGGGAGGCGCAGGTTCCGCGGGCCGAACGGCCCACTAACAGTTTTGCGCGGAGAACGGCGCCATGTGCGGCATCGTTGGCTATATCGGCGATGGGTCAGCCGCCCCAGCCATCCTGGACGGGCTGCGCGCTCTGGAGTACCGGGGCTACGACTCGGCCGGCCTTGCCGTCCTCACTCCCCAGGGCCTGAGCATCCGTCGTCGGGCTGGCCGGATCGACGACCTGGCGCAGTTGATTGACGACCAGTTGATGTCGGGCGCCATTGGCATAGGGCATACCCGCTGGGCAACGCACGGTGCGGTGACCGATGCCAATGCACATCCGCACGCCGATGCCTCGGGTTGCCTGGTCATCGTCCACAACGGCATGACCGACAACGTGACGGAACTGCGCGCCGAGTTGCTGGCCGATGGGCATGTCTTTGACTCGGAGACCGACACCGAGGTCATCGCCCATCTCATCGGCGTAGAGCGGGACGCCGGCCTGCCATTGACCGATGCCGTGGGGCGTACACTTCGTCGCCTGGCCGGCGCCCACTCGGTGCTGGCCCTGGCAGCCGACGAGCCGGACCTGCTGGTCGGCGGACGCGTAGGGTCGGCCGGAGGCTTGGTGGTTGGTCACGGTGCCTCTGAGGCCTTTCTAGCCTCCGACCTCCCGGCGGTCGTCCGTCACACCCGAAACCTCCAAGTTGTGGAAGCCGGTGAGATCGTGGCTCTCCGAAGCGATGGCGCCGAATTTCAGGACCTGAATAACCGACCGCGGGATCGCCGTCTCATCTCGGTCCCGTGGGGGCCAATGGCGGCGGCGAAGGCCGGCCACCGTCACTTCATGCACAAGGAGATCCACGAACAACCGGACACGCTGGCCGACACGATTCGCCCGCGGGTCACGCTGGAACCGGCTGAACTGCGACTTCAGGACTTTCAGCTGCCAGTTGACGCGCGGGACGTTGAGCGAGTGGTGATCGTGGCCAGCGGCAGTTCGAACTTCGCCGGTATGGTCGGCGCACGCTACCTCCGGCAGCTGGCCCAACTCCCCGCCACCACCGAAATTGCCTCCGAGTTCGCCTACGCACCTGGGCCGCTATCTCCCGGCACGCTTGTGATCGCGATTTCGCAGTCTGGGGCTACGGCCGACGTGTTGCTGGCCGTTGAACGCGCCAGAGCCGGCGGGGCGCCAGTCGTGGCACTGGTCAACACCGTGGGCAGCGAACTTACGCGCACCGCCGACGCGGCGTTTCACCTGCACGCCGGACCCGAGATCAGCGTGGCCGCCACCAAGACCTTTGTGTCCCAACTCGGGGCCCTATATCTGCTGAGCTGTCACCTCGGCGTGTTGCGCCGCGTTCTTTCATCAGACCAGTTGGCTCGCCGCCTGGCTCACATTGCCCACGCCCCGTTAGCGATCGCGCGAGTCTTGGAAATTGAGAGTCACATTGAGGAATTGGCTCGCCAGTACCACAACGCCGCCAATTTCCTCTACATGGGCCGTGGCTTGGCTCACGCCATCGCCCTGGAAGGCGCGCTGAAGCTCAAGGAAATCTCGTACATCCACGCGGAGGGCTTTGCCGCCGGCGAACTCAAACACGGACCGATCGCGCTGGTGGCGCCCGACATCCCGATCGTCGCTGTAGCGCTGAACGACGAGTTGCGACCGAAGATCCTGAACGCCGTTGAACAGACGCGATCTCGTAACGGCCGGGTCATCCTGGTGGCCAGCGAAGGGGATGACCTGCACGCCGACGTTGCCGAGGCAGTCATCACCGTTCCTCGCACGCCGCCGCTGATTGCGCCTATCGTTAGCGTCGTTCCGCTACAACTATTCGCTTATCACATCGCGGTCTGGTTGGGGTTGGACGTAGATCAGCCACGCAACCTCGCGAAGTCGGTGACGGTCGAATAGTGCAGGCGCCAGCGACTTCGCAAACCAACGACCGCGCGCGCCTGCTAGGCCAAGTCCTGGCCCTGGTCGGTGTCCTGGTCCTTGTGGCCGTGGTCGTGCGCGAAACCACGAACTCTCCTGCCTACGTGGCAGCCAACGAGCGCATCGAGGAACTGAACACGCAGATTGATCGTGTCGAGCGATCGAACGCGGAACTCCGCGAACGACTGGCCTACGCAGAATCGCTGCCGGCCTTGCGTGAGGTCGCAAAGCGTGACCTGGGACTGGTCGATCCCGGCGATCGCGCAATCATCATCATGGATGACCTGAGCGGCGGACCGCTTCCCACGCCGGTAGCACTTGAACCGCCGCCCCCGCCGCCCCCACCGCCGCTGCGATTCGGTCACGTCGGCGCCTGGCTGGAGACTTTTGCCGGCGGTTAGGTATCTCAACGCACGGCGTAGACTCGGCATGACATGCGCGTGCCAATTACTCGTGTCGATCCCTCGCTCCCCCTGCCTGCGTACGCCACCGACGGCTCCGTGGGATTCGACTTCACAACGCGCGTAACCACCAGGGTTGCGCCGGGCGGTATGGCCCGGATTCCGTCAAATCTCATTGTCGCGACCCCGCCCGGCTACATGCTGCTGGTGGCGGTCCGCAGCAGCACGCCCCACCGCACGGGCCTGCGGCTCTCCAACGCCATTGGCATCGTCGATCAGGACTTCGCCGGACCGGATGATGAAATCCACATTGACGTTTGGAATCCGACGAACCGTTCGGTAGTCGTGGAACGAGGCGAGCGAATCGCCCAGGGGGTGTTCGTGTCCGTCGCGGTGGCTACCTGGGACGAACGGGAGACGCCCGATGCCCCGTCACGCGGTGGGTTCGGGAGCACCGGCTAGTCGCGAGCTTCCGCGCCAGACGGTGCGTCTGGTGCAGGATGCCGTCTACCGGGCAACGGTCCGCACCGCCGGGCTGACGGCGCGCGATCTCCTGGCCGTGGCGGTGTCCGGCGGGCCTGACTCCATGGTGCTCTTGGACGCGTTGCTGGCCGCCCGCGAGCGAGGGGGGCCAGCGCTCCATGTCCTGCACTTCGACCACGCTTGGCACGACGGGAGCGCCGCTGTCGCCTCGGACGTGATAGCCGCATGCCGGGCCAGGGGCCTGCCGATCACCAGCGACCGGGCCGCGCGACCCACGCCGGATCGGGGCGAGTCCCGCGAAATGGCCGCCCGCCGCCTTCGGCACGACTTTCTGCGCCGCGCGGGCGCGCAACTGGGCGTCGCCCGGGTGGCCACCGGACATCAGGCCGACGATCAGGTGGAGACAATCCTGATGAACCTTGCCCGCGGCGGCGGACCCGACGTCCTCCAGGGCATGCGTCTGGACGACAGCTGGACGCTGCGACCGCTGCTGACGGTGTGGCGCAGCCAGGTCGAGACATACGCGACGCTCCGCTGTCTACCGACACACCGCGATCCGGCCAACGAGACTCCCGACTATCGCCGCAACCGAATCCGCCGCGAGCTGATTCCGCTGCTCGACGAAATCTATCCGGGCGTTCGGAAGGCACTGCTGCGCGCCGGCATGCTGGCGACACCGGCAGCCGAGCCACTGGTGCGTGCTGCTCAGGGAATCCGAATGCCGTTGGCCCCGGATCGGCGCGCCGTTTCCGCGGGGCCTCTGCGCCAGGTCATGAACGCCGCCCTGCGGGCCCGCGCGCCGTCGCCCCCCCAGCTCGGCGAGTCGCACAGGCGGGCGCTCGATAGCGCGCGGGCCGACAACACCCCGGGACGCAGGATACAGCTGCCAGGCGGGCACTGGGCCGTTTTTCGA
>JAPPFO010000174.1:0-12666 GCA_028875175.1 Chloroflexota bacterium | reverse complement strand
AGACCGCGCGATGGCGCTCTACAGCAACCGAGTGGCCGATCCGCCGTGGCCCGCTCCCGTCGAGCTATCCGTTCCCGCGAATGTCGATCTCGCTGTTGGGCGACTAAAGCTCCAATATTCCACGTTCGCGACTGAGGCATGCGACTCAGTTGCGTTCGAGGCGCTCGCGGTTCCACGATCTGGCGCAAGGTTGGCCGTTCGCACGCCGCGCCCAGGCGATTGGGTCACCTCACCGGTGGACGGGCGTCGACACAACCTGCTGCGCCTATTGCGTCGTCGCCGGATCCCGGCCGCGCTGCGCGACGGAACCCCCGTGATTACGCTAGCTGACCAGCCCGTCTGCGTGCCGGGCGTGGTCGTTGACGCGGACCACCGTCCGCCGTCCAATGCCGGCACGATCCTGGCTGTTTCTGTGGTGTGGACCCCGTTGCCCCGGACAATGCCGCCAGGTGGTTTCGTTACGGAATCGCCAGGGGGCGTGCGTACACTCGATTCGCAGGAGAAGTGCGGGCCGGGCGCGAGCGAGCCGCTGATATAATTGGCGACATCCACGCGGCGCGGCGCCCGTCTCGTTCCGTACGGGGACGAAAGGCTGCCCTTCCATGAACAACCGACTCGTCCGTAACGGCTTCATGTACATCGTGCTGGCCGTGGCGATTCTGGTCGTGCTGTTCGTGATGTTCAACCCGAGCCCGCGTGAGCAGCCCGTGCCCATCTCAACGCTGCTTGCCGAGGTGCAGGCGGCCGCCGATCGCGGCAGCCGGCCGCAGATTCGCCTTGGCGGCACCCGCGTCTCCGCGAATGTGGACGGGCGCACAATCAGCGCCGTGGTCGATGACAATTTCAACATTGGCCGCGAACTGGCTGACCGCGGGATCAACATCGGGGGCGAGCAGGTCACCGTCGAGTTCGATGAACCCAGCAACGCGCCCACAATCATTAGCATCCTGACTTCGGTGCTGCCGCTGCTGGTCTTTATCGGGCTGCTCATATTCCTGATGCGGCAGGCTCAGGGCTCCAACTCGCAGGCGCTGAGCTTCGGCCGCAGCCGTGCCCGCATGGTCACCGCCAACCGTCCCAAAGTCACCTTCAAGCACGTGCAAGGCGTTGACGAGGCCAAGCAGGAATTGGCCGAGGTCGTCGAGTTCCTGAAATACCCCGAGAAATTCACCAAGATCGGCGCCGAAATCCCCAAGGGTGTCCTGCTGGTCGGCCCACCGGGGACCGGAAAGACCTACCTGTCCAAGGCTGTGGCGGGCGAGGCCGGGGTGCCGTTCTTCAGTATCAGCGGGTCGGAATTCGTCGAGATGTTCGTGGGCGTCGGCGCGTCCCGTGTACGCGACCTCTTCGAGAAGGCCAAGCAGAGCGCACCCTCGCTGGTGTTTGTCGATGAGATCGATGCCGTCGGACGCCAGCGCGGTGCGGGCCTGGGTGGTAGCCACGACGAACGCGAGCAGACGCTGAATCAGATCCTGGTCGAAATGGACGGGTTCGAGTCCGAGCAGACGGTGATCGTGCTGGCGGCAACCAACCGACCGGACGTACTTGACCCGGCGCTGCTGCGACCAGGTCGCTTCGACCGCCGGGTCACGCTGGACCTGCCGGACATCCGCGGCCGCGAAGCGATCCTCCGGGTTCACGCCCGCGAGAAGCCGTTGGATCCCGAAGTTGACCTGGAAACCGTAGGCAAACAGACCCCCGGCTTCTCAGGGGCAGACCTTAAGAACTTGCTCAACGAGGCCGCGATCCTGGCGGCGCGGCGCAATCGCTCGGTATTGAGCATGTTCGAGATCGAGGAAGCCATCGACCGTCTGATCGCCGGACCGCAGCGCAAGAGCCGCGTGATGAGCGCCCAGGAGAAGCGCGTGACCGCCTATCACGAAATCGGCCACGCCCTGGTGGCCCACATGCTCAAGCGATCCGACCCGGTGTATAAGGTCACCATCCTGCCGCGCGGTCAGATGGGCGGCTATACGCGGTTGCAGCCGCCGGAAGACCGGCACCTGTACACCAAGTCGTTCTTCGAGGACATGCTGGCCATGATCATGGGTGGCCATGCTGCCGAGGTTCTGGTCTTCGGCGAGATGTCCACCGGCCCTAGCAACGACATCCAGCAGGCCACGGAGACCGCGCGCCGCATGGTCACGCAGTACGGCATGTCGCCCAAGCTCGGCCCCCGGGCCTTTGGCCGACGCGAGGAGCTGGTCTTCCTGGGCCGGGATATCGCCGAGCAGCGCAACTACAGTGAGCGAGTCGCCGAGGACATCGACAACGAGGTCTCCCACCTCATTGACGACGCCCATCGTCGCGCGATGGACATTCTCTCCCGCCACCACGACTTGCTGGACAAACTGTCCGAACGGTTGATCGAGGTGGAAACGCTGGACGCCGAGGAGTTCACGCTCCTCATCGACCAGCACCAGGGCCGGGCGCCGCTAACCCCGCCAGACCTTCCCGAGTCGATGCCCGACGCCGAGCCGGTGGACGACGAGTCGTCCGAGGCCCGCGACGTCAAGCTCCCGCCCAACCCCAAGCCCCGCCCCGCCGAAGGCGCCGCCTAGGGCGTAAATCGGCGGCGTGGGCTTCGGCGTCTACTTCCTAGGTGTCTCGCCACTGCCGCCAAACTGTGCCGGCCCGCATCACGGGCAGTCGCAGCAGACTTCGGTACTGGTTCTGCAGGTGCGCCCGCAGGCCTGGCCTGGGGTGTCGGACCCGGCCAATCGCGGGAACCGTCGCTCGCTTCTCAACCGCACCCCGTAGGTCAGCGGCGCCTCGGCCCTCGAACAACGTCACGGCCTTGGCCAGGTCCCCAAAGTGCGCGTCGCTGGCGCCGACCTTGGCTCCCACGCCCTCGCCCTGGTCCTGTATGAACGCGGTCAGCCGGCCTCGGGCGCCCTCGCGCATGTAGGGATTCTCAGCCTCGATCGCGTCGAACCGGCATCGTCGCAGCGCATCACGCAGCCGGTCGGGCGAAATGGACGAAGGCAACCCCAGAAACGGATGCGCCACCACGGCGAGGCCGCCTTGCGCATGGATCTCGTCCACGGTGTCGGGCACCGACCGAAAGATCCTGACGGTTCGATCCAGAAACAGACCCACGATGTGATCCTGCCGTCGGGTTGTGACCTCCATCCCAACGATCACCTCCACGCGAGCGCCTATGGACACAGCGTGATCACGCGCACGGAGTGCTCCTTCGATGGTGTCGTGATCGGTGACGGCCAGCACATCAATCTCGAGACGGTCGGCAATCTCCACCAGTTGCTCCGGTGTAACCACCCCGTCGCTAGCCGTGGTGTGGCAGTGCAGCTCGGCCACGCCCCAGCCGCCCGGCGGCGCTGGCGGCGGATCGAGCGGCAGGCAGGGTCGCTCGTTCCTCTCGTTGGGAGTATCGATTGTTCGGGAACCTGCGGATGGCTCGGACATTCTGGACAATCCCTTGCCGTGCGGACTACCAGTCGCGTCCCCATTTCCCGCCCATGCGCATGTGCGGTCGGACTGGAGTAGGCTTTCGACCGTTACGCGTGGCGAAGGGTGCAAAGTGGGCGCGCAGGAATCCGGTCCGGCCTGGAGCGTCGAAGAGTTTCCATCCAGCTACAACGGGGCTCCGATCCAGTGGGACTCGGAGCGCTACGACACGGCCGCCATGCCGTTCATCGTGGCGATCCGACAACACTTTTGGTCCTGGCGAATCACGCGTTTCGCCGCCGCCACCGGTCTGATCGAGATTGACCTGGGGCTGCCGAGCGTAATGCCGGACGGTATGACCATGATTGGCTTCGACCCCGGCGATGAGCCGCCCGCGGCCCTACTTGACGAGTTTGGTGAGTTGCTCAGCGGAATGGGTCGCGTGATGCTGGACGACGCGTGGACCTACCGCCTGCAAGCGTCGGACGGGTCGCGGACCGAGGTCTTTGAAGGGCAGTTTGGCGGTGCGGGGGGTACCGACTGATGTGGCCCAAATCGCCTGAGGCGGCACTCACGGCGGATCGAACCTACCTGCGGGACTACGCCGGCTGGGTGTCCTCCATTCATGGCGTAGAGGCGCGCGCGCTGGTCACGGCAATTCGCCAGTCCGACGACCGCAACCTGCGCAAGGCGCTCAGCACACGCCTCATGCAGTCGCGCATGAGTGCGCTGCTCTCAATAGGCTTCCTGTACGTGGCGGTTCGCGAACGCTTCGGTTCCTCCTTGCTGCAGGCACGCCTCCGGGCTGACACGGCGTCGGCTCGCATGGCGCTGCGCGAAGCCTCCCTCGCCTCCAGCGCAGGCCTGTGGGGGTTTCTGCGACTGCCTGAGCCCGCCGAGCTTCGGGAGGCGGAGGTCGACCCCGCGGCCGTGAACGAGTACGTGGATTCCGGCGAGCAGCGGCTGGCCAACCTTGTTCGCATCAGCCAGCTCGCCCGCCAGGACATGTTGCTCAGCACCCTGGACGCCGGGCGCCACAACCGCATCATCGTCGCCTCGCCGCGCAGCGTGGGACTGATCAAGACCGGTCAGGAATCCGAGTTGCACGGACTGAGCAATACGGCGTTCTACCTCGTGGACCTCTCCGGCGGCGAACTGCAGGACGAGGGCGACCTGGTGGCCGTGGCCAGTCCTACCACGCCGGCCGTGATCGAGGAAATTGCCGAAGAGATCGTGTTCATCGACGCCGAGGCCGCAGCGACGGCCGCGCTCGTCAGCCTCGTGGCCGATGCGGGGCTCTTGGGCTCCGGCGATCAAGGCCCCGCGCTAGGCGATTTCATCTAGGAAACGCGCGTACAGGCCAGCCACGTCAGCCTCCTCGCAGGATCCGTCGTGCGCCGCGAAGCGTGCGCCCACGGTGCGCGTCTGACCCGGTTCCAGGGTGATTTCCTCATGCCGCCAGGGGCTGACGTACAGCGGTCCGTAGTCCCGCGTGAACCAGGGGATACCCGCGCTGCCGGGATGCGGAAAGATGGCGATGCCCGCCGTCTGGGTCCGGCTGACGGGGCCCGAGTAGTCCACCCAGTCCGAAACCTGGTCGAACGTCTCGGCCTCGTTGACCTGCCCGCTGGCATTGGTAATGCGACCGCCGTCCAGCACGTCAATCTGGTCTGAGACTCGCAGGGCCAGGCCGGCTTCCTTGGTCTGGCCCATGCGGATCGCCAGGTCGTCCGCCCGCACAGTGACCGTCACGTCAACCATGGTGTGGCCGGGCCGCTCGCCGATCACAACAACCCGCGAGTCCCGCAGGCAAATCGCCTCATTCCCGTCCAGCCACTCCACGTCCTGCCGGAATGTCACGCCGTCGGAGTCGATATCGACATCGGTCGCGGTTATGAGCATGCGTGGGATCGGGTGCGTCCAGCGGGACTCGGGCGCCCAGAAGTTCACGCCGTCGATGTCCTCATGGGCAAACCAGATGCCGAGGTGATGCAGGTGGTCGGCTGTCGCGATCTCGGTTACGACGTGACCGCCTGGCGTCAGCACCGGATGGATGTAGGGGCGGAACTTCCCCTGCTGGACGGCGGCCAGGTAATGGCCGTCGACATAGACCTTCTGCTGATGCTGGAGTTCGCGGACTTCGTAGGTTGGCAAGGGGTTGTGTGATCCGGTGGATGGCCGGTGAAGTCTACGGGAACCCCCGTGCGCATTCAGATTTCGTAGCCTTACGTTGCGGACGATTGGTCTGCCCAAGCCTGATCTGCATGATTGACGACACTCGGTCCTTTGGTCGCTCGCTGGCCGCACTGCCCCTGTTCCTGATTGCGGCTGTCTCAGCTGTGATCGTCATTGCTGTGGGCTTGGTCTTCCTGGTTGCGGCGACGCTCGTGCTTGCCGTGGCTTCCCTATTTCGGCCCGACCTGCGACGCGTGATCGTAGGCCTGTGGCGCGCCGGTCGGGCCGCCCGCGCCTACCGCCGCTGGCAGCGCGGACCAACGGTCGAGGTCGTGGACATCGACCCCGTCGACCGCGGCTAGCTGCGAGTCATGGGTGCCAGCCTGGGGCCCTGACATCCGACTGCCCGGCGCCGCCGGACCTACGGAACCAGCATCGTGTCCAGCGAACCCTCGTACACCTCATACCCAAACGCACCGGTAGCGGCCACCTCGAATTGCAGCACGGGGATAAAGGCCGCTTCCCCCCAGGTTTATTTGTTGATACGGACGGCCAGCACCCAGGTGCCAGGGGCTAGTTTTGGCTGTGGCTCTGAAAGGCCGGCATAGCCGCTCCCATTCCATAAGGCCAGAGCGCCCGTTTGCGGATCCAACTCGTAGAGATAGAAATACTCATGCACCCTCGTTTCCGGCACCGGTTCAAGTTGGCCCATATAGCTCCGCGGGCCGGTGCGGATGTGCCCCCTGATATCAAATTCGTAAGGAAAGGCCCATGGAGAGCCGTCGGCCGCGACGATCAGCCAGTCCTGGCCTCTCCACAGTTCCGTCGCGCGATCGGTGAAATTGGCGGTGAAGTTGACGCGCCCATTGGCGATTCCAACACCTGAGAGCATGACGCTGAAATGCTTGGGGGGCGGGTCCATAATGGGTGGAATGGCGTCGGCTGGTGCATAAACAGCGATCTCTTCGTTCCACCAGATGGGTCGCCGTGCATCGGAAGCAAACGCGGACGGCGCGAGGCGTGCTGACGTGACGACCAGGTCGGGCGTTACGTGGCCCAGCGGCTTTGTCCGAAAGTTCGGCCGCAGATGTGGAAGAAAGGTCCGAACGACGCCAAAGAGGTCGGCATGAGACAACACCGATGCCGCCCGCACCGAGCCGAGGTACTCGATTGACGGCGATAGATACACACTGGCGGATGCTGGAACGGCCTCGCGTAGTGCTTCGAACGAAGCAGGCGTCGGCGCCACATCAAGGTCGAGAAATGCCGACCGTATGCGGTAAAGGGCGCCGGCGCCGTCGCGAATGAGCAGTTCGAACAGTCGAGGATCATTCAGCCACTGCGTCGCACGCGCCGGCAGTCGAGTGATCCAGGCGTCCGTGGCATGGAGGTATTCGTAGCCCAGACGGCGGACGGCCGCTGGCTCCAGGTAGCGAATGGCATCCAGGTACTCAGGGCCCTCCACGTAGTTGTAGTGCGGGAACTGGGTATAGCCCGACGCGTTGGGACGGCCCGTGGCAATGGTCACAGCGGCCGGATGCGGCGAGAGAATCCGGCTGTCGACAGTTGTGCTTTCGCGGATATAGGCATCGATGGGCACAGGTAGCTGCTGACCGATCCTGTGTCGTCCCATGATGGAGAGGTCAAACTCGCGTTGACCCGGCTGGGCGTTGGTGAACTGAATCCCATGACCAAGGGCCAAACCGAGGGTGCGCACAGGCGTCGCAACGGTCGGCCAGGCAATAAGCCCGACAATGCACGCGGCGGCTGCGTAGCGCCAGCGGGGACGCAGAGGGCGCAGGCGGGCACTCGCTGCGGCAAGCAGGGCTAGGAGCGCAAGATTGCGGGCGTGGCCGTCAAGTCGGGTTGTGTCCTGGGGGGCGTGCTCGTACTGCAACGAGAGCGCGGCGATCAGGAACGGCACGCTCCCGACAGCCAGTGCCAGACCCAGGCGGTCCCGCCACGCCAGCAGTGCGGCGATTGCGACGATCGGAACCGTTCCAAGTCCAATAACGCCAAGTCCGCCCGCCGACTGTGTGAATGCACCGAGCGGCCGGTGACTTTCGCCGTCCGCGATCCAGCCGAACGATAGCCCGCCAAATGTCTCTCCGGTTAGCACACCCGTCACAACCCCGCCGCCCGCTATCAGTAGCAGCGCCGCCAGCGACGGTCCCAGGCCTGCGCGCAACGCTGCAAAGTCACGCCTGGAGTGCCGGGGCCCACCACGGACGAATCGCTCAGCTTCAAAGAGCGCCCACAGCACAAGTACAGTCAGGGCTATTGCTTCGTCCACCAGCCCCAGGAAGCCAAGCAGAGTAGCCAGGACGATGTGGCACGTGACACCTCTGCGCTCACGAGTTGTCGCGCGTTCCAAAACCGAAAATGCCACCGCATAGGCCAGGGGGAACTGTGGTTTCCATATGTTCGGCGGCGACGCTTCAAACTCCGTCTGCCATTGAAGCGAAACCTCGGGCCAATAAAGGCTGGCCAGTGAAGTGCGGAATCCAACCGACGGCATGCCGGTCGGAACTGGACTCTGCAGGATGTCCGGCGTCGGGATAATGAAACCGACAAGCGTCCAGGCGCCTGTGGTGAGGAGCAGCGGCGTGAGGACGAGCAGGCCCGTCCACCCGCCGCGTCGCAGCAGGGCCGTAGCGACGACGAGGGCAAAGCCTGTCCAGATGTAGGCGCCCAGCAACTCCGTCATGAAGGGCAGATCCGGGCCGAACGGAGGAGCCAGCAACCCAATCAGCAAGTCCACGCCGTAGTGGTACGGCGCGGGCATCCCCGGATGCCAGGGAAAGACCGGCGGGAACCCGCCCGCCCGGATGGAAGCGGCGAGGCCCAGATGGAGCGACGCATCCACGATCGATAGCAACTGGCGGCCGGCCAGGAAGATCCAGAAGAGCGCCAGGGCCGCGACGGCGAAGCCGGCCACGGTGCGCGGCTGCAGCCGCAGCGGGGAGCGCGCACGCCGAGCCAGCCAGACCGTCAGCGCCAGAGTGATCCCCCAGGCCGCGGCCGCGCCGGCCATGCCAGGCGCCAGGTACATGGCGAAGTTGGCGGTCAAGCCCCAGAGCGCCGGGCCGATCACCAGCCCCTGTGCCAGCGCCAACCGATCATCCGTCTGTCGCAACGCGACGCGAGCGACCACGAAGCCGACTGCGGCCAGCGTCGCCACTTCCAGCGCCAGCAGCAACAGGCCAGGGATTACGGCCGGGTCAACGGTAATAGATCGATTGAGCCGTGGACGTTATTCCCTCGTCCCACCTGGCCGTACCCGCAGGTCAGGTCAACTCGGCTGCTTGGCCGGAATCGGTGGAGCGGGCGATGGCGTCGATCACGCGGATCACTGCCAGATTGTTTCGGCCGGAGAGTTGCGTGTCGACGCCCTCGTTGATCTGGCGGGCGAACATGTCGGAAATCTGTTCCTCGGGCGACATGCCGCCGGGCGGCGGATCGGTGGGAATGGACTCGACATCCGCGCCGCGCTTCAGCAGCAGGGAGTCGTTGGTCCTGAGGCCGGAAGTAGCCAGGGCGGCTTCTTCACACTCGACGGTGAAATGAAACTCGCTGTGTCGGGCCTGGGACGTGCCGACGTAGGTGGCCGACGTTCCGTCGTCGAACTCGAGGACGGAGTGCACGAGGGACGGCGTGGGCCAGGTGCCCCAGGCGGGTTCGACGCTGATGCCGCGGACGCGAACGGGAGTTCGAGGTATGGCGCTGAGCAGGGTGTCGAGCTGGTGGACGCCCTGCTGCCAGAGGTGCATGTGGGGTGAGTCATGGTAGGGGCCGCCACGGGCCTTGTGGTGAATCATCACGGCGTAGCCGGGCGGGCCGTAGGTCTCTTCGATGAGGTGGCGGCGGATGGTGGGATAGACAGGGCGCAGCCGGTCGTTTTGCGTCACAAGAAGCTGGAGGCCGGCGGCTTCAGCCGTGGCGACAGCGCGTTCGGCGTCCTCAAGGCTGACGGTGAAGGGCTTTTCGACCATCACGTGCTTGCCCGCCGCCAGGGCCTCGTCAATGAACTGGGCATGGAGCATGACGGGCGTGACCACGATGACGGCGTCGCAGTCGTGCTTGTCGAGGGCCGCGGTCAAGGAGGTGTGGGCGGCGTGGGATCCCAGGTCGGCGAGGTCGAGCCCCTGGGCCATGAAGTCCTCGTTGACATCGACCAGGGCGACGGGTTCGAAGGCCTCGGACTGGGTCATTACGCCGAGATGGGAGCGGGCGCGGTTCCAGGCGCCGACGTGGATGGTGCGGATAGCCATGGGTCTCGTCCCTAACGAGCGGGCGTCGACATTATCAGCGGGATGATTCCCGGGAACCACCGGCTTGCCGGCCTGGGCTTGGCGCGGGCCCTTTCCCTCGGGTACTCCCGCGCCGCCCGGTGGCCGCTCCACCGCAGGCTGGACTGGCTATGGTGCGTCGGATTACAGCCTGACGCGGCTGCCCGACTCGGCTGAGGCGTAGGCGGCGTGCACCACCCGCAGCACCTTCACGCCGTCCTCGGCCGTGATCGGCGGATCGATCTCGCCCAGGCAGGCTTGCAGCGTGCGCTCCACCCAGCCCAGGTAGCCGCTGCCCCGACCGTCGTACTCGAAGCGTCGGTCGTTACTTCCCACCATCGCGGGCGAAATTGAACGCCACTCCAGCGCGTCCGCTTCACCCTCGTGCGCGCGCACCCAGCCCTCCGAGCCGTACACGGTGAAGCCGTTGTGCCCCTTCTGGTCCATCAGGTAGCCGCTGAACAGCACCCCCAGCGCGCCGCCGGCGAACTTGAAGGTCACGATGCCCAGGTCTTCCACGTCGATCGGCGCGCCGCCCGCCACCGAGGTCATGGCGGAGACTTCGGCGATGTCCTCACCCACCAGGTAGCTCAGCATGTCCAGGCGATGAATGCCCAGCCAGCTCAGGTGACCGCCGCCCGCCAGCTTCTTCTGAAACGTCCAGTCCGGGTCGTTCAGGCGCCGCTGAATCCGCGTCTGGTCGTCCACCTGCACCGCACGCACGGCATAGAGGTCGCCAACGCCATCGCCCTGGATGATGCGCCGGGCGTCTTCGACGGTCGGGCTGATCCGATTGGCCAGCGCCAGCATCAGGTGTGCGCCGTTCGCGTCGGCCAGCCCCGTCAGTTCCTCAAACTGCCCCACGTTCACGCAGGCCGGCTTTTCGGCCATTACGTGCACACCGGCCTCCAGCAGCGGCCGGATTACGTCCGGGGCGTGCGCCGCGATCATGGTCACGATGGCCATGTCCGGCTTCCCCGCCGCCAGCAGCGAGTCCACCGACGTGTGCGTACCGCCCGCCTTGCCGCCGATGGTCGCCACGGAGTCCGCAAACGTCGCCCCGCCCGGATCCATCAACTCCGCCCGCTCGATAATGTCGAGCTCGCGAATCGCGTCGCGATACGGCTGCTGGTGGGCGGCGCCCTCCTCGGTTATCAGTGCGACCGTGGCCATATCCAAATCCCCCTGCAGGCTGGCGTTCCGTGCATGGTAGTCGAGCCGCGCCGAGCGTGGTTCGAAGCGCCTAGGCCTCGAGTGGCCGTGCGCGGTCGACTCGATACCGCAGAAATACCTCGTGTCCGCACCTGGTTGTACTCACCAATTCCAACCGCTGCACCTCATCCCCCGCCCACGCCGCCGGTCCCTCCACGGCCGTGCGTGGTCTCGGCTCGCCGATGATCGAAGGGGTCACCGTGATGAAGAACTCATCCACCAGTCCGGCATTCAGCATGTGGTAATTCAGAATCGCGCCGCCCTCGCAGACCAGCCGCCGCACGCCCCGCTCGGCCGCCAGGTAGCGCATGAGCGCCTCAAGATCGACGCGCGCCTCCCCGATCCTGACGATCTCCGCCGCAGCCGCTAAACCTGCCGTGACGTCAGCGACCTCCGGTACGACCACGAGCGGCGCAATCGGATAGCTGCGGCGCTGAAACACGCGGTCACCCGGATCGACCTGGCCCGAATTCGACACCACAATGAACAGCGGCGCTTCGTCGAGTCCGCGCCGCTGCCGCTCGCGCCGCAGTTCGGCGCTCCACATGTAGCGGTCGATCCGCATCCCCAGCGTGCGCGCCCCGTGCAGCACCGCGTCGAAGTGCACCCGAAACCGCCGAAACGTCCGCTGGTCCGCTTCCAGGCTGATCGGCCAGTAGTCGTCGGTCGGGCCCTTGATCGCCCCGTCCACCGTCATCACCATCTGGATAGCGGTGTAGGGACGCCACGTCCCGCTGGGAAGCTCGAGGTCGTCGTAGACGCCGCCCTCGCTCACGGCGCGCGGCGCTCGATCGCCCGCTGAGTCACGCTACTCCGGCGGCAGCTTGACGATGTTGAGCCAGAAGTCCTGGATGGACGACACCACGCGCATGAACTGCTCCAGGTCCACCGGTTTGGACACATAGGCGTTGGCGTAGAGGTCATACGTGCGCAGGATGTCCTGTTCGGCCTCCGAACTGGTCAGCACCACCACCGGAATCCGGTGCAGGTCGGGATCCGATTTCAGGTCTTGCAGCACTTCCCGCCCGTCCTTCCGGGGCAGGTTCAGGTCCAGCAGGATCAGGTCCGGTCGCGGGCGGTCGGCGTATTTGCCCTGCCGGCGCACGTAGGCAATGGCCTGTTCGCCGTCGTTGACCACATTCAGCGTGTTGCGGATCTTGGCTTCGCGCACCGCCTCCTGCGTCAGGCGCACGTCGCCTGGGTTGTCCTCCACCAGCAGAATCTCAATCGGGGCGCCGCTGGCCTGGGCCATGGCTGCTCTCCTTTCGCCTGGAAACTCGCCCGCGATCCTCTTGCTTGTCCTACCGAGCCTACCCGCCGCGCGAATCCCGCTCAGTTGCCGGCAGGCGCCGGCTCAACGGCCTGTAGGGTAAACCGAAACGTCGTGCCCTGGCCCTCGGCCGACTCGGGCCGGATCGTGCCCCCGTGGCGTTCCACGATCTTGCGGCAGACGGACAGCCCGATCCCCGTGCCTTCGTACGTATCCCGCGTATGCAGCCGCTGGAACACCTGGAATATCCGGTCGAAGTGCGCCGGATCGATGCCGATGCCGTTGTCCGCAACCGCGATCTCCCACATCGAG
>JAPPFO010000266.1 GCA_028875175.1 Chloroflexota bacterium | reverse complement strand
CTGGGGGTGGTGCAGGCGGGCGATTCGGGCGTGGTATTTGCCGACTTGCCGGGACTTATCGAAGGGGCCAGCCAGGGGGCGGGGCTGGGCATGGCGTTTCTGCGGCACGTGCGGCGGGCGCGGGTGCTGGTGCACGTGGTGGACGGGTCGGGACTGGAAGGCGATCCGTTCGAGGCCTTCCAGGCGATCGACGCCGAGCTGGGAGCGTATAGCGCCGACCTGCTGGAGCGCCCCCGCATCGTGGCCTTCAACAAGATGGACCTGCTGGAAGCGCGCGAGTTGTGGCCCGACTTCCAGGCGCTGGTGCTGGCCGAGGGCTACGAGGCCGTGGCCGTCTCGGCGGCCAGCGGCGTGGGGCTGCGCGAACTGGTGGGACGCACCGTGGGCATGCTGGCGGACGCCCCGCCCGCGCCCCGGCCGGAGCCCGACGAAACGGCCGTCCTGCGACCCACGCCAGTGGACGAGCCGGCGCAGCTGTTTCGGCGATCGGACGGCGCGTACGTGGTGCGAGACGCACGGCTGGAAGGCCTGGCGCGCAAGCTGAACTTCGATACGCCGGATGCGTCGGACTACTTCCAGCGGCAGCTTGATCGCCGCGGGGTTACGGAACGGCTGGAGCGGGCGGGAACGACGGCCGGCGATACGGTGGTGGTGGGTGAGTTGGAGTTCGAGTGGATGGCGCCGGGGCTGTGATAGGTTTTTCCCGAGCGACCATGCGCCATCCAAGCTGCGAGACGCCTCGCGCCACACGCACCGCCACTATCTAGCCCCTGCCGCGCGCCGGTGGGGGCCGTGCCCGCGCCTATGCCGCGGGATTCCTCGAATGACCACCTCGTTTCCTTGTTCCGTGTGGAGCGCCTGCCATGAATGTTGATCAGACGTACGACCGCCTTTATCGCGTGCGGCACTCGGCCGCGCACGTGCTGGCCACGGCGATGGTGGACCTGTTTCCGGACGCCCAGATGGGCATCGGTCCGCCGACCGACGACGGCTTCTACTACGACTTCGAGCTGCCGCGCGCGCTGACGCCGGACGACTTGAAGGCGCTGCAGAAGCTGATGCTGAAGCACAAGAAGGCGAACTATCCGTTCGAGTACTCCGAGCACGACCGCGAGGCGGCGTTGGCCTATTTCGAGGAGACCAACCAGCCGTTCAAGGTCGAGTTGATCAACGACCTGCCGGACGACGAGACGATCAGCTACTACACGTCCGGTCCGTTCGTGGACCTGTGCCGCGGTCCGCACGTGGACAGCACGGGCCAGATCGGGGCGTTCAGGCTGCTGTCGATCGCCGGCGCCTACTGGCGCGGCGACGAGAACCGGGCGCAGTTGCAGCGGGTGTACGGCACGGCGTTCGAGACGAAGGCGGAGCTTGACGCGCACCTGAACCGGCTGGAGGAGGCCCGGCGCCGCGACCACCGCACCCTGGCGCGCGACCTCGATCTGTTTTCGATCAATCCCGAAATCGGCGCCGGGCTGGTGCTGTGGCATGCCAAGGGGTCACTGGTGCGCGAGCTGCTGGAGACGTTCTGGCGGGAGGAGCATCGGCGGCGCGGGTACGACATGGTCTACTCGCCGCACATCGGGCGGCGCGAGCTGTGGGAGACCAGCGGGCACACGCAGTGGTTTTCCGAGGGGCTGTTCCCCGAGATGGAACTGGAGCACCAGACATTCATCAACAAGCCGATGAACTGCCCGTTCCACGTCAAGATCTTCGACTCGCAGACGCGCAGCTACCGCGACCTGCCGCTGCGCTACGGCGAGCTGGGCACGGTCTACCGTTTCGAGCGCTCGGGCACGCTGCACGGCGCCCTGCGGGTGCGCGGGCTGACGCAGGACGACGCCCACATCTTCTGCCGGCGCGACCAGTTCACGGACGAGGTGGCCGGGGCGCTGGACCTGGCCAAGTTCATCTACGAGACGTTCGGCTTCAGCGAGTACATCGTGGAACTGAGCGTGCGCGACGCCTCCGGTTCGGCGAAGTACGCCGGCGACGACGAGCTGTGGGAGCTGGCCGAGCAAGGGCTGGTGGAGGCCCTGGAGCGGCACGAGATGGCGTACACGCGGGTCGAGGGCGAGGCGGCCTTCTACGGACCCAAGATCGACATCCAGGTGGCCGACGCCATCGGCCGCCGCTGGCAGCTGACGACGGTGCAGGTGGACTTCAACCTGCCGGAGCGCTTCGACATCACTTACGAGGATGCTGACGGCACGCGGCAGCGGCCGGTGATGGTGCATCGCGCCATCTTCGGGGCCATGGAGCGCTTCGTGGCGGTGCTGATCGAGCACTTCGCCGGCGCGTTCCCGGTCTGGCTGTCGCCGGTCCGGCGGCCATGGACGACGCGCTGAGCGTGGCCGAGGACCGGAAGACGAGGGTG
>JAPPFO010000150.1 GCA_028875175.1 Chloroflexota bacterium | reverse complement strand
CGTCGATGATCTGGCAGTGGAATTCGAGACCGACGAAGGCGTCGTCCACGCGGTGAACGGGATCTCGTATGAGCTGAACTCCGGCGATTCGCTTGGAATCGTCGGCGAGTCGGGTTGCGGGAAGAGCGTGAGTTCCCTGGCGGTCATGGGGCTGGTCGCGCGCCCGGCCGGAAAGGTCTCTCGTGGCTCGATCGAGTTTCGAGGTCGGAATCTCCTCGAGGTCGACGGGGACGAGATGCGGCAGATTCGCGGCAAACAGATTGCCATGATCTTCCAGGATCCCATGAGTTCGCTGAACCCGGTGTTCCCGGTGGGCCGACAGATCGAAGAGTCGGTGCAATTGCACCTGGGGATGGATAAGGCGCAGGCCCGCGCCAAGGCCGTGGAGCTGCTGGACACCGTGGGCATCCCGGCGCCGGAAGAACGCGTGAAGGATTACCCCCATCAGCTTTCGGGCGGCATGCAGCAGCGGGCCATGATCGCAATGGCCATTTCCTGCCAGCCGGACCTGCTGATCGCGGACGAGCCAACGACCGCGCTGGACGTGACGATTCAGGCGCAAGTGATCGAGCTCTTGGCGGAACTGCGGCGCGAACTGGGAATGGCCGTGATTCTGATCACGCACGAACTGGCGCTGGTTGCCGGGTTCTGCGACCGCGTAGCGGTGATGTACGCCGGCTATATCGTCGAATATGCGCCTGTGCACGAGCTGTTTGCCAGGCCGCAGCACCCGTACACGCTGGGGCTGATGCGGGCGGTACCAACCATTACCGGCGACCGCTCGGAGAAGCTGTCCAACATTCCCGGTTCGCCGCCTGACCTAATCGGCTTGCCGCAGGGCTGCCCATATGCGCCACGGTGTCCGTATGTGCGCGACGCGTGCCACGCGATGGTACCGACCCTGGAAGATCGAGGCACGGGTCATCCGGTTCGTTGCATCGTTGACCCGGCGACAGGAGAGCTGCGGTGAGCGTATCGGTCCCATCCCCGCGTGAGACGGCCGCCGGATCCAACGGCGCACTGCTGGATGTAAAAGGCCTGGTGAAGCATTTTCCAGTCACCCGCGGGGCACTTATTCGCCGCCACGCTGGTTGGGTTCGGGCTGTGGACGACGTGTCGTTCAGTATCGAGGCGGGCGAAACGCTGGGGCTGGTCGGAGAGTCCGGGTGCGGCAAGACCACGACGGGTAATGCCGTCATGCAGCTGGAAGTTCCAACGGCGGGCGAAGTGATCTTTGAAGGCCAGAGTCTGACAAAGCTCAAGTCAGACGAGCAGCGGCGGGCGCGACGCCGGATGCAAATGATCTTCCAGGATCCGTACGGCTCGCTGAATCCGCGGATGTCGGTGGGCAAGATCATCGAAGAGCCGATGATGGTCCACAAGCTCTATGAGAGCCGGGCCGACCGCAGGAATCGCGTTCAGGAGATCCTGGAGCTTGTCGGGCTGAGCCGCACGCAGGCTTCGCGGTATCCCCACGAGTTTTCCGGCGGGCAACGCCAGCGCATTGCTACGGCGCGGTCGCTGGCGGTGGAGCCCACGTTCATCGTTTGCGATGAGCCGGTATCGGCGCTGGACGTGTCGATCCAGGCCCAGATCATCAATCTGCTGCAAGATCTGCAGCAGCGACTGGGGGTGGCTTACCTCTTTATTGCGCACGATCTGAAGGTCGTGCGACACATCAGCCACCGCGTCGCGGTGATGTACCTGGGCAAGCTGGTGGAAGTCACGAATAGCGACACGCTGTACGAGCGCCCGCTGCACCCGTATACGCGGGCGTTGCTGTCGGCGGTGCCCGTGGCCAACCCGGTGGTCGAGGCGAAGCGCAAGCGAATCATTCTGCCCGGGGACGTGCCGAGTCCGGTCAATCCGCCATCCGCCTGTCGCTTTCATCCGCGCTGTCCCTGGGCGCGGGAACGCTGCAAGACCGAAGATCCACTGCTGACCGAGACGGGCGACGGTCATGCGGTCGCGTGTCACTTCTGGCGTGAGATCGAAGACTCGGGCGGAATCCCACCGGTTTCCGCAGCCGAAGCGTTGCGCGGCGGCGAGGCCCGCAGCGACTAGGACCGGCGATGCGTAACGTAGGCCGGTTGCGTTCTTTTTGCGCATGAGTTGGGAGCGCCTGCTCGCGCTGGAAGGCGGGACCGTCGGTTCGATTGCCTGCGCGGGCGACCGGGACGGCACCGCCTTTGCCGCGACGCTGACGGGAGTCTTCAGGTCCGCCTATCGTGGCGAGCGATGGGAGTGGATCGGGAAAGGGCTAATCAGCCCTTTCGTACAGGACGTGGCTGTCTCACCGCACTTTGAGCTCGATGGCGTGGTGGCCGCCGCGACGGCGGTGTCCGGCCTGCACATGTCATACGACGGGGGCACAACCTGGTTCCGGCAGGAATTCTGGGGCGTTCGGCCGACCGTTACGCGGGTTGCCATTTCACCAGAATTCGGTCGCGACGAGGTGGTGGTGGCCGGGACGCAACACGAGGGGATTTACGTCTCCCGAAATCGGGGCCGGAGCTGGAACGGCTTTGCCAGTGGCCTGGAAGAGACTGAGATTTCGGCAGTGGCCATCGCTCCCGGCCTCTCGGACGGCGGAGCGATCCTGGCCGCGACCGCCACCGGCATTCTGCTGCGATCCACGGACATTGGCCGGACGTGGCAACGCGTTGCACGCGACGACGCCGATCCGCTGGAGTGTTGCGCGTGGGTCAACAGGACGACCGCGATTGCCGGCACGGTTTCGGGGCAGCTGCTGCGGACGTCCGACAGCGGCGAAACCTGGAGCACGGTCTGCGCGGCTGAGGGCGACATGGTCAATGGGATTGCCGTGGACGCGGGCCGGCAGATCGTCGCCGTGACTGGCAGCGGAAGCCTGGTGCGCTCAAGCGACGACGGCAAGTCCTGGCAGGAGCAGGCCTTGTCACCTGAGGACGACGTCTCGGCCTTGTGCGTTGCAATCTCGGATGGGTGCGTGCTTGTTGGGACCGACCGTAGCGGCGTTTATCGACAGGCAGGGGAACCTCCGGCCGTTATTTCCAACGCGGGACTTGTCAATCGGCCGATCCTGGATCTTGCCGTTTCGCCTTCGTTCACCGCCGACGGCACATTGGTGCTCGCTACGCTGCAGGATGGCGTCCTGGTATCGCGCAATGGCGGATCTACCTGGGAATCTACGCTCAACGACCCTGGTCTGGGACCTGTGTCGGCGATCAGGCTGTCGCCCGATTTTGCACGTGACGGAATTGCCGGGGGAGTTGCTGGCGGTCAGGTCTTGTGGAGCGTCGACGGCGCGCGATCGTGGGTCCGTATTGGAAGCCTTACCGCCGAATCCGCAGCGAGTCTGTTGGAGTTTTCGCCCGACTTTGCCGCCGATGGCCAGGTGACGGTGGGAGGACAGGACGGTTTGCTGCATCTCTCCGATGATGGGGGTGACACGTGGCGCTCTGTCTGGACGGGGCTTGACGGCAGCGACTTGCTCGCCCTGGCCTATTCGCCGGAGTTCACCGGGGATCGCGCGATTGTTGCCGCGGCCGGCGATTCGGAGCGCCTGGTGGTGATCCGGTCCAACGACGCAGGAGAAACCTGGAAGCCCTGGGTCGAGTACGACGCGGCTTTAGGCTGGGCTTCGCTGGCAATACTCCCAACCTTCAAGCCTGACATAGGGCCTGTGCTCCTCGCCGCCCGCGACCGCATTGCGATGCCGCCATCGTCGGGACGCGGTCCGTGGTCAGGCGTACGAGTCGCGGAGGGCGGCGTGGCCGTGCGCCAGGTGACGCTTTCGCCTGACTTCGCGCGAGACGGACTTGCCGCGGCGGCCACCAGCGGCGGGGTTTATCTCTCGAGCAGCGAAGGCCGCGAGTGGTCTCGCATGGATGGGCCGCTGGAAGGGCACGCGGTGGAACGGGTGAGCATTGCGGCGGGGGACGCAGAGCGGCGAACGATCTATGCCGCCCTGGGGCGTGGCGAAGTGTGGCGCTACACCGCATGACCGACGAGCCGCTGCGCAAACCGCCGTCGCCGACCGCCCATGCGTTCATTCCAGGACCGCCATTCGACGAGTCGCGCATCCCGCCGGCGCGGGTGGCAAACGTCAACTCGACCAGCATTCCGGCGGCCGTGGAGCTGGCGTGCCGCGCGATGGGGCAGGTGTTCAACCCCGAAGACAACGGCTACCCGTACATGTACACGCGCATCTGGCCTGACGGGTGGCTCGGGTTTAGTCCGTACCACGGCGCCATTCAGTTGTCGGGGCGTCACCTGGACGCGCTGCTGGCAGCCGAGGATGCGCTAGGCATCGAGATTCACGAGCAAGTGATTGCGCAACACACGGAGGCGAGCTTCTTTTCCCTTAGAGCCGGACCGCTGCCGTGCAACCACAGCACGCCCGGTGGACCGCTGACCTCGGTGGATGAGCATTCGATCCGGGAGGCCGTGCACGGGCTGCATGCGCTGGCGCGATATCGGGCATCCGACCGGGCAGTGCATGCGGCAGAGGCCCTGATTGCCGAGGTTCGGCGATTCTGGAGCGCCGAGCGCGATTGGGACCAGGACGGTCTGCAAGCGGCCTACGGGTTGCCAATGGCCGCGAGGCCGACATTCGTGGAGGGTGTCGGTCGGGCCATCGGGCCGTTGACGAAGCTCTACGACGCAACGGGTTCCGACTCCGCGCTGGGATTGGCACGGGATCTGGCGGCACACGCCGCCAATCGGTTCTTCCTCTCCGATGGTTCGTACGACGCTGATCGGCTGGGGGCGCACACGCATTCGACGACCTGCACGCTGTCAGGGATGGCGTTGCTGGGCAGCGTGACGGACGACCTTGGGTTGCTGGATCGAGTTCGAGCGTTCTACGACAACGGGCTGGGCGTGATCCGCGACAAAGTGGGCTGGGTGCGAGAGCGCCACCATCCCAACTTTCACCCGGAACAGGGTGAGATGAATAACGTGGGCGACGTGATCGAGACGGCGCTGATCCTTGGACGGTACTTCGGCGATGCGTACTTTGAGGACGCCGAGCGATACCTGCGGTCGCAACTGCTGCCGTCACAGGTCCGAGATCTGAGCTTCATGGATGAGGCGCCGGGCGGCGACGAACGGCGCGATCTGCGCAGGCGCCTGCTCGGGTTGTTTGGATTCAACGCCGTGTATGGCCATCTGCCGCTTGGCAAGAACGAAGTCACGCCGAGTATCGACATCGTCGGCGGGGCGACCGCCTCGCTCTGCGCGGCGCAGCGGGCCGTGGCGACGACCAGCGATGGGGTGACGCGGATCAACATGCTGTTTGATTGCGAGAGCGATGCGGTATTGGTCGAGTCGCCATACACCGGCGATGCGCTGCGGATAACGCCGAAGATTGACGGGGGAATTGCGCTGCGTGTGCCGTCCTGGGCGGAGGTGGACGCGATAACGGTGGACGGTCAACCGGCCCGACGCTTCGTCGCCGACGGACGAATCACCCTGCGGCGCCCGCGTGTCGGGGACACGGTGGTAATCGGTCTACCGCTGGCAGAGCGCGACCTGATGGTTCACCACCAGGATCACGACATCATGGCGCGCCTGCGGGGGGACGCGGTTGTTGCGATGGACGACCTGGGGGCGGGTCTGGCTTACTTCCCGCCCGTCAACTGACGGCAAGCGCTAGCGGATACCACGTTGGGGATAGCGGGCGTTGGGACCTTCCAGGATCGCCCGCTGGCGCTCGGTGAGTCCATCCAGGCCGGCGGGCGTCGGGTACTCGCCCCACCAGGCCAAGGGGTTGGGGCTGTACTTGTAGAAAATGGTGCGGCGCTCGTGGTCGGCGATCCAGGGCAGGGGGCCGTGGGTTAGGGCCTCGGTAAAGATGATGGCCGTGCCGGCCGGCCCGGTGACGCGCTTGACCGTGTCGTGCTCGTCGGTGAGGTCCTTCCACTGATCCGGGAAGGGCAGGTTGCTCTTATGGCTGCCGGGCACACAGGCAAAGCCGCCGTCTCCGGGATTGACGTCGGCGAGGTTGAACGCGACGACGGACAAGCCGTTGTGAAACTCGCCGTTGCTGTAGTGGAAGTACTGCACCGGGTTGAAGGGCATGGCGCCGCCGTGGAGCGTCGCACCGATGGGGCTTAGCCCGCCGCGAATGATGTCCAGGTATGTGTGATCCAACCGGAACCTGGATCCAAGGATGGCCTCCAGGTAAGGAACGATCTTCGGAGGATCAAGCAAGTCGACATATGGCTGACCCCAATCGAGCAGGTTGACGAATCGATGGGTGGTGGCGTCGGGGGGCGTTTCGTCGGCGATCTTCTGGTCGAGGATCGCGTTTAGCGCTGCGACTGTTTCGGCGTCAATTGCATTGGGAATGGTGACGTAGCCCTGCAGGTCGAACAGGTAGCGGTCGTGGTCGTTCATTCGTTCCTCCCGACGGCGTTGATCACGCCGAGCCGCGAGACGCTTTGTGCGAGGCGTAATTCCGAACCGTAGCCAGCGAGGCGCCGAGCCAGGCTTCGGCATCGAGTTCCGGCCGAGTGACGATCTTAAGGCAGTGGATGACCGTGCTCGAGTCCGGCGATTGGTCGTAGAGGGTGTCCAGGATTTGACCTACTGGGACGTGGCCCTCGCCTACTGGGGTGTGAAAGAGCGCCCCGGTGGCGACTTCCGTCAGGGCCTGGACGCGCATGTCGCGAAGGTGGGTGGCCACGACATAGGGTGCAGCGAGACGGGCGGCGTCGAGGGGGTCTTCGTTGACCGCCAGCGGGCTGGCGATGTCGAGGACGAGGCGAAGATTGGGCGACGCGATGGCCTCAACGACGCGGACGAGTTCGGCGCAGCGGAAGTCCATGTGCGGTTCGAGGGCTAGCGTCACGCCCAAATCCGCTGCGAGTGGGAGAAGCGTGCGCACATTGGACTCGATGCGTTGTAGTTGGTCGTCGAGGCTGGGCTGGGGCGAATAGCGGTTGGCGCGGTCCGGCTGGCCGTGGACGAGGCTGAGGATCGGCGCACCGGCCTCGGCCGCCCACTGTATGGCTGTGGAGGCTATTGCCGCCTCGCTGTCGCCGATCCAGCCCGTCTGAAGGTTGCCCGCTTTCGCAGGGTCGAAATAAGCGCTGCCAACTTTGGGCGTCGCGTTCCCCCAGCGGTCGGGTTCCGCAACCAGGTCAACCGAAACGCTGCCCAGGACGCAAACACCCGCGTCGGCACAGCGGGATCCAAAGTCCGAGGCCTGGGCCAGACTTCCAAGCAGGCCAATGTCCATCGTCAGGGCGGAGAGCCGATGTGCAAGGACACGATCCAGGAGCCAGTCCGGCACGTCGGCGTCGATCGCTGGCGGAGTGACGGAGAGGATGTGCGGGGCGTAGTGGCTGGTGGCGCGGAAGTCCGGACGGTCCGCACGCATCCAGGGATAGGCAATCCACCGATAGGTGTCGGCCGCGAGTCCGAGCCTCACGCCGCAGCCTGATTGGGGAAGTGGTCGGCTGCGTGCCGGCGAAGGTGCGAAGCGCTTGAGCGGACCCATCGGTCGGGATCAGTCTGAGGGAGACCGGCGATCTCAATGTGCGCAAGAAGATTGTCTGGGTCGGGCGCCTGGGCCTGCAGCACGTCCAGGATTTCGGCAATCGGAGAGTCGCCGCGACCGACGGGTGCCCAATGGAGCTCGGGTTCCCAGGTCTCGGTGAGCGGATGGACCGTGAAGTCCTTGAGGTGGACCGCCACGGTGTAGGGCGCCGCCAGGCACGCGCCTTCGAGGGGGTCTTCCAGAACCAGGAATGGGTTCGCGGTGTCGAGGGTGATTCGGGCGAAGTCGGAGTCAAGGGCTTCGACAATGGCCACGACCTCGCTGAGGCGGTAGTCCATGTGGTTCTCGAACGCGAGCGTGACTCCGTGCTGGCGGCAGGCCGGGAGAACAGTGCTGAAGTTGCGAATGGCGCGCTCAATCTGTTCGTCGATGGGGGGATCGGTCGAGAAGTGGTTGTGAACGCCGGCCATGAGGTGGGTGACGGTGGCGATGGTCGCGCCGCTGCGGGCGTTGAGTTCGACATGTTCGATGGCTCGTTCGCGGTAATCGCGATCCCATTCATCTGGCGTGGCCGCCCAATTGGCGGTCAGGCCGCCGTTGAAGATGAGACCGGCCGCGCGCATGTGGGCGCCGAATTCTTCGACTGTCGCGACGTCACCCACGTCGGCGGCGTGCATGTAGAAGCCTTCCAGACCCAGGTCGCGAGTCTTGGCCAGCATCCAGTCGTGGCGCGTAACGTCTGGTGGCGGAGGGGGAAGCGACTGAAGAAACGCTGGGGGCCAACCGAAGTTGCGGTGTTCAGGCCGATCCCGGCGTCGATGGGCGTCGAGCATCCAGCGATAGCAGGCTGTCGAAATGCAGAGTTTCATGCAACCACGCCAACAAGCCGGGACCCAGGAGTCCGGAGGAATCTACCTTGCGGTCTGGTCTGTCAGGCGTACGCGTGGGTCAACATACGTGTACAGGATGTCCACGAACAGATTGACGACGGCGTAGACGACAGCGGCAAGCAAGACCAGGGCCTGAATGACGGGGTAGTCGCGGGCCTCAATGGCCTCAACGAGTCGCATTCCCAGTCCCTGGCGGAAAAAGACGGCTTCAATTGCGACAGCGCCGCCCAGGAGCGAACCGAACTCAAGGCCAACAACTGTGATGACTGGTATGAGAGCGTTGCGCAGCGCGTGTATCCAAATGACCTTCGATTCGATCAGACCCTTGGCTCGGGCCGTGCGAATGTAATCTCGGGATAGGACGTCGAGCATTGATGAGCGGGTGAGCCGGGCCAGAATGGCCGCCGCGGCGGCACCGAGGGTGATGGCCGGCATAAGGAGTTGCGGCCCGATTCCGTTGGAGATTACGGGCAGCCAGTTGAGGTTGATAGCAAAGATCAAGATGAGGATTGTGGCCAGGAAGAAGCTGGGGAAGGACACGCCAAGAATGGCGAAGACCTGGGCGCTGTAGTCGGCCATCGAGTGGCGGCGAATCGCCGAGATGATGCCGGCTCCGAATCCAATCACCAGAGCCACGGCCATGCCCGCGACGGTTAGCTGGATGGTCGCTGGTGCGTGATCCTTGATGATGTCAGTGACGGGGCGACGGTACTGGATCGAGTTGCCGAAATCGGCGCGAAAAACATCCCGCACATACAGCACAAACTGGTGTGGAACGGATTTGTCAAGGTTGTAGCTCTCGCGCAGCCTCTCGAGCGCCGCCCGGCTTACTTCACCACCGCTACCCGCGGTGGCGCCTGAGTCGCCGACTCCGCCGGTCGCATAGAACAGCGCGATGGGATCGCCGGGAACGAGACGCATCAGGACGAATACGGTCAGCAACACCCCGAAGAGCACGGGGATGGTGTAGAGACCGCGGCGCAAGATGTATGAGCCCATTGCTCAGACGTTTCCCATCGGGTGTCTTGCGCAAAGACGCCCGGCCGACGGATGCCGGCCGGGCGTCATTCGCGCTGCGTCCGAATCTACTCCTGGGTGCTGTAGAACTGACCGAAGAACGGCAGGTAGTCGATTCCGAGGAACAACTCGCCGCCGATGCGGTCGGGGTTCGTCAGCCACGGCAGGTAGTCGTGGACCAACGGGATGGCAACCGCGTTCTCCATGAGGTAAAGCTCAGCCTCTTCCCAGAGAGCCCTGGCCTCGTCGCCGTCGAAGCTCCCACGCGCCGCCTCAAGCAGCCCGTCGATCTTCGCGTTTGGCGTGGCCGACTCGGGAATGCCGTCGTACTCGAAGAACGAGTAGGAGCGGTTGGCGCCGCCGTACGAGGCGGTGTGGAAGCGGTCGTACATGACGTCGCCGCTGGGCGCCGCCACGCCGATCCAGGTGGTGTGATAGAGGCCCTGCGAGGCGCCTTCACGGTGCGTGGCCTCGTCCATCTTCGGGATGTCCACGAAGATGCCGAGGTTCTTCTCCACGTCCAGCTTGAACAGCTCGACCACCGGGTCTCCGCGGTCCGGGTAGCTTATTTCCAGCCGCCGGCCGTCCGAGGCGTAGCGATAGCCGTCCTCGCCCTTGGCGTAGCCAGCATCGTCGAGGATCCCGTTAGCAATGCCCACGTCGTATGTGTAGAGCTGGCCAGCCTCGGCGCTGCGGCCAATCGTGCCCGGCACCAGCAGGTTGCTGATGTTGAGCGGGGCGGTGCCGCCGTTGGCACGCACCGTGACGGTGCGGCGGTCCACGCCGAAGAGCAACGCCTTGCGCACATTGAGGTCGTCCAGCGGCCAGAGCTGCGTGTGCAGCGGCATGTACTGACCCATGCCGGGAGCCGCGTAGCCGATGACGTGGTACTTGGCGTTCTCGGACACGCGCTTGTAGTCCGCGAACGACCAGTTCAGGCAGATGTCCACCTCGCCGGCTTCAAAAGCAGCGGCGTTGTCCGTCATGTTGTACCCAAGGATTTGGATACGCAGACGGTCCGGATAGGGTGCGCCCTGGTGCGCCAGGAACGACGGGCCCCAGTTGTAATCCTCGTTGCGGTCAAAGACAACCTTGACGTCGTCTTCCCACACGCCCGACCACTTGAAGGGGCCGGTTCCGACCGGGTCGCGGCTGAATGCCTCGCCCCGCTCGGCGACCGCCTTGGGCGATGCCATACCGGTGTGCTGGTGCGCAATCGAGTGCAGGAACGACGGGGGTGACTGCACCTGCGAAGTGTGGATACGAATCTTGAAGTCGTCCACCTTTTCCACGCTGCCCATGGACGCGACGTCACGGATCACATGGCCGCGAGCCAGATCCGGGTCCAGGAAGCGCTGGAAGTTGAAGACGGCCGCATCGGCGTTGAACGGTTCGCCGTCGTGGAAGACAACGTCGTTGCGCAGCGGAATCACCCAGGAGAGTTTGTCGTCCGCCGGCTCCGGCAGATCGGAGGCCAGGTGCGGGTAGATCAGGTTGCCCTTGCCGTACGTGTAGAGGAGGTCGTACATCACGGCTGCCGGCTCGGCGCTACGACCGCCCCAGGTTGCCGGGTCAAAGCCGGTGGGGTTGCCGAAGGTCATGTAGCTGACTTCGCCGCCCGGCTTGGGGTCCCACGGCTTGGCGCCAATGGCCACGGACTCGTCGAGGTTGTAGATGTCGATGCCGGGCGCGCGCTCGGCGGCCTGCTGGACGATCTTTTCCACGACCTTTTCGACGACCTTCTCGACCTCGACGACCTTCTCGACCTGGACCTCAACCGGAACCTCGACGACCTTCTCGACTTCGACCGTCTTGGTGACGACCCTGTCGACCTGCTGGGTCACGATTCTCTCGACCGGGACTTCTCGGACCTCGGTCTCACGGACGATCTTCTCGACCGGCACTTCCTTGACCACGGTCGTTTCGATCGGGACTTCCTTCGTTACGACCTGCGTCTCACCACACGCAGCCAATGCTGCGGCGCCGACGCCACCGGCCAGGCCGGCGAGGCCAGTTCGTATGACGGCCCGCCGACTCACGCTCGGCGTCTTGATCATGTGCACCCTCCCCTTGAGGCGCAGAACTACGGCGCCTCGACGAATGCGCCAGCGTACCTAATACCGGCGCGCAGTGCTACGGAGTCGTGGACGAACTAATCCGACCATGAACTTGCCTGGGGATCGAGCGCTTCGCGAAGCCCGTCGCCCAGGAGATTGATCGAGAGAACCGTAATTGCGATGGCAAAGCCGTTGAAAGTGGCGATCCACCAATAGGCGCGCAACAGATTGCGGCTCTTGGAAAGTTCATAGCCCCACTCAGGCGCGGGCGACTCGGCACCAAGGCCCAAGAAACTGAGGGTGGCCGACGCCAGGATTGCTCCACCCAAGCCAAGAGTCGCCATGATGAGCACGGGACTGACCACATTGGGAAGGATGTGACGCAGCATGATACGTACGTCTGACATTCCCACGGCACGTGCCGCACGGACATAGGTGAGGTCCCTCGCAGCAAGGGTGGTGCCTCGCACGACTCGACCGTAGAAGGGAATGCCAGCGACACCCAAGGCAAGCATGGCGTTATTGAGGCCGGGTCCGAGCGACGCGACAACGGTCATCGCCAGAAGGATTCCGGGAAAAGCCAGCATCACGTCGAGAATGCGGCTGATCAGCATGTCCGGCCAGCGGCGGAAGTAACCCGCCACCAGTCCAAGAATGCTGCCCGCAATTAGCGAGATGGTCACGGCTGAAAAGCCGATTCGGAGCGAAATGCGTGCACCTCGCACGATGCGGCTGAAAACATCCCGTCCAATGTCGTCCGTTCCCAGGAGGTGTCGCTGGCCCCAGGGACGCCAGTCATCGATTGGATCAAGGCGCTCGGCGAGCGGCGGCAAGCCCTCAGACGCAATATCGAAGTGGTTCTCGGTCTCGGTGGCGATCACGTCGGCAAAGATCGCGGCCAGCGAGATCAGGATCAACGCGACGAGACCAGCCATCGCAGCCTTGTTGCGTCGCAATCGGCGCCAGGCCAGGTTCCATTCGCTGCGAACTGGCGCTTCGGACGCGGATTGACCCACAAACTGCCCGACTGCTGCCACGCTGCGTCCCCGATTCAAGCGGTTGTGCCCGGATTCCGGCGCGCATCATAGCCGCATCGACCGTCTGTGCGGAGGGAATCGCCGGCTCGCTGCCTAGGCGAGGGCGTAAAGGTCAGGCCTGCGACTCAGCTGGGTGTTCAACACGTGACTGATTCGACGCCTGCGTCCGGCCTCGACATCGACATCGCCGACGACCACGGTTTCTTCGCCGCCGCGCGCGGCGGCGATGGTTGCGCCCTCATGATCGACGATCGCCGAGACCCCGGTGAATACCCTGGGCGGCCCGTCGGCTGGCTGCCAGCCGGCCTCGCCGACCCGATTGACCGCGGCGACGGGCACGCGATTGAACGTGGCTATGGCGGCGGCCTCCCAGAT
The DNA here is from genome assembly GCA_028875175.1 of Chloroflexota bacterium. Taxonomy (GTDB): domain Bacteria; phylum Chloroflexota; class UBA11872; order UBA11872; family UBA11872; genus UBA11872. The sequence continues at coordinate 12,377 of JAPPFO010000150.1, read as the reverse complement.
CGGCATTGAGGTGCGATTGTTCAGCCAGATAAGCAGGTCGGCCCCGCCGGCGACCAGGGCAACGGGCAGTTCGCCGTGGTGGCCGTCGTAGCAAATCATCACTCCGACCCTGGCTCCGGGAAGGTCGAACAGCCCTAACGCTTCGCCGCGGGCGAACGCCGTGGATTCGTTGACGCGCGGGTCGCCGTTAACGCACATGTGAGATTTCGCGTAGGCGCCGATCAGGCCCCGTGGCCCGACCAGCACGCTAGCGTTTTGCGGACGTCCGCCAGCCGTGAGGGTTACCAGGCCGACGGCAATACAGGCGCCGGACGAGGTCGCCAGTTCCGCAAAGGCCCGAACCGTCGGGCCGTCAACGTCTTCAGCAACGGTTGCGTAGTCGTCGGTGCAATACCCGGTAGTGACCAGCTCGGGGAGGATCACCAGGTCGGGATCTTTGGCCAGGGCCTGCTCCGTAAGTCGTAGGGCAAGCGCGCGGTTGGTCTCGATTTCACCGTCGATGGTGGCGACCTGCACGCAGGCAATGCGCATGGGCTAGCGCCTATCCGTCAAAAGGACGCCGTTCGTTACGGTCGAGCGGAAGGTCGATTCGCGTTCCAGTGGCGGCGCTCAAGTAGGCGGCCTGCAGGATTTCCACGCAGCGAAGACCGTCCTCGCCGGTCAGGACCGGAGTTTCGTCTCGCAGCACCCAGGCGGCGAAGCTGGACCACTCCTTGTCATATGCGCCGTCGGGCGAATTGTGCTCAAGGCGAACCACGCTTGGAGGTTGGTCTTCGAGTTGAGTTGTGATGGTGTGGTCGTGCGGGTTGTAGCTGATACCGCCGCGCTCACAGACGATGTCAAAGCCGAATGCAGTCTGATAGGTGGCCATCGGATAGAAGGTGGAGACCTGCAGCGAGCCAACCATGCCGCTTTGGAACGTCAGGGCCACCGAGATTGCGTCCTCCTGGTCGGAGACCTCGGGACGCAGCTTGGGTCCAAGCACGGCGTAAACGGATGCGACTTCTCCAAAGAGGAAGCGCAGTGTGTCCACATCGTGAACCCCGGCCCAGTAGAGCAGCCCGCCGCACAGGGACCGCTCGCGCCAAAAGCCGGTGATGCGACGGCCAAAGAAGCCGCGCACGTTGAAGGCAAGGGGGCGTCCAAGTCCGTCGGTCGCCAGCGCGTGGCGAAGTGCCGTCGAGGCCGGTCGGAAGCGGCGCTTGTGGCCAACCATGAGCTTGACGCCGTGCGCGTCGGCGGCTTCCACCATGTCGTGGCAGTCGGCCACGGTAATGGCCATGGTCTTCTCGCAGAAGATGTGGCGCCCCGCCGCCGCGGCGTCCACTGCAATATCGCGATGCGTGGAGTGCGTTGTCACGATGGCAATCGCGTCGCAGTCGCACTCGTCCAGCAGCGCCCGATGGTCCGTCCAGTACGGAACGCCGCGATCGCCTCCGAGACGCCGAGCCTTTCCGGGGTCGGTGTCGGCCACGCCGACCAGATCAATCTCAGGCTGCCGATCGATCAGCTCGCAGGTATAGGTGCCGAAGCCGCCCGCGCCTACAAGTGCGATTCGAAGACGGGGCGACTCGGGAGCGCCCCCACTCACAATCTGGTCTCCGCCATTTCGAATTCTCCGCGCCTTGGGTCCGCCAGCCGACCGACTCGATGCCGCGTGTAGTATGCGCGACCCAGCGCCGCCGGCTGTTGCGGCGATTCCCAAAAGGCCAGGTGAGCGGTGGCAGTCTCGACACAGCCGGGCCAGACGTCGGCCTCGAACGGCGAGCTCCTCGAGCTCGCCGGGAACGTGATGAGCGGCGGCGCCCTCGGATTCCTCATGCTCCCGCGTTCGGAGGACGTGGTGATTCGCGAGGGGCGCGGCAGTCATCTAATCAGCGTCGACGACCGCGAGTACATCGACTATCTGATGGGCTCGGGCCCGATGTTGGTCGGTCACTGCCATCCGCGCATCCTGGAAGCCGTTGAGCACCAGATTCGGCAAGGCACGACGTTCTATTTCCTTAACGAACCGGCCATCCGCTTAGCGGAACAAGTGATCGAGGCCGTTCCCTGTGCCGAGCAGGTTCGCTATGTAACGACCGGGTCTGACGCGACGTTTCTGTCGCTACGCGCGGCGCGTGCGTTCACCGGCAGACCCAAGATCCTGAAATTCGAAGGCGGCTGGCACGGGACCGGTGACTTCGCGATGTTCGGCACGGTGCCGGGTGAAGCCAGCGACTATCCGCACGCCGAGCCCGACTCGCTGGGGGTACCGGGCGTGCTGGCCGACGAGATCCTGGTCGCGCCGTATAACGACACCGAGTTCGCCCTGCAAGTGATCGAGGAGTACGCGGACGAACTGGCGGGGATCATCATTGAGCCGCTGCAGCGCGTGCTGCGGCCAGTGCCGGGTTTCCTGGAAGCCGTTCGCGAGGCGTGCGACCGACACGGGATCATCATGATCTATGACGAGATCGTCACCGGTTTCCGGCTTGCGTGGGGAGGCGCCCAGGAGGCCTACGGCGTGGTGCCGGACATGGCCTGCTACGGCAAAGCGATGGCCGGCGGATTCCCGCTGGCCGTGATCGCCGGGCGCCGCGACATCATGGACCTGTACGGCAACGTGGGCCGGGCGCCGAACACGATTGCCTGGGCCAGCGGGACGTTCAACGGCAACCCGGTGGCGGCGACGGCCGCGCTGGCCGCAATGGAAGTCCTGCGCGAGCCAGGCGTGTACGACCAGCTGCACCGCATCGGCGGGCGTTTACGTGCGGGGATCGAAGAAGCCGGCCGTCGCCACGGAATTCCCGTGCAGGCGCTTGGCGAGGACATGGTGTTCGGCGTGCGCTTCATGGAAAACTCGAATCCCACACAGTGGGTCGATCTGCTGGACAACGACCGCGAAATGGGGACGCAATTCGCCATCGAGTGCGTGAAGCGAGGGATCCTAATCGTGCCGAACGAGAAGTTCTATGTCTCGATCGCGCACAGCGAGGACGACGTGGACCGAACGCTTGAGATCGTGGACGAGGCGCTGGCGGCCTGCAAGGCGAAGGCGGGCTAACGGCGACGCATCTCAAGAAAGGGACATCCGATGCGGGTACTGATGTGCAGCCCGGACCTGGCGGCGATCACGGATGTGCTGCGAGAGGCGCTGCCCGAGCACGAAATCATTCCGACCGAACCTGACGCGCTCGCCCGGGAGGCGCCGAACGCCGAGGTGATTATCCCGGCACGTACCCCCATCGACGCCGCCACGATTGGGTCGGCTTCGAGACTGCGCCTGATTCAGCAGTTCGGAATCGGGGTCGATCACGTTGACCTTGAAGCCGCGCGTACCCGGGGTGTTCCCGTGGCGAACGCGCCAGCCGGCCCTTCGGGGATTGGCAAGGCCGTGGCCGAGTTTGCGCTGATGCACCTGATAGCGGCCGGACGCCAACTGCCAACCCACTTTCGTACGCTGGCGGCCCGCTCGATCGCCGTTCCATTTGGCGCGTCGCTCTTTGGGGCGCGAGTCTGCATTGTCGGCGTTGGCGGCGTCGGCAGCGAGATCGCTCGTTTGCTGAAGCCGTTCGGAGCAACACTGATCGGCGTCAAGCGAACACCGGATCCCGAGTTGGCTGCCGAATTGGGGCTAGCCGAGCTATACACCTCAGACCGGCTGAACGAGGCAGTCCGCAATTGCGGCTTCGTGGTGCTGTCGGTGCCGCTCACCGACGAGACGCACGGGCTGGTCAATCGGACCGTGCTTGACGCCATGCCGGACGGATCGGTTTTGGTCAACGTGTCGCGCGGCCCCGTGGTCGAGCGGGAGCCACTGATTGACGCGCTCGACGGCGGCCGACTGCGGGCCGCGGGATTGGACGTTTTCTGGGAGGAACCGGTAGATCCCGCCGATCCGGTGTTCGAGCGCGAAGTATTCGCCACGCCGCATGGGGCATCGGCCTGCGACATCTTCTTGCGAGGCACCACGGCGGTCGTTCGCGGAAACATCCAGCGGATGGAGGCTGGCCAGCCGCTAAAGTACCGCGTGGCCTGAAGCGGGCCGAGAGCCGGTCGGCTCTTCTAGCCCGGCGTTTGGTAGTCGAGATTCCAGTCGCCGAGCGAGCGCATTTCGTGGCGCGGCAAAGCAAGGTCAGGCTCGCCGGCGGCTCGCCAGCCTTCGATCTCGTCCTTGTGTCCGAGGCGGCGCAAGGCGCTCCACATGTCGGCGTAGTTTGCTCGCCCGGAGCCACCGGCGCAGTCCCAGAAGAATAGGTGCTGGACGCCGGCTCGGTAGAGACCGGAGGCGCGTCGGCGCAGATGTTCGGGTGAAACCTGGCGGGGCATCATGTTCGGCGCAACGACTGTGTTGCTGCCGCGCGCGATGTTCAGGAAGTAGTCAATCGCCCGCGGGTCTGCCCAGGCGTCGACACTGCTATTGAAATTCCGCGCCGAGGAGTATGGAATCAGGGTGTCGACCAGGCCCTCGTCCACCCATGCCGTGGGGTTGACCCCGAACTCCAGGTTCTCGGCTTCGCTGCTCGCGACGACGGCCGAAATCTGCAGCCGACGACTGCGGCGCTGTCGTCGCGTTTCCTCGTCCATCGCGGCGCGCAATTCGCGGTGAAACTGGGTGAGCACGCCCGATCGGTAGCGGAGCCAGGCCGGATCGAGCGAGTCGAGCGTTCGTGGATCGACGCCGAGCGCGGTACGAAAGCCCTCGACCAGTTGCGGCTCGTATTCCACCAGCGGAAGCCGCCGGCTATAAAGCATGCAGACGCCGTCCACGGGGTATTGAACGACCTCGCGCAGGAGTGAAATGACGTAGGCGCGGACCTCGGGATAGGTGTACGCAAAGCGGGGCGTGCGGCGACCCTCGCGGTCGACACCGCGCCACTCCGGCCGCCGGTTATAGACGGCGTCGCCATGGTTGAAGTGGTCCAGCGGCGGTGGGTAGTGGAAGCCGGCGACGCGATAGCTGGCGTGAAACTCGATGCCCGCGTCTCGTGCGTGGTCGGCAGCCACGCGCAGCGGGTCTATTCCGCGGTCGCGCAGGATCCGCCAGCTCTCGGCATTGAAGCGGTCGGCCTGCCGCGCGAAGTCCTCCAGGCCGTCGTATGCGGGGATGCGGCCGATCTGTGTGAAATAGTTCATCAGGTCACCGGAGCCGCATTCCCAATACAGGCGGGAGAAGTCGGTGTGTCGGTATGGCTCGACTTCGCGCTGGATTTCGGCCGCGCTGGTCAGCCGCCAGGCGGAGTGCGGTCCGTGGGCGTCCTGGTGGGCGAAGAGGCGTCGGGTCGCGGTGCCGGCACAGTCGGTCGTCAGCGCGCACACCTCGGCCGGCGTCAACGGCACTAACTTGACATAAGCGATCCGCGCGGGTTGGCCGAGGAAGGAGCCGGGGCCGTCGCCAGGCGCTGAGCGCGCGGCTGGCTGCCCGATGACCAAGTCCCGGCCGGTGAGGTCAGCTACGTCCCAGAACATCTCGTGAAGCCATTCGGAATGGCTCGCAAAGGAAACGCGCGGGTGGGACAGGACGGTATATGGATCAGGCCCGGTGAGCTTGAGTTGCAGCTCGAGCTGCCGGCCCTCGGGCTCGGACCAAAACGGGTAGACCCCAATCGAGACCGCGTGCCAGCCCGTGGCGTTCAGGCGAAAGGTAACGTCCGGTGCGGCGGTTTCGGGGCCGGCCAGCAGCATCACGCCACTGAACGCGTCGGTCGAATACGGCAGCGTGCGCCAGGTGTGTCTGCGCGGTGCCGGGGACAGCGCACCAGCCAGGGTGCAGCGGTCAAGGTCGGTCAGGTAGATCGGGGGCTGGCTGAAGCCGCGGTCGGCGAAGAAGTCGGCCGCCGGTCGGGTCATCAGAGATTGGCGTCGAAAGTCATGGCCAGATGCCAACTCGACATAGCACGCCGCGGACATCCTCCATTTGGGCTTCGGTCGCGTTCGGCGCCGGCGAGCGGCGCCAGCGGGGAGCTATGCCGTAGACCTCGATCATGGCCTGGGCGAATCCGTTGTAGCCGGCGGGGAAGCGGTGCCCCGCCGCTCGTACCGGCGTTTCGATGCGCATGATGATTTCCCAGGCTTCGTCGGTATCGCCGCGCTGCAGTGCTCGCCAATAGCGCATGGCCGGCTCCGGATAGCAGCGCACGAAAGGCTCCAGCCAGGTGTGGCAACCATGCGGCCAGAGCAGGAGGTGGCGCTTCATGCCGCCGCCCCCAACCATGGGCCAGCGGTCGCCCCAGCGCATCAGCACTTCGTGCGCGTAGTCGAGCCGCCTGTCCTCCTTGAACGCGAGGATTCCAGGTTCGTCCTCGATGAGCTCGCAGGATTCAATTGGCACGTCACCCACTAGCATTACGCGAGTTTTTTCGGCCACGGCGCGGTAGAAATCAGCCAGAGACTGGGGTGTTCCGCGGGCCCAGTCGGCAGGCCGGACCATATAGAGGTCGAAGCCCAGGTCGCGCACCAGGTCGCCGAATTCCAGCGTCTGCTGGAGACCCCACATGTTGTCGCAGGCGATCGTCAGGGCCCGGTTGCCGACGTGTTCGATCACGGAGCGGTGAACCTCGGCCAGTTCGGCGTCGCTGAGCAGCGAGACGAGCGTCTCGCCCCAGGTCAGCATGATGACCTGGCAGCCAGCCTCCAGGGAACAATCAATGACGGCGCGCATGCCGTCGAAGTTGATGGTCCCGTCGCGGTGAAACTTGGTGGGCAGCGGGTTGACCGGGCCGCTCAATAGGGCGCGTACTTCTTCGCGGTCCCTCACTCGCGATCCCTTCGCGCTGACCCGACGAAGGCGCCGGAGCCGCCGATCACCAGCATTGGAACAGAGCGCCGCAATTCGTTCAACTAGGAGAAGTGAAGGCTGCCGGGTGGTCGTCGGAACGCGTAGTTCGCCCAAGACCGGGGATCGGTGCGTGGCACAGTACGAACAGCGCGCGTGCCTCACCTGACAGACTGCGTCCGAGTCGAGCGCGTTTTGAAGCCTCATGGAAAACGCGGCGATGTTGATTGAAGTCGAGCGGCTAACGAAGCACTTCGAGCGCCGGCTGCCTGCGCGCCGGCCGTGGGACGTTCTTGCGCGTCGATCTGTCTCGACCTCAGAGCCGATCATGGCTATTAACGATGTGACACTGGATGTCGGCGTCGGCGAGGTATACGGCTTGTTGGGGCCAAACGGCGCGGGCAAGACCACGATGGCTCGCATGCTCGCAACCCTGCTTGAGCCGACGACGGGCGCCGCCCGAATCTGCGGCTATGACACCCAGCGAGACTCCGGTGCGGTGCGGGCGCGTATCGGCGTCATGTTCGCCGGGGAGCGCGGGGTCTACTGGCGGCTGACAGGCCGCGAAAACCTGGAAATCTTTGGGCGCCTTCAGTTCATGCCTGGCCAGGTGATCCAGGAGCGATCGACCGCTCTGCTCAAGCAGCTAGGGCTCGCGGAGCGAGCCGACGACCTGGCGGAAACGTACAGCACCGGCATGAAGCAACGGCTGAACCTGGCGCGGACGTTGCTGCACGACCCACCGGTGCTACTGCTGGACGAACCCACCGCGGCGCTCGATCCGGCCGCCGCGCGGGCGACCCGTGAGTTGATACGGACGCTGCAGGGAGCCGGCAAAGCGGTGCTGCTGACGACCCACAACATGCACGAAGCCGACGAGGTCTGTGATCGTGTAGGAATCATCGATCACGGACGGCTTGTGGCCGAAGACCGGCCAGCCGCCCTGATCGCAAGTGCCGGCGTCGAGCCTCGGCTGGAGTTGCAGCTACACGGTGACGCCGCGGCTGCACGGCCGATTCTCGGTGCCGACGCGCTCTGGTGGGGCGATGTTCAGGACGACGGCGGTATCGCAGTTGCGGTGAGCGCCCCCGGCGGCTGGCAGTCCGCCGAACGGATTGCAGCCAGCCTCAAGGCGGCTGGTGTGGCCGTGACTGAATCGCGCCTGCGGGAAGCCACGCTGGAGGACGCCTTCATCAAGCTGACCGGAAGCCGCCTGGGAGGGTCGCTTGAATCAATTTGACGCTCCTGCGATGCGTTTGGCGCGCGGCGGGCAGGCCGTGGCCTCGCTGGCCGTGATGGGTTGGAAGGTGCACCGCCGCGAATGGGCCTTTGTCACCACGCTCGTGATCTCGGCGTTCGCGCTGGTGCTGCCGGGGATCCTGGGGGCGCGTGCGCTGGCCGGCCCGAATCACGAGCAGGCGGCACGGTTTGCGTCGGTGGCGGGGACGGAGAACTACCTGGCATTTGTAACGCTCGGCGTGATTGGCATGACCTGGGCCGGAGCCACCCTGACCCTGCTCTCGATTACGCTGCAACGTGAACGAGAGCAAGGCACGTTGAGCGCGATCTGGACCGGGCGACTTGCCAAACCCCTGCTGATCGTGGGGCGCGCGATGGGCAGCTCAATCGGGATCGCGGTGCAGTCGCTCACGATGTTCGCCGCGAGTTGGGCGGTGTTTCGATTCACGCTGACGTTGGAAGCCGGCGCCCTCCTGCTGGTGCTCGGGGCGTCGTACGCCGCCAACCTAGCCGTTGGCGTAGCGTTCGCGGGGCTGGTTGTGCGCTATCGCGCGGCGGCGGCCTTGTCCAACCTCGCGGTCATCGCTTCGGGGATCTTTGCCGGCGTTGCCCATCCCGTTGGCGTCCTTCCCGAGTGGGTCCAGGTCGCGGCCCAGTTTGTTCCGCTTACCTGGATACTGCGCGGATTGCGCGCCGCGCTGGTGTTCGCCGACGCAGGCGAGGCCGTGCTGTCAGCCGGTGTGCTGCTCCTTATGGCGTTTGCCTACGGGGCGATTTCGATTTGGGTCTTCGGGGCGCTCGAGCGGTCCGCCAGACGTCATGGCGTTCTTGACGCGATATGAGGCCCTTCGCAGGCACACGACGCGCGCTGGCCCTCGCCGCCTGGGCCTCGTTCGTCCGCGAGTGGCGGGAGTTCGGGCGGCAGAAGCTGTTCTACGTCTCGACGCTGCTGGCGCTTGCCTTGCTGTTGACGACCCGGCTGCTGGCCGAGCGCGCCTTCGGAAGCGAAGGGTTTGAAGCCAGTGGAGGCGGGTCGAACTTCATCGGCTACGTGGCGCTGGGATGGCTGGCCTTGCAAATTGCGCAGCAGGGGCTCTACAGCGGCCAGGGCTACCTTCGTTGGGCAAGCCAGGCCGGCGTGCTTCCACACATCTGGGCCACGCCGTGTCCGCGCTGGATCCCGATCGTGGGCGTGACGGGCTGGGAGATTGCCCAGTGGACCGCCATGCTGGGCGTGCTGGCGGTAGCGTTGCTCTTCTTGCCGGGCGCGGCGCCCGCTGCGTTCAATCCGCTGGTCATTCCCGTGTTCGCTCTGGCCCTGATCGCGTTCTGGGGACTTGGTATCGCCTTCGCGGGAGTGGGGCTTGCCCAACGGCAGCCTGCCTTGGCTTCGATCTTCGTCGTCTTGATATTCACTATGGCCGGTTCCACGTTTCCCGTGGCGATGCTGCCGTGGGAAGTTCGCTGGGTAAGCCTGGCGCTGCCGTACACCTACGTAATCGACGCCATGCGGCACACATTGCTGGGAACGCCAACGATCGTGCCCCTTGAAGTCGAGTTGGGAGTGCTGGCCGCCAGCGCGGTTGGCGGGGTGCTGGGCGGGATCTGGCTCTTCAACCGCGTGGCGAACAGGGCTACGCGCCGCGGGCTGATCGGACTGTATACATAAGAATGCGCGGCACGCGCGGTCGGCCGAGGCCCGCGAAAAGCGGAATCGGCCGTCCGAGAACCGGACCCGTCGGGACCCATCCGCCCCCTAGTTGGGGCTAATTGCCACCGTCCGGATCTCGCCGAATTCCCGTTCCAGCTTGCTCCAGGTCTGGCCGCCGTCGTCGCTTAGGTAGATATAGCCGTAAATGCTGGCCGCCGCGACGCAGTCGGGCACATCCACGTGCGCGCTAAAGCAGTAGACGACGGAGTTTGGCGTTACCGGTAGCTCGGGCGTGTCCCAGGTGGCGCCGCCGTCAACGGTGCGGCGGATCGCGCCGGTGACCCCGGGAATGCCGTTGCCGTTGCCCACGAACATGACGTCGGGATTGTCCGGACGAACCAGGATGTTGCGGCAGTAGGAGGATCCGCCCGGATCGAACGTCGGGAACTTGTGGTGGTCCCAGCTGTCGCCTTCATCCGTGCTGATGGCCAGGCCGAAGGGGCTGGTGGAAAAGACAACCGTGGGATCGCCGGGTCGGATGGCTAGTCCATGAATGTCGTCATACATCAGCTGTGGACCGACGTTGGCGAGAGCCGTCCATGAGTCGCCGCCATCCTTGCTCCGATAAAGACCGGCGACTTCCACACCGGCCCAGACGGTCTGATGATCGCGCGGGTCCACGAGCACGGTGGTCGTACGGGGCGGAACGATCGGTCCATTGAGGTTGACGTTGACCGGCAGTTCTTCCCAGGTTTCACCGTCGTCTTTGGACCGGAATACGCCGGGGCGTGTTCCGGCAAAGAGAATGCTCGGATCGACCGGATCGACCGTGATGGTCCAGATGTGGATGCCATCAATGGGCGTGTCGAGCTGTTCCCAGGTCTCACCCTGGTCTTCGCTCCGGAAGACGCCGACGTCCGTGCCGGCAATCACACGAGTGGGGTCGTTGGGATAGACCGTGACAGCTCGGACGTTGCCTTCGGTGGGAACAGGGCTTCGAATCTGATTCCAGGACGAGCCGCCGTCGGAACTCACATTCAGGCCGCCACCGACCGTGCCCACAAACATCGTGAAGTCTTGCGCCATTGCTCGTGCCCCTCGCGACGGCCCGCACGGAGTGCCCGGCGCAGCCGGGACGACCGCCGAACCAACGCTTGCTAAGCCGCAGTCGGGCGAGTCTATCGGAATCCGGGACGGCCGTTGGGCCTCGGGCCACCCAGCCGTGGTTGACCTCGCTCTCGCTCGGCGGCTCCAGAGCTACGGACCCTTCCGCCGAATCCTGTATCGACCGTGTGGTCCAGCAACCTGCTCACCGCCTTCGATCCAACCTGCCTGGATGAGAAAGCGCAACGGGCTATCTCCACGAAAGGAATGCTGCGGGAGTAGCTCTGCTTCCCGGATCCAGCGCGCGGCGTCCTGCAAGGTGACTTCAGGCATCGATTCCTGTCGGAGACGGCCCTGCAGGTATGCGTTGAGTCGATCAAGCTGATTCAATTGTTCCTCCCGAGAATCGTCGTTCCCGACGCGTGCGTTAGAAATGGCCAAGAGCCGGAGCTTCAAGCCCGGCGTCAACTACTCAGGCAGCGTTGCCCGGAGCGAGAACATTGAGGGGGCCTGGCCGGACTGCGGAGGCAGGCGCCACCAGCCGTCCTGGCCTTTGACCATGCCGGGTAGGGCCTGGTAGGCCGACACCGGATACTCCCGCAGCGACTCGATCCGCAATCCCGCCTGAATGAAGGCGTTCACGATCTCGCCGAGGCCGTGATCCCACTCGTAGTTCACGGTGTGCTCGATTTGGACATCGCTTTCGACGTACGTTCCAGGCTCGTCGTATCGGTGTGCCGGGCCTTCAAAGTACGAACCGACGAGTTCAAGTCGGCCGTCGGCACGATCGTGATCCAGCGTGTGAAAGATTGGGTGCCCGTCGCGGATGTATGCGGTGCCGCCGGGTCGGATGAGGCGGCTTAGGACGCGTGCCCAAGCGGCGACATCCGGCAGCCAGCAGAGGACTCCCTCGCTGGCGTAGACGATGTCGTAGGTCTCTCCAAGCGCTTCGGGGGCGTCGTACACATCGGCCAGCACAAACTCCGCGGGTGTTTGCGAACGGCGGCTGATTTCGCGAGCTGCATCAATGGCCGGCGCCGAGAAGTCGAGACCGGTTACCTGGGCGCCAAGGCGGGACCAGGAGAGCGTGTCCAGGCCGATGTGGCATTGCAGGTGTAGAAGAGACTGGCCGCGGACGTCGCCGATTTCCTCTAGATCCAGCCTGACAGCCTTACCAACCCGGCTGGAATCCGCGATAAACCCTTCGACGTCATAGCCAGGCGATGCAAGGTGCGCCGCCACGCGGTCATTCCAGTTGGCCAGGTTCGTCTCGCGCTCCCGGGTGCGGCCGGCCCATACCTCAGAACGAGTCGTAGATTCGTCAGTTGAGCGCATGGAAAAAGGCCGGCCTTTGGTTCGCGCAGTCAGCGTCGAAACTGGTCGTGGTACCCCCGGTAGGACTCGAACCTACAACCAACTGATTAAGAGTCAGCTGCTCTTCCAATTGAGCTACGGAGGCTCGCGCGTTCGCGGAGCCGGAGCCCGCGAGCGACGCCGACGATGGTAGCAACACCGACGGTCGGCTCCGAGTGTCTCCGGACTGAAACGTGAGGCGCTTCACGATTCACCCGGCTCGATGGTGAGACGATAGTGGTGTGGCGGCTTGCTTGATGGGTGTCCTCATGC
>JAPPFO010000058.1 GCA_028875175.1 Chloroflexota bacterium | reverse complement strand
CCTTCGGACCGTCAAGGGCCTGCAAACCGCCATAATCAGTGATCCGGAGATTGCCCCGTTCCTGGTCGATGACCCCCTTTATGGATACGTCCAGCTCATAGAACTGGCTGCAGCCGATGTGGGGCTCGGCCTGGACACGCTTACCGATGCCCAAGTTTCTCTCGGCCTGGCCCAGTTGGCGCAGGACCCCGAACGCGCTGAATTGAACGACTTGCTCGGCCGCTTTGTGGCCCGCGGCGGCGACGGCACTTCCATTGCCGGACTCTCGCTGGTCATTCTCGACGATGTCAGCGACGCTCTCGGCCAAGAGGCGGCTCAATTGCGGGCCCATGAGATTGCCGATTCATTCGATACGGCATCCCTCGATGTCACCATCATCACGCTGGCCAAGAGCGATGCCGAGGGCAAGGATGCCCGAGAAGAGAACCTGCTGATCCTCACCGTGATCGCTCTGGCAGTGATCGTGGTTTTACTGGCCCTGTTCTACCGGAACCAGTCCGACGTCCACATCACCATGCTGGGCCTCGGCATGACGATCCTCTGGACGTTCGGCGCCCTCTCCTGGCTCTCCCCCGGCGGTGTTGGCATCGTCGATCCCGACAACATCCTCCTGACACTCGTTCCCGTCCTGCTCATCAGCCTGTCGGTGGACTACGCGCTTCAGATCGTCGGGCGCTACCGCGAGGCGCTGCGTGAAGGCGACGAGGGGGACGACAATGCAGAGAAGGGCGAAGAGGCCAACGAGGGCGGCGACGCCTCCGGGCGGGCCATTGCCCGCTCCGTGCGGCTGTGCGGCGTGCCGGTCTTGCTGGCCGCGGGCACAACCGCAGTCAGCCTGCTGGCCAACTTGAGCAGCCGCTTCGAGCCCATAGCTGACTTCGGCATCATCGCCAGCATCGGGGTCATCTCGGGCTGGATCGTGATGACCAGTTTCGTGCCCTCCGCTCGACTGGCGCTGGACCGGCGACTGGCCGCCAAAGGAAAGAAGCCGACAACCCGCCCCGTGGCCGACACCATTCCCGGTGCGGCCGCCGTTCTGCCCCGCGTTGCTACTGCCGTAGTGCGCCGCCCGATTCCGGTCTTGGGCGCAGCCGTTGTCCTAACTGTGCTGGCTGTCGTGGCGGCCAGCAACCTCAGCACCACTTTCGCCGTCAAGGATTTCTTGCCCAAGGACTCTGACACGTTCAAGAGCTTCGACTTCCTGGAGGAGAACTTCGACGGCAGCGCAACGCTCATGACGGTGCTCATCGAGACCGACCTCGACAGCAATCGAGCCGTAGGGGACCTGACCGGCCTTCACTCCACCCTGGTTGACTCCGAACTCCGACCAAACGGCATCGTGGGGCCTCCGTTGGCCTCAGCCGGGATGTTGCTTGACGACTGGACGGGCCGGAGCGGACAACCAGACGACAGCTACGACCCCGACGTCGCGGCCGCCTTCGACAACCTGGCCGCTGGCAGTGTGGCCACCGACGAAGAGGTCCGTCGGGCCTGGGAACAGTTGAGAAGGGCAGACCCAGAGGGATTTGCGGAGGTGATCGACCTCCGTGCCGACGGCCTCGACCGCACCATCATTCAGATACCCGTCGCGGTGGAGGACAACGAGGCGCTCCAAGAGTTGATTGACGAGCTCGAGTCGCTTTGGGGAGGCGCCGTCGGAGAGATCACCGTCACTGGAGGCGACGCCCTAATCGCCCTGATCACCGAGGAACTGGCTGCCAGCCAAGCGCTAAGCGTGGGTCTTGTGATCGCCGCCGCGCTGGCAATCCTCGTGGCGTACTTCGCAATCAGCCGATCCCGCCCAGCGCTCGGGTTGATCACCATCATTCCCATAGCGATAACCCTTGCCTGGCTGCTGGGGGCCATGTGGGTGTTTGGGATCTCCTACAACATGGGAACGGCGCTCATGGTGGTGCTGACCATCGGGATCGGCGTCGACTACACGATCCACCTCACGCACCGCTTCTTGGAGGAGCTTCGGGAGTCGGAGCGAGCAGTCGATGCCATCACCGAGGCGATGGTCACCACGGGAGGGGCGCTTCTGGCCAGCGCGCTCACCACCGCGCTGGGACTGCTGGCGCTGTTGTTCTCGCCCCTCGTGCCCATGCAGGAGTTGGGCATCCTCGCCGCGGTAGCCATCTTGTTCGGCCTGGTCGCCACCTTCACCGTGCTCCCTCCCCTGCTGGTGCTGTGGGCCCACTATCACCGCGGGCGGGCCCATGAAGCCGGCCTGGTCGGCGCCGATCACTAGAGCGCGGCCCGACCGGCGCTGAGGCCGCCGTCCACGTAGATGATTTGGCCGGTCACGTAGCGGGCGTCGTCGGAGGCCAAAAAGCCCACCACGTCGGCGATGTCGTCGGGGCGGCCGGTTCGGCCCAGCGGCACGGCCCGAGCCCGCCGCTCGCCCTTGTCG
>JAPPFO010000075.1 GCA_028875175.1 Chloroflexota bacterium | reverse complement strand
CGTAATCCGAAACGGAATCGACTGCCGCGGCCCTCTTGGCCGCACCGCCCCAAACTGGCTCCCGTGCACCGAATCTCCAACCGCCGGAGACGCCGCTCTTGCTCCTTCTCCCTTGAGGGAGAAGGCTGGGATGAGGGTGGCAGCCGGCCCTATCTCCCACGCCCAACAGCAGCAACCCACGACCCCAACCGGCTCTTCTTCCTTCTTCGAGCAGTTTCAGAATCACCACGTAATCCGAAACGGAATCGACTGCCGCGGCCCTCTTGGCCGCACCGCCCCAAACCGGTCATACAGCCAGTAACACAACGCTTTGATCGCGTGATTGTCCGCGTCGATCGGCTGTTCCGAGACCGGGTGATGCTCCCGCGGCTCGTGATAGCGGTAATTCGCAAACTCCCGGATCAGCGCCTGGCACCGCGAGTTCACCGTAATCCGCGCTTCCCCCGTCCCCGGATTCCGCAGAAACGTCCGCAGCCGCTCCATCCCGTCCTGCAGCAGCACCCGGTGCGAGCGCAGCCGGATCCGCGCCTGCGCCAGCCACACCTCGATCTGGCTCGGCATCGCGTGATGCTGCCGCCCGGCGATATCGATCACCCCGCTCCGCACATGCGGCCACCACGACCGTCGCTGGCACGCCTCGATCACCTGCGACGTCATCGCGTACTGCATGTACACCTCGTCCAGCACAAACACCTCCGGGCCCCGCTGCGCCACCGCCAGCACCGCGTACGCCCCCGCGTACCCCGGATCCACCGCGATCTCGATGTTGTCGAAACTTTCGTATGGGTCCCTGATCGTCCGCACGTGCGCCGCCGGCTCGAACTCCCGGAACACCAGCGACACCGGCGGACACGGCACCCCGCCGAATCGCTCCTGGAACAGGTCGCTCGGGTACGTCGTCTCCAGCCGCTGTATCTCCGGGTCCGCGCGACCGCCCGGGAACAACGTCCGGTTCGCCCACGACGGAACCGAGAACGACGCCGCCTCCTCCGGGTTATCCGTCTGCCAGGCCCGGAACCGCTCCGCGTACCAGCCCCGTGATCCCTCGAACGTCCCGCTCAGCCACAGCCAGCCGCGGCGTTCCGCCAGCCGCCCGCTCAGCCGCAGGAACGCCTCGTACGACAGCTGCGCCGCCTCGCAGCCCAGGATCCCGTCCGGCGCCTGCCCCGCCAGCCGCATCGCCCGTTGCGCCGTGCGGGTGGCAATCACCGTCCCGTTGCGCAGCGTCATCCGGTTCGATTGTCCGCTCGGCATCTGCAGCGTCTCGATCGCGTCCAGCGACTCCAGCGCCTCCACCAGGTAGCCGAACTCCGGCCGGCACAGGTCGTAGTCGGGACCCACCAGCCAGTACAGCTGCCCTTCCAGGAACCGCCCCGCCAGCTCCATCGCCGCGCTGCGGCTCTTCCCGGCCCGTTCGCCCCCGGCGATCAGCCGGATGCGCGCTTCCGAGTCGTGCGCCGCGAGTTGTTCGGCATAGGGCCGGTACCCCACCCGCGCCCACAGGTGGTCACGAACCTCGCGCGGCAACTGCACGCAAGTCCTCCAACAGTCCCGCGAACGCCTGCCCGCTCCCCGCGCGCGGCGGCTCGCCGAATGCGTATCTGAACGCCAGCTCCACCGCCCACCGCTCCCCCGCCAACGCCTTCGCCACCACCAGCTCCGACAGCTCGTCGGCCTTCCCCAGCACCGCCGACCGAAACCGCTGCTCCGCGCTCGTCGGCCGCTTTCGCGCCCGTCGCTTGCTCACCCCAAAACCCTTTCGTCATGCGTTCGCGCTCACCCCTCCGCCGCCCTGGATGCGCTCCGTACGCACCAAGTGTACACTAACCGCGTCCACTTGACCACTCGAAGTTCACCCACCTCGCCCTTCCCGCTCCGCCAGCCTGCCGTATTCCCTCGATCCCTTCCTGATGAGCCGCCCTATGACCCAGGCGCCACGCGGCCTGGGCCTCGTCCTCCCTGGGACGATCCCCAACCTCCACATTCGTAGGGGCGAGTCCCCGACCCGCCCGTCTTCCGCGCACCAACAACCCCTGATCCACCCGTGTCGAACCACTCCCACCCGCCACCCCACACAACCACATCCCCCGTCATCCCGGCGTCCGCAGCCGGGATCCAGTCTTCCGCGCACCTCGCATCTAGGACCCTGTCCCGTTTGTGGCGACCCGCCCTGTGGCCCAGGCTGCGCGCAGCCTGGGACCCGCCCGTGCGGCCACCCCGCCCTCGCTGCCGAATCCGCCCGCACCCTGCCCATGTGTCCGGGCCGGACACTGGGAGAGAGCTAGCTGGGGTGAGGGTGGCTGCCTCGGTGAAGCAGCCAGGCCGAAGTGGAGCACTTTCCGCCGTGGCCGCCACTCTTCACCCTCTCCGGAGACCTTTGCAAAACTCCGGCGGGCGGCGCATGGTGACGACCAGCAGGTTGAC
>JAPPFO010000219.1 GCA_028875175.1 Chloroflexota bacterium | reverse complement strand
CGCTGGAGGCCTGCAAGCCGCTGCCCGCCGCGTCATCGTCGTTCTTGCCGTCGTCGGTAAAGTTCACCTGGATGGAGTTCGCCCGCGCCATCAGGCCGCGGACGGCCTTCTTCATGCTGGTGCTGTAGACGATGCCCGTTGTGGCTTCCGGCGACTTCAACGCCGGAGACTTGCTGTCGATGGTGAGGAGGTTGCTGCCCACCAGCTCGAACTTGTCGTCTTCCATGATGTCGGTGGAAGAAACGTCATCGGCGGTAAAGAAGCCATTACCAGGGATGGTAACCGTGAACAAACCGCCAGCGGTAAACCCAGCGATTGCCACCGTCTCTGACGCGGAGCCGCGGGTCACCTTCATCATGGTGTCCGTGAAGCTGGCCAAGGGCAGGCCAGTCGGCGGAGTGCCGGTGTGGGCGAACCTTCTGTCAGTGATGCCGCCCGCGCCGGTACCACCTTCAGTCACCGCCCCTCGCAGCGCAATGCTGCCGGACGAGCGGCGCGTGTTGCCCGCGCGGTCCCCCGGGTCTCGAAGTACCAGGGCACGTTGGCGCCGATGTTCTGGATGGCGCTGGAACCGAGTTCCGCCGACACCGTCCAGCCGCCGTCAATCTTGGTGAAGTTGTCCTTGGTCAAGTTGACCACGTTACCAGCGACCACCAACCGCACGCCGCCAATGGGAGTCGTGGTGTTGGCCGGAGTACCGGTGCCAAGGATGCCCGGCGTCCCGTTCTTGTCATCGATGTCGGCGGTCGCGTTGGTGGTCCCGACAGTCGACGTGTAGCCAGAGCCGCCGTCCGTGAGGTCGGCGCTGAACACGACGTTCGTGTTGCCCTTCACCACCAGCGGGATATCGGGAGAGTTCGTCACCAGGATCGGCTTCACGTTGTCCACCAGGATCGTTGCGGTAGTTGCGAAGCCGCTGGTAGGCCTGAACGTAATTTGGATCCGGTTGCCGTTGAAGGCCCGGATCTGACCGGCGTCCGGAACGTTGTCACTGTCGGCGTCGGTGAACTCCTGGACCACCGTAATGGCGGTGCCGATGGTGATGGTCCTCGGGTTGATGCTTACAGTCGAGTCATCGTCGGTGTCAGTGACAGAGACTCTTGCCACGTCAAGGTTCAGCACCTCAACAGTCGTGACAGTACCGGGATCCTGCACTGTGATGTCGCCTGAATGGTTTGTGCCGTCGGCCGGCGTCGTAGCGTCCGCGCAGGTGGCCAGGGAGCAGAGGTACTTGTTCGGCACCGTAATGGTGCCGGGCGCCTGCGCGTTGACCGTGTTAGCGGTGCTCAGGCCCATAACCACCAAGAGCAGCGCAAAGGCTGCCAGGGCCGCTGTGAGCTTCATATATCCTTTCATTGTCCTTCCCTTTCGTGGGTGTATCGTGTCCCAGCTATTGGCCGGGGTCCCGGCATGGCCGGGGGTGCGGATTGGGGCCCTCGCCCCCTACGGTCCTGCCCTGGAGCGGGTCCCGCATCGGCTGGCCCAACCGCGCAGGGTGGCTCGGTCAAGCCGAGCGGCGCGGTCCGGCCCCCAGCGGGGAGAGCCCGTCCTGAGGCCCTCGAAGGGGCCACCTCCTTTCTCCAGGAGCCTTCTCCCGGCCCCTGCAGCGTTTCCTCTCGTCAAGGCGATCTCCTGTATCGGCTCATCGGTCGATGGCGGCCGTGCGGATAGCCAAAGCACAGCCAGCCCCCATGGGGCTTCACCACGGATATAACGAGACGCCCCCGCCATTTGTTCCACCCCACCACGTCCGCCCGCGGGGACGCCCCGGGCCCACTCGCGCCCTCCTCCGTCGCCGGCTGAAAACGTCCACAGACCACGCCCACAATAGTAGCACACGCACGCGCGCGGGGGAATGGGGGCAAGGGGGGGTTCTCGGGGGGTTTCCCGCGCCGGCCTCCGCCGTTCGTGCTGAGCCTGTCGAAGCACGGCCGCCCTTCGACGGAGCTCAGGGCGAACGGAGGGGGCGGGGGCGATGGATTCCCGCTTTCGCGGGAATGACGGGGAAGGGGGTTAGGGCTCTATGAGGCGTTGGACCAGGAGCGCGATGGAGGCGGCCGCCGCAATGGCGGCGAACATCATGCCCACCATCCACTTGATGAGTCGGGATTCCAGCTCCGCCAGGTCCGCCTTGGTGGCAAGGGAATCCAGCTTCCCTTCAATGAAGCTGACGCGCTGTTCCATAGAGGCCATTCCACGCTCCCGGCGCCGGGTTTCCCGCATTGCGGGGTGCATGGTTCAGTATGCCCCCTTCGCCCTCGCAGGTCAATGCGCTCGGCCACCCCAAAGCGGAGGGAGGGGCCTCCTTGTCCGTTCGTGCTGAGCCCGTCGAAGCGCGCCCCCCCCCCCCGGACCCCACCGGCCCCCCCGCGCGCCCCGGCGCCCCCCCGCCCCGCCCCCACGGCCGCCCCCCCCCCCGCCCCGCCCGCCGCGCCGCCGCCG
>JAPPFO010000278.1 GCA_028875175.1 Chloroflexota bacterium | reverse complement strand
AAGTTCCTGCGCAGTCAGTTCGTGTTCACCAGATACAACGTGCCGTACAACACCCAACTGGTCCCCCTGACAGCGTTGTACGTTGAGTTGGGAAACGAGTTGGTGCCCGCGAACGCACAGGAGAAGCTGAGCCGCTGGTTCTGGTGCGGCATCTTTAGTGAATCGTATGGTAGTGGCGTCGAGACTCAGTTTGCTCGAGACTTGGAACAGGTGGCCAATCACATCCGGGGCGGTGCCGACCCGGCACTTGTCGTCGAAGCGAACTTCATTCCCGAGCGGCTGCTGTCCCTGCGAACCCGCAACAGCTCAGCCTACAAGGGTCTATACGCACTGCAGATGAAGAGCGACGCGGCTGACTGGCGCAACGCCGGAACTTTGACCTTCGCCACTATCAATGATGAGAATGTCGACATCCACCACATCTTTCCTGTCGCTTGGTGCAGGCACGCTGACCCGGAGGTGCCGAGATACCTGTACGACTCGGTTATCAACAAGACACCCATTGACGCGCTAACCAACCGCATCATCGGCGGCAAAGCGCCGTCGCAATACTTGCCCCGCTTGCGCCAAGACATTGCCGAAGAAAGACTGAACGACATTCTCACATCGCATTGGATAGACCCCAGTCTTCTGGAGAGGGATCTTTTTGGCGATTGCTTCGTCGAGCGGGGACAAGCAATGCTCGACTTGATTAACCGCACGATGGGTAAGCCGGCCGTCGATGGGCGCCAGGTATTCCGCGACGCGCTGGACTCCGCCGGACTGGCTGAGGATTACGACGAGGAGATTGAGTACGATCCCCTCGGCGACAGTGCCTATGGCGACCAGTCACTGGGCGACAATGAATCAAGCACGTCTAAAAAGGCTCTGACTTAATCGCCGGGCGGCGACGCCGTGCGAACCAATCGTCACAAGGTGTCAATCCGAGCGAGAGTGGTGAATCCCTATCGGTATGTGAGACGGCAGTCTGGCTGGGCGTGGGGCGGTATCAAGGGTTGACCATGAGCGGGCCTCGGCTCTGTCTGCTGTTTGGGCTAGCGATTCGCTGATCGCCGAACGGCGTTCTCACGATAAGTCGCGGTCCCCCAATTGACTCCCTTAACCCTCGGCGATCCGGGCTGTTCAGAGCTTCCTAGGAATAGGCTCGGGCTATATCTGCGGCAGTTGCGGGCGACGCCGTGCGACAGCTTTGGCGGACGACTTCATGCCCGAAACGACTCTGAACGACACGTCGCACCGGGACTCGTTCGGGGCTGTTGAGGGCGCAGTGGAGGAGCTGGCCCGGGGCGAGGCGGCGCGATTCGCGGTGCGCCCAGTCGAAGCTTCGCGCGGCGTCCCCGTTCACCTTAGCCACGAAGGCGAAGCCACGATGGCCGGGCTCCGGCGCAAGCGCGTCCGAGTCGAAGGTCTCCTCCGTCGCGATTCCAACTCCGGCCAGCCCCTGTCCATCCGCAACGTCACTAACATCGATGTCCTCGAACCGCCAGCCACAAAGCCTGCGGACCTCTGGGGCATCCTGCCCACCGCTGGCGACCCCAAGCCAGAGGAACTCATCCGAGCCGCATGGGATGGTGCCTGACCGCCCACGTCCCCGCCGCGACCCGTGCTTCTTCATCGCCTACCTCAAACGGGGGCGACACGTTCAGAGCCGCGCCATGCCCGCCCTGCAAGCCATCCGCCGATCGCCGCCGCCCTGAGCCCCCGACTGATCCCCACGCCCCCGGAAACCTGCCCTGCACCTGTCGATGGGGGATCTCGTCTGCCTCGTCCTCCGGTCTCACTGCTCGCCCCTCGGCTCTCTCCCCTTCCCCACTGAACACACTCGGCCGCAGACTGAACACCTTGGGCCTCACCGCCTGAACACATCCCAAACCGCGCCTCCATGTCCCATCCCCAACCGTTCATGGTGAGCCGGTTCGGAGTCCCCGGAGAACCGAGTCGAACCACATCCCCGGGTCCCCCGAAGACCTGTCCTGAGCCTGCCGAAGGGACCTGCCCTGAGCCTGCCGACCGGGGATTCTCCTCGCCCCTCCTCGTCCCTTCTCACTCCTCTACCCTCTGCCCTCTTCCCTTCCCCACTGGACACATCAGCCCGAAAAGTGGACACATCGGGACCAAAAGTGGACACATTCACGCCAAAAGTGGACACATCGGCGGCAAACGGTGGACACCTGTCAACCTCCCCCTCACCCCGGCTGCCCACATGGAAGTCCCGGCAGACCCGCTCCAAGACGCCCAGCCTGGCGCCGCCTCCGTTCGCCCCGAACCCGTCGAATAGGCTGCGCTGAGTCCGCCGAAAGCCTGCCCTGAGCCCTCCGAGAGCCTGCCGTAGGGGAGACCTTTGCAAAACGCCCCGCGTGCGCGAATTTGCAGCCGCGTCTTAATCCCTCTCCTGGGAGACCTTTGCATAACGCCCCTCGTCCTCCAAGGCACGACCGCCCTTACTCCCG
>JAPPFO010000127.1 GCA_028875175.1 Chloroflexota bacterium | reverse complement strand
GCGCGGGAGCAGCCGCCGGGGCAGGCGCAGCCGTGGCGGCCGGTGCCGGCGCTGCCGCTGCCGCGGGCGCAGGTTCAGGTTCGGGTTCGGACTCTCCACACGCCGCCAGGATGGCCATTCCACTGATGCCAATGGCGCCGGCGCCGGCAGCGCGCAGGATGGTGCGCCTTGATGGGCGATTGCTCATGCGATTCCCTCCCTGGAGGCAAGGAAGCTCAGTTTGCGACAGGTCTTTGCCGCACGTTCCGGACAACGCCCCGGCACCAGCCGGAGCACATGCCGCCGGTTGTCGCTTGCCCCAGTGCACCATGATTCGCGTGAGTAGCTTGTTCCATTTGGAACTACACGTCAAGTGGCCTATCTTGATTGGAATAGATTGAGCGCTGCCTAGTCACGGCCTCAATTATCCGGCGGGATCCGAGTGAACCTCCTGGGGACACATTCCGCGCGGCAGGGCGAGTCGACTGGTGAGGAATCCGGGGCTCGGGCCCGACGGCGATCTGCAGTCCGTCGGCCAACGAAGGGCAGGCGAAGTGGGGGCACAAACCGAGGCGCGAGGCGCCGTTTGGAGGACCCGTCTGGCGGCGACGACGCAGCTGGCAATGGACCAGCAGGGTTGTATGCCGAGATTCCGCGTCGGTCGAAGACTCGTGCTGCTCATGGCGCCAGGCGTGGTGCTCTCGGCGGCCCTGGCGGCCTGTGCCGACAAGCCGCCACCGGCCGAGGTCACGCCATTCGCCTTTCCGGCGGTGGGCGCGGGCCAGAAGGACACGGCGCAGTTTGGCGCCCGCAGCGGTCCGACGGTGCCCTGAACGGGGCCGTGGCCCTCTCTCACACGCATTACGGATGGTGCTGCGATAAGGTGCGCGACAGTCTTGCCGTTGGCGTGGCATGGCAACTCGCTAAACTCAAACTGATGCGTGTGGTGGTCTGCCGTTGGAGCCTCAGGGGCCTATGAGTCTCGCCAAATGAACCGGCGCACTCTGCTCTTGGCCGGACTTGGGAGCGCCGTCGCCGCCGCCCCGGCCGCCTCTGCCGCCCCGCTGCCCCCCCTCCGCGCGGCGAGCCTGCCCCCCGGCGCCACTGGGGGGGGGGTCGCGGGGGGGGGCTTGAGTCCCCAAGAGGCCCTGCAGCGCGTTGAGGCGGTCTGGCGACCGTTGCTGGACAACCCGGTCGTCTTTCGGCTGGACGGGCGGGTGTGGCGGCCGTCGGGCTCCGACATCGGGCTGCGAGCCGACTCTCGAGTTCCTCTACGCGAAATCGTGGCATCCCGAGCGACGGGCGGTGTGCTTGACCGCATGGTGGGGCTACCCACGGCGGCAAGCGCGACGACGCCGGTCGTCTCGTATGACCGAGAGGTTGCACGAAACTACTTATCGTCCCTTGCCAGCAATTTCGATCAGCCGTCAGTGAGCGCGGCGTTGCAGCTACGTAACGACGGGCGGGTAAGCCTGACGCCTGGTCAGGCGGGGCGAGTGGTGGACGTGGAGCGGGCGCTGGCGGACCTGGAAGCCGGCCTGGCACAGCGAGCGGTGGGCCATGTCGTCGATCTGGGCTATCGCCAGGACGAGCCGACTGCATCCACGTCCGACGCGGAGGCTGTGTTGGAAACGGTGCGCCAAATGATCGGTCAGCCTGTCTGGCTCGTCCACGGATCCGGGGGATGGATGCTCGATCCGGCGCAGTTGCGGGACGCCCTGGTTCTCGATTCCGATGACACCGGCCTTGCGCCGCGAATCGTGATCACGCGATTCAACGATGTCTTCCAGGAGATCGAGGACACGCTGAGCGTTGAGCCTCGACATGGCGCGTTTGACTTCGACGAGAAGCAGGATCGGGTACTGGACTTTCAGCCCGGGCATCCGGGTCAGCGGCTCGATCGGCCTGCGCTTGAACGTTCCATCCTGGAGGCAGTGCGACAACCGGGTGAGCGACGCGTTGAGGTTCCGGTGATTCTGCTGAATAAGGAGTTCGACACGTTTGCGAACCCCCTGGGTATCAAGGATCTGCTTGGCGTCGGCTCGTCTATCTACAAAGGCTCGCCGGACTACCGCGATCACAACATCGCGGTAGGGGCGGCCAAGCTGGACGGCATGATCGTGCGTTCCGGCGAGACGTTTTCGTTCAACGAACGTATCGGCGCCTTTACGAAGGCCGAAGGCTGGGTTGAAGGCAGCGTGATCGTGGAAGACCGGACGGAACAGGGGATCGGCGGCGGCATCTGCCAGGTTTCAACCACGCTGTTTCGCGCCGCCCTGGCCGCCGGGCTGCCGATCGAAGAGCGGTGGCCGCACCTCTATCGGGTGCGCTACTACGAGATGGGCGGCGCGCCGATCGGCTACGACTCGACAATTTTTTCACCTGGGATCGACCTCAAGTTCTCCAATGACTTCGAGAACCCGATCATGCTGCGCGCACTGATCAACCGCCGGCTTGGGACTCTCGACTTTGAGATCTGGGGCGCCGCGGACGACCGAACGGTCACGTTGAAGAAGCCCAGGCTG
>JAPPFO010000055.1 GCA_028875175.1 Chloroflexota bacterium | reverse complement strand
GCGTGCAGCCTGGGACCCGCGCTTGATCGTCGGGACTTGTGCCCCACCCTGCGCGCACCCCGGGACCCGCGCCATCCCGCGCCAAACGCCAGTCCACCCGCCGGCGCATCAAACTACCCGCCCACCTCACAACTCCGAATCCCCCGCCCATCAAACGGATTCACCGGGTACAAATCCTCCAGCGTCGGCAACTCGTCCCACACCACCGTCCGCCGCCCGTCAAAACTCAGATAGTTCGCCGTTCCTGCCGACGTATCCGTAATCGTGATCACCGCGCGTCCCTCGCTTACCGACTTGACCGCAATCGGGAACGCACTGTCGCTCACCGGCTCCAGCGGCTGCGCCACCCAGCGCGTCCCATGGCGATACACAAACCAGAAGTCATTCACCGGCGGCCCAACCACCCGCGTGCTGAGCCGCGTCAGCGAAACCACCGCCTCCAGCGCCCCGTCGCTGTTCAGGTCGCCCACCGCCGCCCGTCGCACCTCCACGCCACGGGATGACAGTCGGCTCGTGATCGCCGCCTCTGACAGCTCTCCGCCCCCCACCCCGCGCAGCCCAATCTCCAGCGCCTTCCCCAGCGCCAGCACCAGCCCGGCATCCATCGGAAAACCAATCGATCCCCCCACGCCGGGCGGCGGCGTGCCCGTCAGGTCCACCTGCTGCAGTGCCGCAAACGTCCGCATCGGGTCCGGCGTCGCCACCGCCTCCTGCATCGCACCGGCAATCAGCCCAATCTCGCCGCCCCGCTCGATGGCCGACTGCAGCCACGCTGGGTTCAAGGCCTCCCCGCCCACCAACCCAATCTGCGCCAGCCGCAGGTACGCCAGCCCCTCCCAATCCGGCTGAGACCCCGTCCCACTCCCTCCGTCGACTGGATCCTCGATCGCGGCCCGATACCCCGCCGCCGCCTCCTCATACCGACCCGCCCAGAACGCCGCCTCCGCGCGGTTGATTTGGTCATGCGGCGACACCGGCCCATCCAGCCGCCGTCCCACCTCCTCAAAAAACTGCCCGTCCCAGGCAAACGTCCGTCGCAGCCCCGGATGCGGCAACAGCGGCGCGTCAAAGTGCCCCAGCGCCGGACACATCGTCTCAATCTCGGCTGGAGAAGCCCCGTCCCGCACCTCCCAGCCCGCCGGTCCGGCCCCCAGCACCACCGGCATGTCAAACACCCGCCGCGGCGCCTCGCCGTTCCACGCAAACACCCGCACCGTCTCCGTCTGCGTACTGCGCCCCGGTGCCGTACTCACCAGCACCACGTCCGCCACCCCGTCGCCCGTCACGTCCGCCGTCGAATGCACCACCGACATGCTCGGAGCGGTCTCGCCTAACGCGCCAGTCGGAAACTCCCTCGCGACAAATCCTTCCTCCGTCTGGTCAAACCACACCGGCGGCGCCCCAATGATGTGCCACGCCGCCACCAACTCATTCGCCCCATCCCCGTCCACGTCCGCCACCGCAATTCGGGCGCCGGTGGGTTCCAGGTCATACACCAGCGGCGGCAGTTGCCCAATCGTGTGATCCAGCCGCGCCGCCGCTTCACGGTCCGCGCCATAGCGTTCCAGGAACGCCAACACCGCCGCCTCCAGCGGCGCCCGCAGATCCGCGCCCGCCCGCAACGCCGCCGGCGACCCTGTGACACCCTCAATCAGGCCTGCGGCCTCCCCCAGTCGGTCGCCAATCGCCGCGTCGTCCAGCGGCTCCAGCGGCAGCGCCGGCGTCGCGGCGGGCGTTGCGGGCGCCGTCGGCACAGCCACCACCGGTCTGGGCACCGGCGGCGCCGGCGCCCGAGCCGTCGGCCGGGCGGTACCGCCTCGTGCCGGCTCCGCCACCTCGGCTGTAGGACTCGGCGACGCCTCCTGCACCGCCTCCATCACCGCCACCTCAATCGCCGATGGCGTCGCAATCAGCGGCGCGGGCTCCTCCGCCTCGCACCCCGCCAGCCCCAACGTCGCCATAGCCGTGAACGCACCTACACACCCAACGCGCGCCACCACGCGAAAGGCACGCGTCGCCAACCGAAATCTCCGGGACATACCGCCATCCTACGCGCCGCGTCTTGTGGCCCAGGCTGCGTGCAGCCTGGGACCCGCGCTAGGTCGCCGGGTGAACCTGCCCTGCCGCCCCGGCTGCGCACAGCCCGGGACCCGCGCCAAATACCTGCCCCCAACCCGGTAAGCGGTTGTCCGCGCCACCCGCCACCCCTACCACCCGTCCGCGGCTGCAACGTCCCGCCCGGCGGCTCCCCGCTTCACCCTCTCCAAGGGGAGAGGCAGATTCAGCCGTCCCCGGCCGAAATCGGTGAGGGCTCCCCTCCCCTCCGGCAGCTACCTCTTCACCCTCTCCAACGGGAGAGGCAGGTTCAGCCGTCCCCGGCTGAAACCGGTGAGGGGTCCGCTCCCGTCCGGCTCCCCGCTTCACCCTCTCCGAGGGGAGAGGCAGGTTCGGCCGTCCCCGGCCG
Source organism: Chloroflexota bacterium (assembly GCA_028875175.1). Classification (GTDB taxonomy): domain Bacteria; phylum Chloroflexota; class UBA11872; order UBA11872; family UBA11872; genus UBA11872. Next base: position 41 of record JAPPFO010000055.1, on the reverse strand, counting down.
AAACCGGTGAGGGGTCCCCTCCCGTCCGGCTCCCCGCTTCA
>JAPPFO010000261.1 GCA_028875175.1 Chloroflexota bacterium | reverse complement strand
GTCTCCTTGGGCTCGTGTCTGCTAGTTGATCTTGAGCTCTGGACGGTAGATCCTCCGAGGCGGGGGATGTTCCACCAGGTGGGCGGCCATGGCCGAGAACGCCCGGCCCGCTTCAGAGTCAGGGGCCTCCGCCGCAATCGGACGGCCTGCGTCAGCTCCCTCCCGCAGCGCGGGCAGAAGCGGCACCTGACCGATCAGGGGCACGTCGAGCCGGTCGGCCAGCTCCTGGCCTCCCCCGGCGCCGAACAGCTCGTAGCGCTTGCCGTCGTCGCCGGTGAACCAGCTCATGTTCTCGATCACCCCTCGCACGGTGAGGTTCACCTTCTCGGCCATGAACGCGGCCCGCTGAGCCACCCGCTGGGCGGCGGGCTGGGGGGTGGTCACCACGTACACCTCGGAGCGGGGCAGGAACTGGGCCAGGGAGATGGAGATGTCGCCGGTGCCCGGCGGCAGGTCTACCAGCAGGTAGTCGGGGTCGTCCCAGGCCACATCGGTGAGGAACTGCTCCAGCGCCTTGTGGAGCATGGGCCCCCGCCAGATCACCGCTTGATCCTCCTCGGCGAAGAAACCCATGGAGATGCACCGCACGCCGTGGGCCTCAGGCGGCACGATCATCTCGCCCGCCATTTGCGGATCTTGGTCGATGCCCAGCATCCGGGGGACGGAGAAGCCCCACACGTCGGCATCCACCACCGCAGTGCGATGCCCTGCTGCGGCCAGGGCGACACCCAAATTGACCGTGACCGACGACTTGCCCACGCCGCCCTTGCCGGAGGCGATCAGCATCACGCGTGTGGTGGACTGCGGGTTGGCGAAGGGGATGGTCCGACGAGGCGGGGCGGGGGTGTCGCCTGCGGGAGCCATGCCGGTAGATTACGGCATCGACTCAGAAATCCCTGTGCCGTGACTGGTCCGGTGCGATACCCAATTCCATTGCCGTGACTAGTCGCCACTACCTCGACCACGCCTCCACCTCGCCCATCCGGCCGGAGGCGCTGGCGGCCATGAACCAGTGGTGGACCGCCGGCCACGGCGACCCCTCCCGAATGCACGCCGAGGCGCTCACCGCCCGCTATGAAATCGAACAGGCCCGCCAGCAGGTTGCCGACTGCTTCGGTGCCCGCTCTCGCGAGGTGGTGTTCACCAGCGGAGCCACCGAGTCGATCGCCGCCGCGGTGCAGGGGGCGTCACACCGGGGCGCCCACCAGGTGTTGAGCGCGGTTGAGCACTCCGCGGTGCGATTGTCGGCCCAGCGGCTTGAAGGCCAGAACCACCGGATCACCGTGGTCGGGGTGGACGGCACCGGTCGAGTGGATCCCGACGAGATGGCCGCGGCCGTTGAGCCCGACACCGCCGCGGTGCACTGTCAGTGGGCCAACCACGAAGTGGGCACGGTGCAGCCGGTAGCCGAGGTGGTGGCCGCCTGCCGTGAGCGTTCCCCAGGTGTGCTGATTCACATCGACGCCGCCGCCGCCGCAGGGCGGGTCCACTTCGATTTTGCCGAGACCGGCGCCGATTTGATATCGATCAGCGCCCACAAGTTCGGCGGGCCGCCGGGCATTGGAGCCCTGTTGGTACGCCGCGGCCTGCGCCTGGTGCCGCTGTTGGAAGGTGGTGATCAGGAGCGGGCTCGACGGGCCGGCCTGGAAAACGGCGCGGCCATCGCCGGATTTGGAGCGGCGTGCGCGGCACTGGAGGACAGCGGCTTGGAGCAGGAGGCCAGCCGGGCCCAAACCCAAACCGACAAGCTGCGAGACCTGGCTCAGGGCATCGAGGGCGTCGTGGAGTACGGCCACCCCACCCAGCGCTTGCCCCATCTGGTGTGTCTGGGAATCAGCGATGTGGAGCCCCAAGCGGTGCTCATTGCCCTGGACCGGGCCGGCGTGGCCGCCCACTCGGGCAGCTCGTGCGCGTCTGAGTCGCTGGAGCCGTCGCCGGTGCTCGAGGCCATGGGAGTCGACGCCCACCACTCGCTGCGCCTGTCGGTGGGTTGGTCGACAAACGACGAGGACGTGGAAGCCGCTGCTCAGGCGCTACAAGAGTCTCTAACAGAGCTACGCAAACTGCGGGCCTAGCCCAGCCAGTCGAAGAAGTCCGCGCCGGCCAGCGCGCCAGAAACGCCGTCGAGTTCCTCCACGTGCAGGAACTCGAATCCGGCCGCCTCGGCGTAGTACCGGTCGACATCGGTATCACCGATGTGGATGTAGCGGCTGGCCTCAAACTGGTTCCGCACCTCGTCCAAATGGTGCTTGCCCCCCACAAAGTCCACGTCGATCCCGTGGACGTCCCACAGCCGCTGCTGGTCAGAACGCACCCGGTCAGACCCGCTGCCGATCACATATCCCCTGGCCTTGGCCTGCCGCATAGCCTCCAGCAAAATCGGCCCCGGCGGATCCCCACACTCCAAAGTGCCATCAATATCAAACGAAATCAGGATGCGGGCAGGTTAGTTGGCTCGGGAGGGAGGACTCGAACCCCCAATATCGGGACCAGAACCCGGTGTGTTGC
>JAPPFO010000001.1 GCA_028875175.1 Chloroflexota bacterium | reverse complement strand
AGGAGCGCGATGGCATTGGGCGCTGGTGTTCCCGTTCCCGTTCCCTGCAACGCTTGAGGGTTCGTCGGAACGGGAACGGGAACACGGGCCGCTTCGCCTACAGGTTGGGGCTGGCCGTCGCTCTGGCGGCTTCGTGTGCCCCGGCGCCGAGGAAGCGGTAGCGACCTCCCGACCCTCGCTCGACACGTCCCTCGCGCACAAGCTCATGCAGTGCCGCGGTGACGGTTGCGTTGCGCGCCCCGGCGCGTTTTCGGATCTCGGACTGCAACAGGGGGGCTGCGGCCTTCGCGAGCACCTGCACGATGCGCTGTTGGGCGCTTTGCGGTTGCGGCGGGGCCTGGTCAGGCACCGTGCGTCGCAGCCGCAGGGCGGGTCCCTCGCCGTCATCGGCGAGTTCGATCTCGATGTCGTTGAGGCCGGGTGCGGCGCGATGCTCGACGGTCATGACGATCTGGTTGTCTCGCCGGCGCAGGTACAGATTCGAATCGCCCCAGGCGTGCAGCTCGCTACTTCCGCGAAGCGCCTGCCCCGGCCGGGTGGCGCCGCTCTTGCGGGCGTGATGGACGAGCACGACGGCGGTCGCGAAGCGGCGCTGGATGTCGCGCAGGAAGCCGAGGATGGGGGCGACGTCGGCGACGGTGTTCTCGTCGACGCCGTGCAGGCGCACCAAGGGGTCGAGGACGACGAGCCGGGGCCGGATGCGCTCGACCGTCTCGACCAGGCGCTGGCGGTCCGCGCGATGGTCGAGGCGCAGCGCCGGCACGTCGATGACGGCGATGTCGAGGGTCTCGAAGCGGGCGCCGGCGGCACTCGCGATACCCTGGAGGCGGGCACGCACGATGTGGCCGGCGTCCTCGGCGGCGAACAGCAGGACGGGTCCTGGCTCGTCGGCGGCGAAGCGGCGCAGGCAGGGGACGCCTGCGGCGACCGCGACGGCGAGGTCGAGCGCGAGGAAGGACTTGCCGCACTTGGGCTCGCCGCCGACGATGCCCACGCCCTGCTCGCTCCACAGCGCCTCGACCATCCAGCGCCGCGCCCGGGGGCGGTCCTCGAGCTCCGCCGGCGCTCGTGTCGGGAAGCCCCTCACCGCCGTGTCCTCCTCGGCTTGGCGGGTTCGCCCAACACCTCCATGAACAGCTTCTCGTCGAGGACCTCGCGGTCGTTCTCGGCGGCCGCGGCGAGCAGCATGTCGCCCATCACGGCAAGCGCCCTGGGGTTGCCCGCCGCATGGGCGACGATCGTGTCCTTGAGGCCTGCGGTCATGAGAGCCGCATTGCCGGCGCGCTCGACCAGATGGTCGAGCAGGGCCGCGAGGTCGCCGGCCTCGGCCTGGGTCATGACGAGACGCTGACGGATGCGCGAGGCGATGGGCCGCAGGTCGGGCTGGCGCAGCTTCTCGAGCAGGCGGTTGTCGCCGGCGAGGACGACCGACAGGATGGCGCGGGAGTCGAAGTCGGTCGAGGCCAGCAGGCGGATCTCGGTGAACACCGAGGGCAGCAGCTCCTGGGCCTCGTCGATCAGCACCACGGGCCGCAGGCGGGTCTCGTCGACATGGGCGAGCCAGCGCTCGCGCAGGCTTTTGAAGCTGGCCCAGCGGTTGTTGTACATCAGGTCGACACCGAACATCTCGCCGATCTCGCGGTAGAAGTCCGACAGCCGCGAGGAGGGATGGGTGATGGCGCACACCGTGACCCCGTCGCAGCGCCCGAGACGCTCGGCGAGCAGGCGCAACGCCACGCTCTTGCCGGTGCCGGGCTCGCCGGTGATGAGGGCGAAGCCGCCCTGTCGCACGAGGTGGTGCTCGATTCTGAGACAGAAGCTGTCGACGGCCGGGCTCACCATGAGGCTGTCGAGCGGGAGTTCGGTGGCGAAGGGGTTCCACTTCAGCCCGTACAGGGTGAGCAGTTCGCGGTTCATGAGGTCTGTCCCCGATCGTCGTCGCCCGGAGCGGGCGTGTCGTGATGCGCCAGCCAGGCCGGCGGCAGGCCGCTCGCGGCTTGGGCGTCGAGCATGCCCTTGAGCAGCGGCGGAAGTTCGCCCGCGCCTGCGCCGCCCTTGCCCTCGTCGTCGCCGGGGCCGGCGCGACGGCGCACGCCGTCGGCGTTGGCGCGCTTGTCCAGCGGGTAGAGCGTGCACAGCCGCTCGCCGCCTCGGGCGTCGACCAGGTCGACGCTGGCGAGGTCCCAGCGCGCGTAGCGGACCCAGCCCTCGCGCAGGTGGCGCCACGGCTGGGGGACCTGGTAGCGGATGCCCTCGACCGAGACGGTGGCGTCGGAACGCCGCAGCATGCGCTTCCGGGTGATGCGGAAGGCCGCCTTGAGCTCGGCCACGCCGGGGCAGGGCCTCGATGCATCGACGCTCCCGGCGAGGCGCTGATGCGGCGTCATGGCGAGCTCGCGGTGCTTGCGGCGGTGATAGTCCTGCTCCAGCCACGCGATGGTGGCGTCGTTGAGCCTCTTCACGGTGAGCGCCTCGACGCCTTCGAGCTGGGCCATCAGGCGCGATTCGA
>JAPPFO010000098.1 GCA_028875175.1 Chloroflexota bacterium | reverse complement strand
CGACATCGTGACCAAGTCCATCAAGGTGTTTGCCGATGGAACGCGCAAGGCCGACCTGGATATCGTGCTGGTGATGGACGTGATCCGGCGATTGCCGACGATGGACGTGGTGGCGCTGGTGTCGGGCGACGGGGACTACGTGCCGATGGTGGACTACCTGCGTGAGCACGGCTTGCGGGTGGAGGCGTATTCGTTCGCGGACGCGATGTCGGAGGACTTGCGGGTGGCGGCGAACGACTGGTTTGATCTGTCGTCGGCCACGAGTTTGCACGTGAATTCATCGAACGGAACGCGGCGGAAGTCGCGCGCGACGGCCCGGGCGTGATTCAATTGGTCGGGCGGCGATGAGCACGCGGCGCCGTCGGGCACGACGTCGGCGGGTTCAGGTGGAGGAGGCGCGGCGGACGCGACGGTTCGCGCCGCGGCGCTGGATCACACTGTCGGGCGTCTGGTCGGTCCTGGCGCTGCTGGCGGTGCTGATGCTGATCGTGTCGCTGATCGCGCCCGCGCTGGGCGCAGGAGTCGGAGGCTAGGGCACTGCGCGACTCACGCGAGAACCGGACCCAAGAGCGGGCCGGCGGTCGCGGGCGGACGCCGTTCGGTGTATGGCGGCTGTTCAGGGTGGGCGGTACCGATTTCAATATCGATGCCACCTGGCTGATCATGTTCGCCTTCGTGACGTGGACGACGGCGACGTCGGTGATCCCGGTCCGATTGATCGATTCGAGCCTTCAGGAAGGCGTTCGGCTCGATGCGACGTGGCCGGCGGTGTGGGTCGGCGGCGTGGTGACGAGCTTGCTGTTCTTTACGTGCATCGTGGCGCACGAGGCGGCGCATACGGTGGTGGCGGTTCGCACGGGCATTCCGGTTCGCAGTATCCGGCTGTTCATTTTTGGCGGGCTGGCCGAGATGGGGCGCGAGCCGGATCGACCCAGCCAGGAATTCTTCATTACCGTCGTGGGTCCGCTGACCAGCGCGGCGCTGGGCGGACTCTTCTTGGCGCTGGGCGATCAGCTGGAGGCGGCGTCAATCCCGGCCGTTACCGCCCGCTGGCTGGGCGAAATGAACCTGGCGCTGGCGGTGTTCAACATGCTGCCGGGGTTTCCGCTGGACGGCGGACGGATCCTGCGGTCGATCATGTGGGCGGTGACGGGCGATGTGGTGCGCGCCACGCGGGTGGCCAGCTTTGTCGGTTCGGCCCTGGGCGCGGCGCTGATGGCCTTTGGCCTGATCCAGTTCCTGCTGCTGGGTGGGGCGCTGCACTCGCTCTGGATCTCCGTGATTGGCTGGTTTCTGTGGTCCGCCGCTCGCGGCGGGTACCGTGACGCGATTCTCCGGCAGCAGCTGCATCGCTATCGGATTCGCGATCTCCTGCGGCCGGAGTCCGGCGCCGTACCGTCCGACGGGACCGTGCAGGAGTTCATCGAACGTGGGCTGTATCACGATCGCTTTGGCCTGCGGCCGGTGGTGGATGCCGCCGGAAAGCTGATAGGGATGCTGGAGGGAGACGACGTGCGCGATGTACCGTTGGAGCAGCGGGTGGAGACCCAGCTGCGCGAGATTGCTCGCCCGGTGGATGAGATGGCGGTGGTGGCGCCGGACGACCTGCTGAGCGTGGTGATCGACAAGGCGTACGAGACGGATCGGCGGCTGTACTTTGTGGTCGAAGACGGGTACGTGCTGGGCATCGTCGACACCGTGGACGTGGTCAACACGCTGCGAGCCAGGAATCGCTAGCCTGGGCCGACCGGCCGCCTGCTGCCGTCCACTATCATTTCGCGTAGTTAGCTAGCGCGACCGGAGGTTGGCCGATGGAGGTTCTTGCTCGGGCCGCGCTGTTTCTCGACCTGGCCTCGCTGGAGGTGATGGCTGGCCATCACGGCGTGCGGGTGGCGCCCGGGCGATTGCGGGAGCGGTTGTCTGAGAATCGCCGGCTGGTGCGGGCGGTGGCCTACGGGGTGCGCGACGACGACCGTCCCGATTCCGAGCAGCGCCTGGCCGGGTTGGCCGCCGAGGGATTCAAAGTTGTTGCCAAACCGCTGCGGCGGCACGCGGACGGCGTGCGGCGAGCCAGCCTGGGTGTGGACATAGCGGTGGACGCGCTGGAAGTGGCGCCGCACCTGGATGCGCTTAGCCTGCTGACCACCGACGCCGATCTGACTGTGCTGATTGAGGCGGTGCAACGGCGGGGCGTACGCGTAGAGGTGGTCACCAGCCGCGAACTGGCGCCGCCGGCGCTCATGGAGGCGGCCGACGAGGTCGTGGAATTTGCGGGCCTGCTGAAGTCAGTGAGGTCCGAACGCCCCGGCCGTCGCGAAATGCCTACGGAGCGGGGGAACGCCCGGCCGCGCCTGGACCCGCCCCCACCGTCGCGACGGCGTCAGCGTCGACGGTCGCCCAGCAGGTCCGATAGCGAAGCCCCAACGTCCATTCCCGAGGCTGCATCGTCGGAAGGTACGAGGGACGCGAAGCCTCCGGCCGCGAGCCAGGGCCCGGAAGCTGACGCGGAATCCGCGCCCAGCGAACCTTCCGAACCCACACGCGGCGCGCCAGGCCAAGGCTCACCGCGAGTGCTTCCACAGGAGAACTTGAGCGGGCGGGCCCTGCGAGCTTCAGCCAACGAGGACTAGATGCGCGTCGCCGTCACGGCAACCATCTGGGGCGACACCCCGTTTGCCCAGGTTGCGGAGGAGGCGCGTGACGCGGGGTACGCGGGCATCGAGGGCGTGGGCGACCTGGCCGGGAACGTGGCGCTGGCGCGACGGGTGCTGGCCGACGAGGGCTTGGAGGTCACGGCCGGCCGCTTCTTCGCCAATTGGTTCGCGGAGATGTACCAGGAGATCGAGTTCGACCAGTTGCAGCGGGCCGCGGAGTTTTTTGCCGACATCGGGGCGCAGTTCCTGATCACGTCGTCACGGCCGGTGCCCGAGCGGATGCTAACCGCGGGTCACGTAACTAGTGGGCGCCAGGACGGGTTATTGGATTACCAGTGGACGCAGCTAGCGGATTCGCTAATTCAGGCGGCTTACGTGACGCAGCGTGACTTTGAGCTGCAGCTGCTTTTCCGCAATCAGCTTGGCTCCTACGTCGAGACGGGGGACGAGATGGATCGCCTGATCGGCATGACCGACCCCGACAGCCTGCGGCTGGCGCCGGACATTGGCTACCTGGCTTATGCGGGCGTGGACCCGCTGGAATTCCTTCGCAGAAACGTCGAGCGCATTGCCTACGTGACCCTGAAGGACCTGGACGCCGACCTGCACGAACAACACCTGTGGGCGAAGGGCTCCCTGGAGGAGTTCTGGGAGGCCGGGGGTTTCCTTGAGCTGGGACAGGGGGACCTGGACGTGGAGGGCGTGGTGGACGTGCTGCGGGAGCGCGAGTTCGATGGCTGGCTGGCGGTGGGACACGACCGGCCGGGACGGGATCCGTCCGCCAGCGCTCAGATTTCGCGGGATTACATGGTGGGCCTGGGGTTTGAACTGGAGGAGGAATTGGCGTGAGCCGGCTGATGCCGCGCCGGACGCTCCTGGCCAGCGGCGCCGGCGCGGCGGCCACGGCGGCGCTTGCCGCGTGCGGGGATTCGACGGTGCGCCGACGGCAGTCGAGCTCAATCGACCTGGCCAACGTGTGGCCGTGGGGCGCCAACACGTTCCTGAACCTGGAAGTCGAGACGTGGAAGCGCCGACAGACGCTGCAGATGGTCAACGAGGCCGGCATTCGGTGGATCAAGCAGCACGCGCCGTGGGCGGATATCGAGACGCCGGCGCGGGGACAGTACTTCGACTCGGCGGCGCGCCGATCCACCTGGGACAAGTACGACGAGATTGTGGACCTGGCGGAAGAAGCGGGGGTGGACATCATTGCGCGAATCGACCGCGCCCCGGCCTGGGCGCGGGTGAATAAAGCGCATCCAACCACGCCGCCGACGAATTACGTGGACTACGGGCGTTTTCTATCCGTGTTTGCCGACCGCTACCGCGGGCGGGTACGCCATTACCAGATCTGGAACGAACCGAACCTGGCGCACGAATGGGGCGGCGCGCCGCCGCAACCCGAGGCGTATGCGCGGCTTCTGCGGGCAGCCAACCTGGCAATCAAAAGTGTGGACGAGGACAACGTGGTGATCGCGGCGCCGATGGCCGCCACGCTGGAGAACAGCCCGCGGGCCATGGACGAATTGCAATTCCTCCGGCGGATGCTTGAGGCGGGAGCCGGCGACTACCTGGACGTACAGGCGGCGAACGCCTTTGGACTGGAGCATCCGCCGGAAGCTCCGCCCGATCCGGATGTGCTGAACTTCCGCCGCGCGGAATTCGTGCGCGAGCTGATGGTCGAGTTCGGCTTGCGCAACAAGCCCGTCTGGTTCAACGAATACGGATGGAATGCCTCGCCGGCTGACATGAATCCCGCGAAGCTCGTATGGCGGCGCGTCTCCGAAGAAACGCAGGCCGAGTGGACGGTGGAAGGCGTGCGGTACGCGCTGAATCACTGGCCGTGGGCGGGCGTGTTCAACCTCTGGTTCTTCCGCAAGCCGCTGGCGGCTCTGCAGCCGGACGAGAGCGAGTATTACTTCCGCATGGTCGAACCGGATTTCACCCCGCGGCTCGTCTACCGGGCCGTGCAACGCGCCGCCACCGGCGCCTCGTTCCCCTAAGACGAATCTGAGACGCCTGGTGCGACCGCGGCGCGGCTGGCTGCTGCCGGCGGCCGTGGCGGCGGCGGCCGTCGTAACCGCCGGCGCCGTAGCGCTGCTGGCGTTGCTGAGTCACGGGGTGTCGTACGGGACGGCGGGCCTGGGCGAGATCCGAGACGCGGATGCGCCGGCCATCGGGGCCAACACGTTCCTGCACCGCGAGCCCGATTTGGCGAAAGTCCGGCAGGAGCTGGCTGTGCTGCGCGCGGCCGGGGTGGGGCTGATCCGCCAGGAGTTCAATTGGGCGGAGTTTGAGCCGCTGGATCCGGAGGAGCATCCGGAGCTGGGCGAAGACGCATGGACCAAGTACGACGGGATTGTGGAGGCCGCGCAGGACGCAGGAATCGAGGTTCTGGCACGGCTTGACCGGGCGCCAAGCTGGGCCACGCCCGGATTCGATCCGCGGGAAAACCCGTGGATGCAGGCGCCGCCGGCGGATAACGCGGAATTCGCGCGCTTTGCCGGCGAACTGGCAGCGCGCTACCGGGGCAAAGTCCGGTACTACCAGGTTTGGAACGAGCCCAACCTGTTTGGCGAATGGGGCGGGCGACCGCCGAACCCGGCCGAGTACCTGGCGATGTTGCGGGCGGTGGGGCAGGCCATCCGCGCGGCCGACCCGGAGGCGCGAATCGTGCTGGCGGGTCTGGCTCCGACGATCGAGACCGGGCCCGAGAACCTCAGCGACCTGCTGTTTCTACGCCAGCTGTACCTGCTGGGCGCGAAGGGCGACTTCGACGTGGCGGCCAGCATGTCGTACGGGCTGTGGACTGGACCGCGAGACGTTCGGATTGACGATCAGCGGGTGAACTTTCCGCGGGCGGTGCTGTGGCGCGAGGTGATGGAGGCATTTGGCGACGCGCAGACGCCGGTGTGGGCGACGGAGTATGGCTGGATGTCGCTTCCTCCCGGCTGGACGGGCGATCCGGGGATCTGGGGCAATCATCCGATCGAGGTGCAGGCGGCCTGGACGGTTGACGGGATCCGGCGGGCGCGCGAGCAGTGGCCCTGGATGCCGACGATCGTGATCTGGGCCTCGCGCTGGCCGGAGGGCCTGAGACCGGGCGATCCGACACCGTATTTCCGGCTGATGGATAAGGACTTCAAGCCGAGACCCAATCTGGAGTCCGTGCGCGCGGCGTTTGGCGGGCCGGTGGCGGCGGGGGCCGGTTTACACCAGGAGACGCACGCGGCGGCGAGCTACGAGGGGCCGTGGCCGCGCGTACCGAGCGACCTGGCGTCGCTGAGATTGCACCGGCAGACCGGGGTCGCGGGCGCGACGGTGCGATTCCGATTTGACGGTACGGACCTGGGGCTGCTGACCCGGCGCGGGCCGGACATGGGGCGGGTGCTGGCGCGGATTGACGGGCAGGACGCGCTGGCGGATGCGCTGGCACGGAACCCGGCGGGCGAGGCGATCCTGGACCTGTACGCGCCGAGCGTGGAGCCGCTGGCGCGGATTCCGATTGCGACGCGGTTGCCGCCGGGCCAGCACACGCTGGAACTGAAGGTGCTGGCCGAGTCGAACCCGGCCTCGAGCGGCGGGCTGGTGATCGTGGACGGATTGCTGGTTGGGAATGCGCAGCCGACGTGGCCATGGCTGGCGCTGGGCGGGCTGTGGGGGGCGGTTGGGGCGCTGGCGTTGTGGACGGCGCGTTCCTGGCGCGGGCCGCGCCGGATGCTGGCCCGGCTGCCGTGGACCTGGATGGACGGGCCGGTTGGGCCGCTACGAGTGGGCGAAGTGCTGCTGGCGGCGGCAGCCGTGCTGTACGCGGTGTTGCCGGCCGGCGGGGCAATCTCCGCGTGGACGCTGATTCGAGTGCTGCTGGCGCTGGGCGTGGGCGTGCTGGCGGTTGCGCGGCTGCGGGACGCGGCGCTCGTGGCGGTGGCGGCCATTCCGTTCGTGGGGGTGATCGGGCGGACGGGGGTATTTGACCGACCGGTCGGCGAAGTCCTGATCCTGGCCGTGGTGGCGGCGTGGGTCGCGCGCGCGCTGTGGGGTGGGCCGCCGCGCCTGCCACCCATGCGGTGGATCGCGGCGGCAGCCGTATTCACAGTGGCCGGGGTAGTCACGGCGGTGCTGGCCGACTATCCAAAGTTCGCGCTACGGGACCTGCGGACGGTGATCCTGGAGCCGGCGGCGTTCTTCGTGGTGCTGGCGTCGGTTCTACGGGATCGGGATGACGTGCGCCGGCTGCTGGCGGCGCTGGTGACGGGCGCCACGCTGGCGGCGCTGGTTGCGCTCGTGCTCATTCCGTTTGGCGCGGTGGTGACCGAAGTGTTTCCCCCGCGCGTGCGGGGTACGTTCGGGTCTCCGAACAACCTGGCGCTGGTGTTGGAGCGGGCGGCGCCGGTGGCCCTGGCGCTGGCACTGGCGGCAGGCACAAGCACCTTCGTCAGCGGGCGGTGCTGTTGGGGCTGGGGGCGAGTCGCGAGCAGTCGCGGCTTCTGGCTGGTGGCGCTCAGCGTGCTGCTGATCGTGCTGATCCTGACGTGGAGCCGCGGCGCGTGGCTGGGGGCGCTGGCGGGGCTGACGGTGGCGGCGCGGCCGCTGTGGGCGCAGGTCGGACTCAGGCGCCGCCTGGGGGCCGTGGCGCTGTCGCTGGCGGCGCTGGCGGGAATCGGGCTGGTGACGGGCATCGAGCGGATCGGGCAGCTGCTGCGGATTGGCGACAGCGGGGCGGTGTCGCGGCTGGCCATCTGGGACAGCGCCTGGCGGATGGGGCGGGACCACTGGCTCTTTGGGGTGGGTCCGGACAACTTCCTGACGCAGTACCGCGAGTACATGCGGCCGGAGGCGTGGCGGGAGCCGAACATCTCGCATCCGCACAACCTGGTCCTGGACGCCTGGGTCTCGACGGGGCTGATCGGGTTGCTGGCGCTGAGCGCGGTGCTGGTGTTGTTCTGGCGGGACTGGCGGCGCACTTGCAGGGATCGCGACGGCGGCTCAGATCCGCTGGCCTTTGGATTGGCGGGGGCGATGGCGGCGGCTCTGACGCACGGGCTCGTGGACCACACCTACTTTCTGCCGGAACTGGCGGCGACGTTCTGGACGCTGGCGGCGGCGGTGGCGGCGCTGGTCCTTGTTCGCGGTGGGGAGGATTCACAGGCTGATGAAGGGATGGTTGCGGACGATCCAGCGCCGTAGCAGCGTCGGGGCGGGCGAGCCTGCTCGGCGGCGGGCTGTTTGTATCCGGTATAACTGATGTGTTGGAACCACCCGGGGCGACTATGGCTGACATCGAGTTGGAAGTCGCAGCGTACGAGCGCATGCAAAGCGACCTGGAGCGCGAGCACATGGGGAAGTGGGTGGTGGTGCACGACGAGCGGTTGATCGGGGCGTATGAGGATTTTGAGGACGCTGCCTGCGCGGGCGTTCAGCGCTTTGGAAGCGGACCGTTCTTGCTTCGCCAGGTTGGCGCAAAGCCGTTGAATCCGTGGACGCCGGCGGTATATCAGGAGGCCCGTGCCATCAACTGACTTCGGGTTCAGCCGATGGGACCAACTGTTCAGCCTCGGGCCGACACTGGAAGTACAGATTGGATACGACTCCACATATCGGCTAGACGCCGACCGGGCACCTCAGATCCCTATAGATCGGCATCCCGCCCTCGTGGACACGGGATCGGCGCTCAGCTGTATTGACTCCGTCCTGGCTACCCGCCTGAACTTGCCAGCGGTTGGGCACCAGTCAGTTGCCGGCGTCGGCGGCGTCTAACGGGCGAATATGTACCTGGCCCAGATCTGTATCCCGGACCTTGCGTGGGTGATTCACGGGCAGTTCGCCGGTGTTCACTTAGCCGCTGGCGGTCAACCTCACCGCGCACTGCTCGGCCGACACTTCCTTCGGCGCTTCCGGCTCTTCTACGACGGCCCGTCAGGATCAGTGACGCTCAGCAGCGACTAGTCGGGGACGTCGAGCTTCACTTGCCGATGCAGAACTTGGAGAAGATGACGTCGAGCAGGTCTTCGGTGGCGGATTCGCCGGTTATTTCGCCGAGGGCGTTGATGGCGCCGCGGACGCCGATGCTGACGAAGTCCGACGGTTCGTCGTCGGCCACGGCGCGGCGGGCGCCGGCGAGTTCGTCGCGGGCGCGGGTGAGAGCCTCCTGATGGCGGACGCTGGCCACGAGCGCGAGGCCGCCGTCGGCGCCGGCCAGGCCAATAACGTGGCGGAGGGCCTGGCGTAGCTCGTTGACGTCCTCGCGAATGGCGGCGGTGTGGACGATGGGTGCGCCAGGTACGAAGTCGCGGACGTCGTCGGCCCGGACTGCATGTGGGAGGTCGCGCTTGTTGAGCGTGACGATTGTGGGTTTGGCAGCCCGATGCACGCGCGCGGCGGCGGTTTCATCGTTGCCGAGGAGGGGGCGGCTGGCGTCGAGCACCAGCACGACGGCGTCGGCGCTTTCGAGGGCACGGGAGCTTCGTTCCACACCAAGCGCTTCCACGGGGTCGTGGGTTTCGCGCAGGCCGGCGGTGTCGTTGAGGACGATGGGAACGCCGTCGAGGTCGAACGACTCTTCCAGCACGTCGCGCGTGGTGCCGGGGATCTCGGTAACGATGGCGCGGTCGGTGCTCAGCAGCGCGTTCATGAGCGATGACTTGCCGACGTTGGGACTGCCCACCAGGGCGACGCGGAGGCCGTGGCGCTGCATGATTCCGCGGCCCGCCGAGGCCAGGGCATCCTCGAGGCGCTGGTCGAGGGACTCGAGGGTGGCGGCGACCACCGCGCGGTCCATGGCGGGGACTTCGTCCTCATCGAAGTCGACTTCGGCCTCCATCTGGGCCAGCAGGTCTAGGCAGGCGGCGCGCATGTTGCGGACGGCATCGGAGAGACGCCCGGCCAGCTGATTGGCGGCGACGGCAAGGGCGGCGGGGGTGGGGGCGGCGACAACGTCGGCCACGGCCTCGGCCTGGGCGAGGTCGAGGCGGCCGTTGAGGAAGGCGCGGAGAGTGAACTCGCCGGGGCCGGCGGGGCGGGCGCCGGCGGCAAGGATGGTGTCGAGCACGCGCCGGAGCGCGACGGGACCGCCATGGCAACTGAGTTCGGCGACGTCCTCACCGGTGTAGGAGCCGGGGCCGGGCATGAAGAGCAGGAGGGCCTGGTCGATCAGCTCGTTGTTGCCGTCGAAGACCCGCGCCAGGTGGGCGAAGCGGGGTTTGGGGTCACGAGAGCGGCGGGTGACGCGCCGGGCGATCCAGAGGGCCTGAGGGCCGCTGATGCGCACAACGCCAATGCCGCCACTCCCAACGGGAGTCGCGATGGCGGCGATGGTGTCAGTGGTGGAAGCGCTGGGGTTCATCGGGAGGCAGCGGGAACGTAGGCCCCGGGGCGACGGTGGATTCTACGGGCGGGCTGAGGGACGGGGGAGAGGTTCGCTAGGCTGGCCGGGAGCGCTGCCGCAGCGCTCCGCAGGACACGCGGGAGTTGGCGCCGATGCCGCAGATGACCGGTGGGCAGGCCCTGGTGGCCGGGATGCGCCAGGCGGGCGTGACGACGTTGTTCGGGATCCCGGGCGTGCATAACGGCGGGTTGTACGACCCGCTGCTGGACGCGCCGGATATGCGGGTGGTGATCACGCGGCACGAACAGGGCGCGGCTTTCATGGCGGACGGGTACGCGCGGGCCTCGGGCCGGGTGGCTTGCGTGGCAACCATCACGGGACCCGGCATCACCAACGCGGCTACCGGGTTGGGCGAGGCCTACGCGGAGTCGTCGCCGGTGCTGCACATAGCAACGGCGCTGGGTCCGGCGTCGCGCGCGCCGGAAGCCGGCGAGCTACATGAGCTCCGGGACCAGTCGGGCGTCCTGCGCGCTCTGGTGGGGCACCACGAGTTGGTGGAGAGGGTGCCAGAGATTCCAGGCGCGGTGACCCGAGCCATGGACGCGATGACTACGGAGCGGCCGGGCCCGGCGAGCATAGAGATTCCGCTGGACTTGTTAACCGAGACGGCGGACGTGGAGTTGGTGGAGGCGGCGGCGGCGACGGTAGCCGCACCTGACTCGGAGGCAGTGGATCGAGCGGCGGATTTGTTGGCCAATGCGGAGGCGCCCCTGGTCTTCTTGGGCAGCGGAGCAATGGACGCTGGGTCAGAGGTCGAGGCCCTGGCGGAGCGGTTGCAGGCGCCAGTGCTGACGGCTCACACGGGCAAGGGGGCGTTCCCCGAGTCGCATCCGCTCTCGCTGGGCTGCAAGCACCGGCTGGACGAGAGTCTCTATGCGTTGCTGCGGACGCGCGACGTGGCCCTTGTGGTTGGGTGCCGCCTGGGAGCGCGGGTGACGGATGACGACCGGATGCCGCTGCCGGAGACGATGATCCAGATTGACCGGTCGGCGGCTGAACTAGGCCGGCATCGGTCCAACACGGTGTCGATCCAGGCGGATGCCGCCGCGGCGGTGAGCGAGCTGCTGGAGGCGCTGCCGGACGAGCCGCCGCCGCCGGCCCCGGACATTGCCGAGGGGATGCGCGCTCGTCGACACAATCCGCATGACGCCGCGGACGATCCGAGGTCGGCAGCGATTCTTGCGGAGCTTCGGCGGGTGCTGCCGGACGACGGCGTGCTGGTGAACGACATGACCATGACCAGCTACCGCTCGGCCGGGCTGTTTCCGGTGGACCACCCGCGGTCGTACATGTTTCCGATTTACTTCGGGACGCTTGGCTTCAGCCTGCCTGCCGCGATCGGGGCGCAGGTGGCGTGTCCGGAACGGCCGGTGTTGTCGCTGAGCGGGGACGGTGGGTTCCTGTTTACGGCGGAGGAGCTGGCCACAGCCGTGCGGGAGCAATTGCCGGTCGTAGCCGTGGTGTTCAACGACTCGTCGTACGCGGCCATCGACGGGAACTTTCGGGGGAACTTCGGGGGGCGCACGGTGGATGTGCGGCTGCACAATCCGGACTTCGTGGCATTCGGAAAATCGTTCGGGGCGGCGGCCGAGGGCGTGGATACGCCGGAGGCGCTGGGGGCGGCGGTGGAGCGGGGGCTGGCACGGCGGTGTCCGACGCTGATCGAGTACCGGCTGCCGGCGGTGGGCTGACGTCCTTGGCATTGGGTGGCAAGCGCAGATCGACGTCTGACCGATCGTCCGCACCGCTAACCTCGTAACATCGATACGGCAACGGTCACGTCCGTGCGCGAGCGGACGTGGAAGGGTCTCTCGAGAAGAGTTCTCGCGCCTCGGAGGAGTTCCCACTCGGCAGGATCGAGAAGACGTCATGAACCGCGACGCACTAACGGCGACGATGGTTGATCGCATCGTCGGGCGATTTCAGCCGGCGCGCGTCGTGCTATTTGGCTCGCGGGCACGCGGAGGCGCGAGCGAGTGGAGCGATGTGGACCTCTTGGTTGTCATGCGCAATGTCGCGGACACCCGGAAGGCCGCGGTCGAAATTCGGCGGCTCCTGGCGGACATGCCGGTGAGCAAGGACATCATTGTGGCCACGCCGGACGAAGTCGCGCGCCGTGGACAGGTAGCGGGCACGGTGCTTCATGCGGCGCTCCGCGAAGGCACCGTCCTTTATGACGGGGGATAGTCCCCACGTTCAGGAAGCGCTGCGTTGGATGCGGTTCGCGAACGAGGATCTGGACGTCGCCGAGCGCCTGCTGCGAGACGACCCAGTCGCAGCTCGGCATGTCTGCTGGCTATCGCAGCAAGCCGCGGAGAAAGCAATCAAGGCGGCGCTGACGCTGGACGAAGTCACGTTCCCGTTCACCCACGACCTGGATGCCCTACGAAACCTGCTCCCCGCTGCCTGGGCTGCGCGCGCAACGCTTGTCGACCTGGCCGAACTGACTGAGTGGGGCTTGGAGTCCAGATATCCGGGTGAATGGCCGGAGCCAACCGTCTCGGAAGCTGTCCGGGCGGGCCGAGATGCACGCACGGTCCTCGACTCCATCAAGGTGGACTTCGGGCAGCGCGGCGTCATCGACTAGGTTGTCCGCCCGTGCGGCGTCCCAAGTCGGAGCCACTTCCCTGGACGCCACTGGCTGCATTGGGACCTCGGCACACCTACACTGAACGTCGCGTTTCGCAGGCGCGGCAGGTCGGTGGGATGCAGCTTTCTGAGCAGCAGGTGCGGTTTTTCGAGACGTTTGGGTATTTGAGCTTTCCCGGGGCGTTTGCGAACGAGGCGGAGGCGATCAGCGCGGAGTTCGAGCTGGTCTGGGCGGAGCGTGGCGGTGGGCACGAGGGGAGAGTGCATGACCACAAGCAGCGGTCGGCGTTCGTGCCCTTCATTGACCAGAGCGAGTACCTGAGCGGGCTGATCGACGACCCGCGAATCAATGGCGTGGCCTCGGCGCTGCTAGGGGACGACTACAACTACGAGACCAGCGACGGGAACTTTTACGTGGGCGACACGCGCTGGCACTCGGACGGGTTTGCGCGCACGAAGTACCGGTTTCTGAAGTTTGCGTTCTACCTGGATCCCGTGACGGCGGCGTCAGGCTGCCTGCGGGTGATTCCCGGAAGCCACCACCGGCGCGACGGGTATGCGAACGCGCTGCACGACCTGATGAGCACCAGCCGGGTGGACCAGACCGAGGAAGCACTCGGCGTCCCAGGTCCCGAGGTTCCGGCGGTCGCGCTGGAGACGCAGCCGGGGGACCTGATCATGTTCAACCAGGACCTAAAGCACGCGTCCTATGGGGGTGGCACGCGGCGGCGCATGTTCACGATCAACGTGTCGGAGCGCTTCGACGACGAGGACCTGGACACGCTGCGAAACGACGTGGCCTCACTGGTGCGGTTCTGGGCGGAGCGCGCCTACGGCGACGCGATGGTCAGGACGGCGGGGCCAGAACGCATGGTGCACCTGGAGCAGCGGATGGCGAATGACGACCACCTGCCGGCGCTGGTGGCGAAGGCACGCGAGGAGATGAGCGAGCCGGCGCGGGGGTGGCGGCCAGTTGGGACGCGGCGGAACCCGGGCCTCGATTCCGGGCTTAGCCAACAGGCTGATCGGCGCCTGGTTCGGCAGTTCTCAATTGGCCGTGAGTGCCGACCCCGGGCAAATCGTGATGCTCGAGCAGGCGATTGATCCCAACAGCAAGGCCTTCAAGTCGAGTGTCAATGGCCTGGCGGTATTCCGCGAATCGCGCGTCGATGGCCCGCTGCTGGTCCTCAAACCGTCCGTCGATATAGCGGGGAATCGCCGCGAATCGCGCGTCGATAGCCTGCTGAAGTTCCTCAAATCGCGCGTCGATTGCTTGCCGAAGTTCCTCAAATCGCGCGTCGATTGCTTGCCGAAGTTCCTCAAATCGTCGATCCGTGTACTGACGACTCTCCTCGAATCGTTCGTCAATCAACCGATGGGTGCTGTCAAATCGGGCCTCAATAGCCCGAAGGGCACCCTCTTCTCGATCCTCAGCCTGCTGAAAAAGTGCGTTGATGTCGGTTGCAAGTTCAACGAACTGCTGGTCGACTTCGGACCGGAGCGCAGCTAGGTCCGCTTGCGTTGCCGGGGTGGCGTCCAGGGCGGTCGCGTCCGTCATTGGTTGCTCCGTGGGCGAGGTCTTCGTTGCGCTGGTTCCGGCGACGAAGATCAGTGGATTGGCGACCGCCCACGCCTGAGTGATTGTACCCATGATCGCCTGAGAGCCTCGGCGCCCGGTGCGTCGACTTCTCCCACGGCGGCTGGGTGCAACTGGTCAGCACGCCCTTGATTGAGCCATCGATGCGGGCGACACCTTCGGTGAGGATGTCGACGCAAATGGTCAGATGCCGAACGTCAGTCCGCAGATCACGCCAGACGGCGACGACGACAGCGATCACGGCGGCCCCTACGGCAAGGATTCCAATCAACTCGGGCGACATGCGCGTTTTCTCGGTTCGCGAGAGTCTCCGTGCCCCTCGGTTGAGGCGCCGGCGACCAGCGGATCGGCTGCCGCCCGCAGCTAGGAGATTCTACGGCCTGGTGTCCGAGAGCATCGGACGGCTGGGCTAGGCGGCGGTAGCCGGTTCGGTGGCGGCGTCGGCGAGGGCGCGCTGGTATTCGCGCTGGAGGAGGCGCTTGCTGACGAAGATGTCGACGAGGTCCCAGGGGAGGGGTTCGTCGGGGTCGCGCTGGCGGTGGATGTACCAGTCGAGGTCGAGGCCGGCGGCTTCGATTGATTCGTACCAGCGGTTGGGTTGGAAGTGTTCCATCCAGCCGTCGAAGCGGCAGCCGCGTTCCCAGGCGCCCTTGATGGCGCGGCCCACGCGACGGTCGCCGAGGGCCAGCAGGGCCTCGATGTGGCTTTCCTGGGGGTCGTGCCACATGAGATGGATGTTGCGGTCGCGGGCGATGTCGAAGCAGGCCTGCTGCTTGGCGCGAATGGCGTCGGTGCGGTCCTGCGGGTGCCACTGGAATGGGGTGAAGGGCTTGGGGATGAAGGTGGAGACGGTGACGTTGACCTTGGCGCGCTTGCCGTGGTGGCGGCGGCCGAGGGCCATGACGCGGTTGGCCAGGTGGGCGATGGCCTGGGCGTCGTCAATGGTCTCGGTGGGCTGTCCGATCATGAAGTAGAGCTTGATGGTGCGGAAGCCGCGCTGGAAGGCCATGTCGCAGGTTTCCAGCAGATCCTCGTCCGAAATCTCCTTGTTGATGACCCGGCGCATGCGGGGCGTGGCGGCTTCGGGGGCGAAGGTGAGGCTGCCGCCGCGCTTACCGCCGCGTTGGAGGGCGTCGGCCACGTCGACGTTGAAGGTCTCGACGCGGGTGGAAGGGATGGAGACGCGGACGTAGTCCTCGGCGGCGTCGTAGACGTTGGTGATGACACCATCCAACCCTTCGTAGTCGACAGCATTGAGGGAGAGCAGGGAGACCTCGCTCTGACCGGTGGCGGTGAGACAGCGGTCCACGGCCTGCTCCACCAGGTCTTTACTTCGATGGCGCACCGGACGGTAGAGGTAGCCGGCCTGGCAGAAACGGCAGGCGCGGGCGCAGCCGCGGTCGAGTTCAACGGCGATGCGGTCGTGGACGACGCCGGTGTTAGGGACGACGGGCCGGCGCGGTCCGCTGTAGACGTCGATGTCGACGTACTGGCGGGCGATTTTCTCAGGAAGATCGTCCCGCAGGCGCCGGTGGCCGAGGAATGCGCCGTCGTCAGCGTATTGGGGCTCGTAGAGACCCGGGGCGTAGATGCCGGGGATGGTTCGGGCGGCGGCGGCAATGAAGTCGTGGCGCCAGCCGGGTTGGGCGCGGTCGAACTCGGCGTGCAGATTGAGCACCTGCTGAAGCAAGTCCTCGCCCTCGCCGACGGCGATGAGGTCGAAGAAGTCGGCCATGGGTTCGGGGTTGGAGACGGCCGAGCCGCCGCCGAGCAGCAGCGGATCATCGTCCGTTCGGTCTACGCGCTCAATGGGGATGCCGGCGAGATCGAGCATTTCGAGGACGTTGGTGTTGCCGCTCTCGTAGCTCATGGAAAAGCCGAGGATGTGGAAGTCGCGAAGGGGCCGGCGCGATTCCCAGCCGAAGAGGGGAATGCCGTCGTCGCGCATGGCGTCGGCCATGTCGGGCAGCGGCGTGAAGCTGCGGTCGCACAGATGCGGCGTGTCGTCGTTGACTAGTTCGTAGAGCAGGCCCATGGCCAGGTTGGACATGCCGATCTCGTAGGCGTCGGGGAAGCAGAGCGCCAGGCGGGTCTGGGCCGAGTCCCAGTCCTTCTGGCGCGCGTTGTGCTCGCCCGCCAGATACTGAGCGGGCTTCTTGACCCGGTCGAGCAGGTGCTCGAAATCAACAAGCCGGGGTGCCGGGGACTTAATTGCCATGTGCCAATACTGCCCTATTCCAGCACGCCCTTCGACACTCTTTCACCAACCTGGCCCCCGGCAGGCCACCATGTACTCGATCCTTGGTCCAAGCCCACCGCGCTCGGACTGTCTCGCGACGCGGCGAGTTCGCGGGTAGTAATGGCCGAGGGAGGCTTCGGCGGGCGGCTAAGATACTGCGCCAACTGATGGTCAAGAGCTTTCCGGCAATGCCTGATCTGGTCCTGCGTGCCTCCACGCTCATTGACGGCACGGGGGCCGATCCGTGCTACGACGCCGAGGTCGTGGTCAGCAATGGCCTCATCACCTATGCGGGCCCGGCGCGTCCGCTCGCTGAAGACGCGGACATCGTGGAATACGGCGACGCCACGATCATGCCCGGCCTGATCGACTGCCATTGCCACTTGCAGTTCGGCGCGTATTCCAGCCACGAACGCACGCTGGCGGTCCACAAGTCCGCGTCAAACGAAGAACGTGTCATCACCGCAGTCCAAAACGCCCAGCGTGCCCTTGCGACCGGGGTGACGACCATGCGCGACACGGGTGGCTACCGGACCCTCAACATGCTGGTTCGCGACGCGCAGCATGCTGGCCGGTTCCTCGGGCCGCGCCTCTTAGTCTGTGGGGCCCCGATCACCACCACAGGTGGTCATCTCAACTGGTGCGGGCTGCGCGCCGATTCGCGCGACGAGGTAATCCGCGCCGCTCGTGAGATGGTCGAAGCCGGCGCCGACTTCATCAAGGTCATGGCCACCGGCGGCATGATGACCCCCGGCTCCCAAGCCGGACACTCACAATACGAGCTGGAGACGCTGCGCGCGTTGGTTACGGACGCTCATCGGCTCCGTCGTCATGTTGCTGCCCACGTACTGGGGGCGGACGGATGTCGAGACGCTATCGATGCCGGCGTCGATACCTTGGAACATTGCTCGTGGCTCACGGCAGACGGAATCCGTGGCCAATCGATAATCGACGCCGCGGCCGTCGATCGCATCGACGCAACGCATCAGTCAGTCCACATGACCCTGGCGGCCATGAACCGAACTCCGTTTCGCGACCTTGCGCATTTGGACGCGCTACCCGCCGACGAGCGCGAACGCATCCGCGCCGCCGGCGCAAATTTCCGTTATATGCGTGAGCAGGGCGTACCCCACGTCGTGTCCACCGACGCCGGGGTAATCGATACGCCATTCCATGAATTCCCGCTCTCGGTCATCAGCGCGGTCGTGGCGCTCGATACAACGCCCGTGGACGCCGTCCGACTGGTGACCGGCGCCGCCGCCCAGGCCATTGGCTTGGATGGCATTACGGGTTCGCTTCTTCCCGGACGCCAGGCCGATCTATTGGTAGTTGACGGGGATGCAGCCGAGAACATCTGCAACATCGCCCGCACCGTGTCTGTCTATCTTGGCGGTCAAGAAGTGGTGCGAAAGCGCCGACTGGAAGTACTCGTCAACTAATCCGCGCAACTGGCGGACGCCGAAGATTCCTTCGGCTTGCAACCGCGCCAGGCATTGGCGCGATGGCTAGTACCCGCTCTGCCGGACCAGCGTGCGCGGTAGGCGAGGCTACGCGAACCGCAGCGGTGAGCCGAGCTGTCGCAACAACGCGATAACGCTCTGGGCTGCCAAGGCGCTGGTCTTGGGGTTTGCCTCGCTCGGGCGGTTCTCCAGCCGCAACCGCATAGTTCCGAACGAGCCAGCAGCTTCGACTTCGTGCACGTTTCCGGGCGCGTCGGGGTCGGCCACTACGGTCACACGCAGACGGCCCGGGTCGTCCGAGGCCAGCGCCAGCAATGCCGCAACATTGACGTTTTGCGGAAATCCGCGGACAGCCTCCACCGGTCCACCGGCAAAGATCACCCGCGGTCTGGTCACGCACGATAGGTCAATGCCCTGTTCGACGACCCACGGTGCGTCGACCAGGGCTACAGGAGGCTTGGTGGTGGTCAGGGTGATCGACTCCACGTGACCCACCCGGGACGCACGAATGACGTCCAGCGCGCCGATAGCTCCGGACGGAACCCAGATGCGGGCACCTGACGTCGCCGCGGCGGTCAGTAACGATGTCAGGAATCCGGTGTCGAGAGTCGCTCCCGCACTCAGGGCAACCAGATCGACTCCGTGGCCGAGTACCTCTGGGGCGATTGCGCGGAGCGCCGCTTGGGAAGCGGCTTCGAGAACCGCGTCGAGGCTGTCCCAGTCGAGCGTAGCAAGGTCGGTGTGGACGGGTACCCCGGCGGCCGCCAGAGTGTCGCGCGCTGGGATCGCTTGAGGTTCAACGACGGCCGCGATTTGGACTCCCGGCGCTTCGCCCGCGCGCACGGCGCGTGCGACTTCGGTCCCGATCGCCCCCAGGCCGGCAATCGCGAGTCGCAGAGGTTGCCCAGCCGAGCGGTTCAGCGTCCGTTCCGGGGCAAGGGCAAGTGGATTGGAGCCTTGATCGCCTGCCAGGCCGACTCGGCGGTGGCTTCAGCGAAGGTCGGGTGGGCGTGCACCGTTTCTCGCAGGTCGTCCAGGGTGGCTTCCAGCCGGATGGCCAGCACGCCCTCGGCGATGATGTCGCTGGCGCCCGGACCAATCACGTGCATGCCGAGGATCTCGCCGTGCGGCTGGCCCGCCACGATCTTCACGAAGCCGTCCGTGTCGCCATAGGCGCGGGCGCGCCCCAGCGCCTGGAACGGAAACATCCCGATCTGGATGTCGCCGCGCTCTTCCTTGGCCGCTTCCTCGGTGAGACCGACGCTGGCGATCTCGGGATGGGTAAATGTGCAGGCGGGCACGGCGTTGGGTTCGTAGACCGAGGGCCGACCCAGCGCATGCTCGGCGGCCACGACGCCCTGGTGCGACGCGACGTGCGCCAGGAGCTTGTCGCCAATCACGTCGCCGATAGCGTAGATATCGGGCTGGCTGGTCTGCTGGTGTTCGTTGACGCCTATGCCTCGTGGTGTAAACCGCACCCCGGCGGACTCCAGCCCAATGTCGGCCACGTTGGCCCGCCGGCCGGTCGCCAGCAGGACGTGCGAGGCCCGCACAGCCTCGGAATCTTCATCCGTGGCCAGCGTCACCTCAAGGTGCGGGTCGCCCTGCTCTATCGAGTCGATGCGCGTGCCGGTGCGGACCTTGACGCCTTGCTGGATGAGGATCTTCCGCATGGCGGCGCTGACGGCTGCGTCCTCGTTGGGCACCACATGCGGCAGCATCTCCACCAGGGTGACCTGGCCGCCAAGGAGTGCGAAGAGAGTGGCCCACTCGACGCCAACGGCGCCCGCGCCGGCCACCAGGATGTGCTCCGGAACTTCCTCTAGCTCGAACGCGCCGTCGCTGTCGATGACGCCCGGGAGGTCGACGCCGGGAATCGGCGGAGCGGCGGACGACGAACCGGTGGCCACAATAATGGACTTCGACGTGATGAGCTCGGTGCGATCAGCCAGCGACGCTTCCACGGCGCCGCCGCCCGCCAGCCGTCCGGTGCCCTGCAGGACCGTCACCCCGCCAGCCTTCAAGAGGCCCTCAATGCCGCGGCCCAACTGGCGAATAACTCGGTCCTTGCGGCGAACCATGGCCTTGTAGTCGGCCTCAACGCCCTTGACCCGGACGCCAAAACTGGAAGCCTTCTTGGCGAGTTGATAGACCTCCGCACTGCGCAGGAGGGCTTTCGAGGGGATGCACCCACGGTTCAGGCAGACGCCGCCAAGGCCACTGTCTTCGATCACGACGACCCGGGCGTCCAGTGCCGCGGCTCGAAGAGCCGCCACGTAGCCGCCGGGTCCGCCGCCGATCACACACACGTCCGCCTGGAGGGGCATCAGGTCCGCCAATCCCGTTGGGTGGTTTCCGGCATTGTAGGGGCGCGCGACTTGCGGCTCGGGTTACTACGCATTGAAATTCGGCGGAATTTCCTCGGCGTCAAAGGCTCGCAGCGCCGCGTCCACGTGCTGGCGGCCGCGTTGCAGCGAGATTCCGGCATGCCCCGGATACAACGCTTCGAATTCCATGTCGCCCAGGCGGCGCATGGTGGCGACCAGGTCCTTAATGGAACAGTCGGGGGTGGATAGGAGCAGGATTCTGCCGCCCTGGAACACCACGTCGCCGCCGAACAGGCCCGTTCGGTCGTCGCCTTCAATCAGGTAGGAAATGTGCGCACGGGCGTGTCCAGGGGTGGCAATGGCCGTCAGCCGAACGTCGCCCACCTGGATCGTGTCGCCGCCGCCGATCGAAGTCGCCGATGGGCAGGGCGCCAGCCGGTAGTCAACCGGATAGGTGCCGCCGTTCCTGGCGCGTGGGAGCGACATGGCCTCCTCGTCGGCCCGTCGCAGCCAGTCCGCGGCGGGTCCAGGGGCCAGGACTTCGGCTCCAGTCAGCTCGTGCAGCGGTCCCGAGCCGCCGCCGTGGTCGGCGTGGGCGTGCGTCAGGGCGATGGTCTCAATGTTCGCCGCGTCAAAGCCGGCGGCGCGAACGTTGGCCAGGATCAGTTCCGGCTCAAGGCCGACGCCGGCGTCGATCAGCGCCAGCGGGCCGCCGCCGTCGACGAGGTAGACGTGGCAGTCGTAAGGGTTGGACAGGTCCGCGCCGGTGGCGCCGCTGCCGACCAGGTGCACGCGCTGGGTCAGGCGCATCAGGCGGCAATCTCTCCGAAGGCTCTGCAGACGCCCAGGTAGACGCCGACCGCCTGCTCGAGCTGCGCGATCTCGATCCACTCGTCATTCGTGTGTGCCTGCGCGATGTCGCCTGGGCCCAGGACGACGGACGGGATGCCGCCGATCCCGGAGAGCATGGCGGCGTCTGTCGCGTAGGCGACGCCCAGCGGATCGGGCGATATGCCTGCGGCGGCCACGGCGCGTTGCGCGGCGCGCACGATCAGGGCGTTTTCGGGCGTCTCCAGTGGCGGGATGTCCACAAACGGCGGATCGCGGTCGACGCGTAGTTCCTGGTTATCGGCTCGGAGCTCGTCCAGAGCCGCGTCAACATGCGCAAGCACCTCGGCAGACGTATCGCCCGGCACCAGCCGTCGGTCAATCTCGATCTCGCAGCGGTCGGGTACGACGTTGACTCCGGCCCCGCCTCGGATGGTTCCAACGTTCCAGGTGGCGTTGCCAAGGACCGGGTGGGGGCGGGCGGCCAGATGGGGTTCAAGGCCCCGAGCCAGCGCCGGCAGCGCCCTGGCCATATCCTCGATCGCGTTGTGGCCCTGCTCGGGCATCGCGCTGTGGGCCGCGACGCCGTGCGTGCGGACGCGCCAGCGGACGGCGCCCTTCTGCGCGGTGATGATGCGCAGCTCGGTTGGCTCGCCGACCACCGCCGCGTCGACCGGCGGGCGTCGTTCGGCCATCACCCGCGAACCGATCATCACGATCTCTTCACCCACGGCCCCCGCAAGGCAGATATCCACCGGAAAGTCCGGGTCGTCCGCCGCGGCCTGCAGCACGTGCAGCATGGCCGCCATGCAGCCCTTGGGATCGGCTGAGCCGCGACCGTAGAGCCGGCCGTTGGCGACGCGAGGGTTCAGGGCGTCCGGCATTGGATCCAGCCCCACCGTGTCCAGGTGGCACTCGAACATCAGGGTCGGGCGGTTGCCGCGGCGGATCCAGGCCAGCAGGTTGGGGCGGCCGGGCTCGACGTCATACATCTCGACGTCGGCGCCGGCGGCGCGGGCCAGGTCGGCGACATGGTGGGCCAGTTCGGCCTCGCCCGGCCCGCCCTCGAGACTGCTGTTCACGCTGTTGATCGCGACCAACCCGGCGAGTGTGTCAACGACGGATGTAGTGATGGCCCAACCTCACGTGCTGTACTGGCGGGCGAGTCTGGCACATGCGGGAACCCGAGAAGCGGCGAGAAGAGACATGCCCAGTCCCGCCGGCGCCGCCGGATGTACCCGCACTGAAACTCCGCCGCGTCCAGCTACGGCAGGGTCAACCGCCCTCGTTCACTCAGTGGCTGCGGCGGATACCGCGGAGCTCGTGGCTGAGTTCGCGCGCCATGAGCACTTGCCCGGCTTCGGCTACGGGCAGGCCGTCGAACAGCGCCTGGTTGATCAGTTCCACTATCGGCATTTCCACGCCCAGGCGGCGTGCCAGGGCCAGAGCCCCGCGAGAGGTGTCCACCCCTTCCGCAACCATGACCATGCGAGACTGGATGTCGTCAAGCGAGCGGCCGGCGGCGAGTTCCTGGCCGACGTAGTGGTTCCGGGAGTGCGGGCTGGCGCAGGTGGCGATGAGATCACCCATGCCCGCCAATCCGGCAAACGTAAGAGCATCGGCTCCGGCCGTGAGCCCCAGGCGCGTCATTTCGGCCAGACCGCGAGTCATCAAGGCGGCCTTGGCGTTGTCGCCGTAGCGCAGGCCGTCCGCCATCCCGGCGCTAATGGCGATGACGTTTTTAATGGCGCCAGCGAGTTCTATGCCGATGACGTCATCGCTGACGTAGGTGCGGAACGTTGGCGCGCTCAGCCGCTGCTGCACATTGCGCGCAACCTCTGGGATTCGCGCGGCCACGACTGCGGTGGCGGGCTCGCCGGCGGCGATCTCGCGGGCCAGATTTGGTCCGGACAGCACCGCCAGTCGGTTCAGGATCTGATCGCCGGACCAGCTGGTCAGAAGTTCGCTGACCCGTCGCCCCGTTTCCGGGTCGAGCCCCTTGATTCCGCTGACGATCAACGCGTGTGGTTCGATCCGGCCGCCGATGATCTGCCAGTTTTCGTGAAGCCGGCGCATGGGCACGGTCAGGAGTACGAGATCCGCGCCATCCAGCACCGCTGCTGCGTCGTGGCTGATGTCTAACGAATCCGGCAGGGTCACGCCAGGCAGAAAGCGCACGTTCTCGCGACGCGCAGCCATCTCGTGAGCCTCATCGGGCTCACGAACCCACAGAGCGCAATGACCGCGCGCTTCAGCGACCATCACGGCCAGGGTCGTACCCCAGCTGCCAGAGCCGACGACGGCGATTTTGTTCACGCGGGTAATCCTGGGAGGCGCCAGCGCATAGTCTAGTGGTGGGCCGAGACGCACCGAACCGTCGTCGGCCGCGTCTCGCAACATTCAGGTTCCGAGTCGCTTTGAGTTGGGCGGCGGCCCGAAGACCGCCCAGGCCAGGACACGCCAGGAAACTTGCGAGCAACACACCTTCGCAGGGCGGGGAAACGAGCGTGGGCGAATACTCCGATACCACCGCTTCGCAGACCTCGTTCCTCCTTCGGTAGCCGCCTATCTTGTCGACGCCCGGATATACTCTCGCGCCGGTAGAGTGAACCGGTTCGGCCCGGCGGCCGCGGCACCGTCCCGCCCGCCCGCAAACGGAGGCGCGCCTTGGCAGAGCAACAACCTGTCTCCACCAACGGCCGCGCTGGAGGCGACGACGCTTCCAACGGCGTGCTGGAGCAGCTCACCGACGACCAGCTTCGCTGGATCTACCAGATCATGCGGCGCATCCGCCGCTTCGAAGAAACCGCCGAAGAAGCCTTCCGCGCCGCCAAAATGCGCGGCGCCCTCCACTTCTACATCGGCGAGGAAGCCACCGCCACCGGCGTCTGCGCCGCCCTCGACGACGGCGACTTCATCACCAGCACCCACCGCGGCCACGGCCACTGCATCGCCAAGGGCGCCCGCATGGACAAGATGATGGCCGAGCTCTTCGGCCGCTCCACCGGCTACTGCGGCGGCAAGGGCGGCTCCATGCACATCGCCGACATCGAACTCGGCAACCTCGGCGCCAACGGCATTGTCGGCGCCGGCATCCCCATCGCCACCGGCGCCGCCCTCGGTTCCAAGCTCCGCAAGGACGGCAAGGTCACCGTCGCCTTCTTCGGCGACGGCGCCGGCCCCACCGGCGCCTTCCACGAAGGCGTCAACGTCGCCGCCACCATGAACCTGCCCGCCGTCTTCGTTTGCGAGAACAACCAGTACGGCATGGCCACCCACGCCGACTTCGCCAACGCCGCGGCCATCCACAACCGCGGCCCCGCCTACGGCATTCCCAGCGCCTCCATCGACGGCAACGACATCTTCGAGGTCTACGCCACCGCCAAAACGGCCATTGATCGCGCCCGCCGCGGCGAAGGCCCCACCCTCATCGAGGCCCGCACCTACCGCCAGAAAGGCCACACCGTCCTCGACCAGAAGAACTACCGCACCAAGGAAGAAATCGCCGAATGGGTCGCCCGCGACCCAATCGAGCGCTTCGTCACGGCCGTCAACGAGTCCGAACGGCTCGACGAGGACGACTTCCAGGCGATTGACGGGCAGATCGAATGCGAAATCGAACACGCCGTGGCGTTCGCCGAGGCCAGCCCCTGGCCGACCGTCGACGTTATCGAGCGCGACGTTTACGTGGAGTAACCAGCATGGCCGTCACCACCCCCCAGGCGCCCGCGCCCGAAACCGCCACGCGCGAAATCTTCATGAGCGAGGCCTTGCGCGAGGCCATCGACGAGGAAATGACCAGAGACCCCACCGTGTTTGTCGTTGGTGAGGAAGTCGGCGTCTGGGGCGGCGCCTACGCCGTCACCCAGGGCCTGCTCGAAAAATGGGGCCCCGACCGCATCGTCGATACCCCCATCGCCGAAGCCGCCATCGCCGGCCTCGGCATCGGCGCCGCCCTGACCGGCAGCCGGCCCGTCGCCGAGTTCATGTACAGCGACTTCATGGGCATCGCCATGGACCAGATTGTCAACCAGGCCGCCAAGAACCGCTACATGTTCGGCGGCAAGGCCAAGCTGCCCCTCACCTACCGCGCCCCCTTCGGCGCCGGCACTGGCAATGCCGCCCAGCACACCCAGAGCCTGGAAGCCTGGTTCGCTCACGTCCCCGGCCTCAAGGTCATCACCGCCTCCACGCCCTATGACGCCAAGGGCCTGCTCAAGTCCGCCATTCGCGAGGACAACGTCGTCATCATGTTTGAGCACAAGGCCATCTACGCCATGCGCGGCCACGTGCCCGAAGGCGAGTACCTGGTCCCAATCGGCGTAGCCGACGTAAAGCGCGAGGGCGACGACGTCAGTGTCATTACCTACGCCCGCCAAACCCACCACGCCCTCGAGGCCGCTGAGCAATTGGCCGCCGAGGGCATCAGCGTGGAAGTCGTCGACATCCGCTCGCTCTACCCGCTGGACACCGACACCGTGCTGCGCTCGGTCCGCAAGACCCACCGCGCGGTGGTCCTCTACGAAGCCGTGCGCTTCGGCGGATTCGGCGCTGAAATCGCCTCGCAGATCCAGGAGTTGGCGTTCGACGACCTGGATGCCCCGGTCCTGCGCGTCGGAGCCGCGCACGCGCCCGTCCCCTTCTCCGAACCCCTCGAGCAGGCGTCGTTCCCCGACACCGCCCAGGTTGTCGGGGCCATTCGCCAGTCCCTCCAGGGCGTCTACTAAACCGTGGCTACCGCGGTTCGCATGCCCCTGATGGGCATGACCATGGAAGAAGGCGCCGTCACCGAGTGGCTGGTTGAGGAAGGCGCCGAGGTCGAGAAGGGCCAGGAAGTCCTGGAATTCGAAACCGACAAGATCAACGCCCGCGTCGAAGCCCCGGCTGCCGGCATCCTGGGCGGCATCGCCGCCGGACCCGGCGATCTGGTTAAGGTTCAGGGCTTGCTGGCGTGGATTCTGGAACCCGGCGAAACCCCACCGGCCGAGGATCCCAACCCACCGGCCGCGGCCGCCGCATCCTCGGCCCCTCCGGCCGCACCTCCGCCACCGGCCCCTGCGCCGGTCGCCGCGGCCCCCGCGCCAGCGCCGGCCCCTGCTGCTC
>JAPPFO010000012.1 GCA_028875175.1 Chloroflexota bacterium | reverse complement strand
TTTCACCGCAGGGCCAAAGCGGCGCCTCCGCAGATAACCACCTCGACCCGGGGGCCATCTGCGCCGAGCTCTGCGTCCAACTCGCCGAACAACCGGCGGAGACGGTCGCCGGTCAGTACGTCGTGGGGAAGGAACTCATCCGACGTGGACACCGAGCACCTCGAAGAACCCGGTGCCGAACCAGCACCTGTGCCACTGGCACGCCGCCGGCGCGTCCCGGCGCTCGGAATCCCCCAAAGTGCTGTGCCACGGCACCTGTTCAATCAACATCTCGTCGTCCTCGAAGCGATAGTCGTACACCCACGACGGCATCGCCATCGACTCCAAATCGCACAGCGCATGGACCACAGTTGCTATCCGCACCGCGTCGCCCAAAGCGACATCCGGCCCAAGGGGGTCGACAACCATCTCGGCGCGGTTCGCCAACGGGGCGTACCAGTCCTTGACGAACTGGCGCAACGGCAGATGTCTGCCCCTCACCGACGGCTGGGCCATTAGCTGCGGGACTTCTTTGGCCAACAGATAGGGCCGAGGCCGCAACGGACCCGCCAACTCCTTCGCAAGCGGTGCATCAGCACTCATCAAACCCAACACTACCCGCCGACCCTTGCCGAGCCCCGCCGCATAATCCCCTCGAGACCTAGCCACAACCGCTCCCGGCATTGCGCTCCCGCGTATCTTCCCAATAGTCAGGCGAACCGCATCGGACTCCACGCAGACCCCAGCGGTGCCTCCCTTGTGCCGGCTCGTCGGGGTGCTCATGTCGACACCGCGGCGGCGAGGGCTTCGGGGGCGGCCGCCCAGTTGACTTTGCGGGGCGCATCTTGGTGGGCGATGCGGGGCGGATCGCCGGTGCGGTGCAGCGGCGCGAGGTGAATCCAGTCGTCCCCTCGGCGAGCGGCGGAGCCCAGATCAGCCCACCGGGGGTCGATGTCGAACCCCAGGCTTTGCCCTGCCGGGGTCTCGGCCAGTCCCTGTGCCAAAGACGAGATCCGCCGCAATCCGGCGCGCCATCCCAAAGCGCCCGCCACCTCGGCGACTTCGTCGGGCGCGCACACTTCGAAGCGCCAGGCCAACATGCGGCCCACATACTCCTCCCAGCGGTGCGAGCGGTAAGGGTGGTGGGCGCATTCCAGCACCGCCCGTCCAGGCGTCGACACCCACGTGTGCTCCGTCAGATGCACCGCGCCAACCAAGAGCGACTCGGGGCTCTCCCGCCATGACGCGAACCCGAACGGATCAGTGTCGAACGCGACGGCGCCAGCCACGCTGACCTCCGGCCGGCAGATCAGCGCCGCCCCCGCCATTCCCAACGCGGTCAGACCCGAGATACGGCGAACAGCGCCCCCATAGGCCGCCTCCAGCTCCGCCTCCCACTCCGCAGTCCAATGGTGCGACACCGGGCCGACGGCGACCAACTGATCGACCGCAGACGGCCACTCCACACAGAAGTTGCGCCACGTCCCCCGGCGAATCTTCTCCACCCTGCCCCCGGCCGCCAACTCCCCCAGTGCGCGCGACGCCGAAGACGGGCGCACCCCGGCCGCCCGCTCGAACTCCCGGGTCGAGAACACCGGTCCCAGACCTTTCAGAACTTTGACAGAGCCCATATGAGAAATATACCAGAGCCGATACAAGAAACATACATCTACCACGGCACGCATCCCTGGTCCGCCAACACGAGCAGCACTGCCGCAACCCACCGCCCGCAGATGGCCAAGAACCTTGCTCATGACCGCCATCATGCACCACCACGCCTGCCGCGACCGGTCGCAACCCTCCGTAGCGCCGGTCGTAAACCGCATCCAACCGGTCGCAACCCCAATGCACGACCGAAAAGTCCAAAAGCCGTCAGACCCGCGCCTGCCCCGGCAATGCCAGCCCCAGATTCCCCCGAGACCGACTCCCGTTGGCGAACGCCGATTCCCGCATGCCCCGCAGCGGCTAAAGGTCCCTTGAGGGGGAATCTGCGGCCCCAACAAAAACCCCTGGCCCCACCTCGGGGCCGCCACAAACCCCGGCCAGCAAAAACAACCACAAGGACAGGCCCACAGCCCCCCAGGGGACCAACCACCAGACCGAAACGCATCAACCACGACAACAGATCGAATGCCAGCAAGCATCCAGAACCAGGCAAGAGCCGAACCCGAATCAGCGATCCCACCCTCAGCCACCCAAGGCCCAGCCCGAATCAACCAACGAGCCAGGATCAAGTCTACACGCTTGCACTACAAGTGCCGCCCCCGAACACCGTCGCTGTTCATTAATCATGTGGCCTGGTGTTCGTATGTCGAACAGATATCGTGTGTGCCGTGAAGAACGAATTGCCGCTGGCCGACCTGACCGACGAAGAACTCAAAGCGCTTCTCAACGATGACAACCTCCCTTTGTCCCAGCAGATTCAGGTTCTCGACGAGCGCCGCCACAGGGCCGCTGTACGCCGCAAGGCCGAAGAAGTAGCCGAGTTGATAGCGACAGTCCCGGTCATGGCCGCCTTAGACGACAGCGCCGAAATGGTACGCAAGGCCCAAGCCTTGCTC
>JAPPFO010000052.1:2165-2550 GCA_028875175.1 Chloroflexota bacterium | reverse complement strand
GCGTCGTGGCAACTCTACCTGGCGGAGTTTGGCAGCTCCGGCTGGCTGGCAACACAATACCACGGCCGGCACCGGTGACTACCGCTACCTTGTCCTTCAATCTATCGCCCAATTCTCACCTCCTGGTCATTTTAGCACTCTGCTTGCAAAGAGGCGACCTTGATCATTCGGAGCAATCACGCACAATGGGTGGAGTCCACTACTGACCGCGATACGAGCGAACGGCCCCGGAGGAGATGATGATTCCGTTGACAGGATACGCGGACCGCTGGTCGGTTGCGCCCGGTGACACCATCGCCTTCAAGGTCAGCAGTACCGCTTCCCACCCCTACCAGGTACGACTGGTGAAGGTGATCTGCGGCGACCCGAACCCGGACGGACCCGG
>JAPPFO010000052.1:0-2155 GCA_028875175.1 Chloroflexota bacterium | reverse complement strand
ACACGACCTGTCGACGGTGTTTGCCGGCAGCCATGCGTCCCGTGTTCAGGCGGTTTCCCTCGGCTCCTACGCCAGGGTGCCGGATGCGACGGCTCTGCATGGCCTGACAAGCGTTACCATTGCGGCCACAATCTGGCCGACCACCCCGCACAAGGACTTGCAGGGTGTCATCGCCAAGCATGATCCAAACTCCGGTACCGGGTTCGTGTTGGGGATCGACGCCATGGGTGCCAGCGCGCTGGTGGGCACCGGCGGTGGCAAGGTTCGGCAGGTCAGCGTTGGCAAACCCTTGCGCGAGCGTGCCTGGTATCATGTCTGGGGCTCCTACGATGCCGACCGCCAAACCCTGTCGGTCGGCCAGATTCCCCTGCAGACGGCCATTCGGGTCGATGATGCGGGTGACGCGACATCTCATCTCGAACGCTCGGGACGTCCGGGAACCTCCGCGGATCTGATCCTTGGGGCCATCGGCGGACTGCCGGTTGCGGGCCATTTCAACGGCAAGATCGAACGCCCGATGGTGATCGGCCGTGCGCTCGATGCGGCCGGGATTCGTACCGCCCTGACCGCCGACCGGCCAACTGAAGTTGTCGGCTTGTGGGACTTTTCCCAGGAGGTGTCCAGCCGGCGCGTTGTCGACGTGGGCCCCCACGGGCTGCACGGCGAGCTCGTAAACCTGCCGGCACGCGGCATGACCGGCTGCAACTGGACCGGAGCGGAAACCTGCTGGCGTCACGCTCCCGAGCAGTATGGCGCCATTCACTTTCATGAGGATGACATCTACGACTGCGGCTGGGAAACCGATTTCAGCTTCACGGTGCCGGCTGATCTCAGCAGCGGGGTTTACGCCATGCGCCTCACGTGCGGGGCAGTCAGCGACATGGTCCCGTTCCTTGTTCGGCCCCGGCGCGGACATCCGCAGACCGCCGCCTGCGTGTTGATTCCCACCCTTACGTACACGGTCTATGCGAATTTTGCGCGCGCCGTCACCAACGATGCCTACCGGGAACGAGTCGCGGCCTGGGGCGCACGGCCGTGGACGGCGGATGAGCATCGTGACTACGGATTGTCGACCTACAACTACCACGTGGACGGCAGCGGGATCTGCTACGCGTCGTATCTGCGCCCTCTCATCACCATGCGGTCGGGTTGTCTGTCCTACCTGGATCCCCGAGGGTCCGGGCTACGCCATTTTCCGGCCGATACCCACCTCATCGACTGGCTCGACGCCATGGGCCACGAGGTCGATATCATCACGGATCACGACTTGCATGCCGAGGGGATCGAGCTCATCGCGCCTTACAAGGTGGTCATGACCGCGAGTCACCCCGAGTATCATACCCGGGACACCCTGGATGCGCTGAGCGCCTACACCCGACAGGGAGGGCGGCTGATGTACCTGGGCGGCAATGGGTTTTACTGGCGGGTGGCGCTGAGTCCGGCCTGGCCGGGAGCCGTGGAGATTCGCCGTGCCGAAGGCGGCATCCGAACCTGGGCCGCGGAGCCCGGGGAGTATTTCAACAGCTTCGACGGTCACTACGGCGGTCTGTGGCGACGCAACGGTCGTCCACCGCAGCAACTGGCGGGAGTCGGGTTTACCTCTCAGGGCATTTTCGAGGGCGCCTGGTACCGGCGTCAGCCGGCGGCACGGGATCCCCGAGTGGCGTGGATGTTCGAGGGTGTCGAGGGCGAGACTCTAGGCGATTTCGGCCTCAGCGGCGGCGGCGCGGCGGGCTTCGAGCTGGACCGGGCGGACACCCGACTCGGGACGCCGCCGAATACCCTGGTGGTGGCAAGATCCGAAGGACACAAGCCGGAGAACTTCATCCTGGTCCATGAAGAGCGGCTGAACAAGGTGGCTACCTGGCCAGGTGAGCCTGCCGAACAGCTCATTCGGGCCGACATGGTGTATTTCGAGACGACGCACGGCGGGGCGGTATTCTCGGTGGGGTCGATCACGTTTTGCGGCAGCCTGCCGCACAACCGCTATGACAACAACATCTCCCGCCTGGTCAACAACGTGCTGACCCGATTCCGTACCGCCTGACGACCTGAATACTGGCGTGAGACCTACGTCAGAGTCAGGCTATCCTCACCTTCCTGGTACGCCTGGATTGCTTTTTCGTCGATCCCGAATAGCCACCGGTGCCACCTC
>JAPPFO010000083.1 GCA_028875175.1 Chloroflexota bacterium | reverse complement strand
AGGTCACCCCGCCCGCCAATCTCACCGTCGAAGCCCGCGACGCCTACGACCGCGGCTGCAACGACCTCGACATCCAGGCCTATCTCGCCAAGCGCATCCCTGGCCGCATGAACCCCGCCACCGGCCCCATCGCCATTCACGGCGCACAGCCCGGCGATACCCTCCACGTCCACATCCAGGCCGTGCGCCTCGGCCCCCGCGGCTACGTCGCCACCACCCCCGGCACCGGCCTTCTGGGCGACCACCCCGTACCCCCCGCCATCCAGCCCTTCGATGTGAAGGACCAGACCGTCACCGTCGCCGGCGTCCCCCTACCCCTTCGACCCATGGTTGGAACCCTCGGCGTCGCCCCCGCCACCGGCGCCATTGAAGCCCTCAGCCTCGGCATCCACGGCGGCAACCTCGACTTCAACGACATCACCGCCGGCACCACCGTGCATCTGCCCGTCTGGGCGCCCGACGCCCTCTTCGCCATCGGCGACGTCCACGCCACCATGGGCGACGGCGAAGCCCACTCCGGCGTCAACATCGACGCCGAAATCGACCTCCACCTCTCCCTCACCCCCGCCCAGCATCTCGACTGGCCCTGGTTCGAAACCCCAACCCACGTCATGACCGTCGGCGTCCACGACGACCTGACCCAGGCCCTCCGCATCGCCCAGCACGCCATGGAAACCCGCCTCATCCACCATCTTGACATCTCGCCCCAAACCGCCCGCGCCCTTGCCGGCGCCGCCATGGACCTCCGCCTCGGCCAGGCCGGCGGCTACGGCGTCCCCGTCAGCGCCTACGCCACCTTCCCCAAATCCGCCCTCCCCGCGTAGCCAGCAATGAATGCTCCCGACCACGACGAAACCATCGCGACTGACCAGGAACCGGCCGATGACCACCTCAAAGCCGAGGACGTCGCTCTAGCCCACGCCATCGCCCAGGGCCTCTCAACCAAACCCGGCACCAAGCAGCAAGTCCTCGTCGCCTTACAGGATCAATCACCTCACCCTCGTAGAGCCGGTCCGCGAACCCCCACCAACTAGCCCCCCACTGCGGGCGCGCTCGTGCCCTCCCTCTACAAGCCGGCGCGCTCTTACCCTCTCCTGGGGGAGAGGCAGATTCCGGCGTCTTCGCCGGAAATCGGTGAGGGGTCTTCCGGGCAACCAATCTGACAACCCAGCAAGCCACCTGCCGCACCCAGCACCCACAGGCAGTCTCGTCGCTTCCCTCTCCCCTCCCTTCCAACTACCATCCCCCCAATCGCCTCCTCGCCCCCAACCACCACCCATGCACATCAACCAGGCCAAGGCCAAAATGGCCCGCGGCGAACCCGCCATCGGCATCAGCTGCGGACTCCAGTCCCCCGTCTCCACCGAAATCTGCGCCCGCCTCGGCTACGACTGGGTCATGCTCGAACAGCAACACTGGGTCTGGGACTGGTCCTTGTTCCAACACGGACTCATCTCCATCGTCGCCGGCGGCTCCGTGCCCTTTGCCCGCGTCTCCCGCAACAACGTCACCGAAATCGGCCAGGCCCTCGATGCCGGCATGCTCGGCATCGTCGTCCCCA
Organism: Chloroflexota bacterium; assembly: GCA_028875175.1. GTDB lineage: Bacteria > Chloroflexota > UBA11872 > UBA11872 > UBA11872 > UBA11872. The sequence continues at coordinate 1,036 of JAPPFO010000083.1, read as the reverse complement.
TGGTTCATACCGCTGAGGACGCCCGCCGCGCCGGAGAAGCCGTGCGCTATCCGCCCCGCGGCGTGCGGTCGTTAGGCGCCACCCACGCCCAGCGCTACGGGCCTGATTACATGGACTGGGCCGACGACCAGATCCTCATGATGGTCCAGATCGAATCCGCCCAGGCCGTCGCCAACTGCGAAGCCATCCTCGCCGAACCCACCGTTGACGGCTGCTGGATCGGCCCCGCCGACATGGGCCGCTCCATGCAGTTGGAACCCGACGTTGCCGGCACCGACGCCGAAGCCGCCTACGCCAAAGTCGTCCAGGCGGCTGAGAACACCGGCGCCTTCTGCGGCATGTCCTGCGCCGACGGCGAAGAAGCCGCCCAGCGCATCAAGCAAGGCATGCTCTTCGTCAGCTGCGGCAACGACTCCAAATGGATCCGCCGCCTCGGCGCCCACGACCTCGCCACCGCCCGCGCCGCTATCACGTAGGGGCACCCCTCGTGGGTGCCCGCGTCCGCGCCGCCCGCTTGTCCCAATCTTGCGTAGGGGCGGGTCTCTGACCCGCCCGTCTTCCGCGCCAGGCGCGTCCCCTCTGGCGCAAGAGCCGGTTTCAAACCGGCCTCTTCCGCTCGAGGCGCCCACCCGTTCGTGGTGAGCCAGGTGCCCCAGGCGACGTGTGGCCCAGGCTGCGCGCAGCCTGGGACCCGCCCCCGTTGCTGGCCCAACCCCGATCGTCGTAGGGGCAACGTCCTCGCCCCACCCGTCTTCCGCGCACCGCGCGTCCCCTCTGGCGTAGGGGCCGGTTTCAAACCGGCCTCTTCCGCTTGAGGTGCCTACCCGTGCGTGCTGAGCCACTTCGAAGAACCGCCTCGAACCGCCCCGCGGCCCCCATCCGAATCCTTCGTAGGGGCGGGTCTCTGACCCGCCCGTCTTCCGCGCACCCCACCACCCACTACCACCGAGCCACGTCGCCACCCGCGAGCCCAACCCGCCCCTCTTCACCCTCTCCAAGGGGAGAGGCAGACTCGGCCGTCTTCGGCCGAAATCGG
>JAPPFO010000145.1 GCA_028875175.1 Chloroflexota bacterium | reverse complement strand
CCGCCGGCGAATCCCACGGCCCCGGCCTCACCGTCATCGTCGAAGGCCTGCCTCTCGGCGTCCCCCTCGGCGTCCAGGACATCAACCCCGACCTCTCCCGCCGCCAGGGCGGTTACGGCCGCGGCGGCCGCATGAAAATCGAGCGCGACCAGGCCATCATCCGCAGCGGCATTCGTCTCGGTGAAACCCTCGGCAGCCCCATCACCCTCCTCATCGAGAACCGCGACTGGGCCAACTGGGGCGAGAAAATGGCCATTGAGGCCCGGCCGGACGACATCCCCCCCGTCACCAAGCCCCGCCCCGGCCACGCCGACCTCGCCGGCATGATCAAATACGGCACCGGCGACCTGCGCAACATCCTCGAACGCTCCAGCGCCCGCGAAACCACCGCCCGCGTCGCCGTCGGCGCCGTCGCCCGCAAGTTCCTGGCCGAGCTCGGCATCCGCATCCGCAGCCGCACCGCCCGCATCGGCCCCGTCATCGACGAACCCGGCCTCGACCACGCCCGCCCCGAGCACTGGCCCTGGGACGACGTCGAAGCCTCCCCCGTCCGCGCCGTCACCCCCGAACGAGCCGACCAGATGATGGCCGAGATCGACGCCGCCCGCACCGAAGGCTCCACCCTCGGCGGCGTCTTCGAAGTCGTCGCCTGGGGCGCCCCCGTCGGTCTCGGCAGCCACGTCCAGTGGGACCGCAAGCTCGATGCCCGCCTCACCCAGGCCATCGTCAGCATTAACGCCGTCAAGGGTGCTGAGATTGGCCCCGCCTTCGCCAACGCCGCCGCCCGCGGCCACGACGTCCACGACGAAATCGCCATCGACCCCGACCGTGGCTGGGCCCGCCTCTCCAACCGCGCCGGCGGATTCGAAGGCGGCATGACCAACGGCCAGCCCATCGTCGTCCGCGGCGCCCTCAAGCCCATCTCCACCATGCGCCGCCCCCTGCGCACCGTCGATGTCGCCACCCTCCAGCCCACCACCGCCCACTTCGAGCGTTCCGACGTCTGCGTCGTCCCCGCCGCCGGCGTCATCGGCGAGGCCATGACCGCCCTCGTCCTGGCCGACGCCGTGCTCGACAAATTCGGCGGCGACAGCCTCCCCGAGACCCGCGACAACCTCCAACGCTTCCGCCAGAGTTACGCCGTCGGTTCCGACTCCGAATGACAGCCGCCAACATCGACCGCGTCTTCCTCGTCGGCATCAGCGGCGCCGGCAAGTCCTCTGTCGCCACCGTCCTGGCCCAACGCCTCGGCTGGAAAGCCCAGGACACCGACACCGAGGTCGAACGCCGCACCGGCCGCACCATCCCCTGGCTCTTCGCCAACAAGGGCGAAGCCGTGTTTCGCGGCTTCGAGCAGTCCGCCGTCCTCGAACTCGCCGGTCGCCCCCGCCAGGTCGTCGCCCTTGGCGGCGGCGCCTTCGTCAATCCCCTGTCCCGCGCCACCCTGCTGCGCCGCGGCCTCGTCGTCTGGCTTGATGTCGACCCCGACGAAGCCGCCCACCGCCTCGGCCCCGCCCTGGCCGACGAACCCCGCCCCATGCTCGGTAACGACCCCGCCAACCGCCTCCGCGCCCTCCGCGCCGAACGCCTCGCCGCCTACCAACAAGCCCACCTCCACCTCAACGCCAACCACAAATCCATCCCCACCATCGCCACCGAAATCCTCACCGCCCTCAAACTCACACCGTGAACCAACTCGAGAACCCGGCCCCTCTTCCTCCCGGCTCGGGACTAGCAACTGCGCTCAGTCTCAATCCACTCAAGGGGACGCCCGCTCTTCACCCTCTCCAAGGGGAGAGGCAGATTCCGGCGTCTTCGCCGGAAATCGGTGAGGGGTCTTCCGCGCAACAACCCTCGGGTTACACGAAGGTTTCTCCTGAGACAAAGGGTTGGGTTGCACGTCCTCCGCGCACCCACCCTCGGGCTACGCAGACCCCTGCAAACACGCGTCCGCTCTTCCTCCCTCTCCCCATGGGAGAGGGCTGGGGTGAGGGTCTTCCGCCCACCCACGCCCAAAACCACCTAAACCCCTCGCCGCACCCACCAATACCGAGCAACCCCCTCTCACTCCTCTCCCATGAGTGAGATTCCTCCAAAGTCCCTCCAGGGCGTCACCATCGCCCGCGGCGCCCTCACCCGCGCCGGCCAAATCGTCAAGGAAATCGCCCCCACCGGCCGCGTCTTCCTCTGCGCCGACACCATCGTCATGAACGTCCTCGGTGGTCGAGTCACCCACGCCCTCACCAAGTCAGGTCTCCAGGTCCAGCCCCACACCTTCCCCCCGGGCGAGGAAAGCAAGTCCCTCGAGGTCGCCGCCAATCTCTTCGACTGGCTTGCCGCCCAGCGCGCCGAACGCCGCGAACCCCTCATCGCCCTTGGCGGCGGAGTCGCTGGCGACCTCATCGGCTTCGTCGCCGCCACCTACGCCCGCGGCATCCCCCTCGTCCAGATCCCCACCACCCTGCTCGCCCAGATCGACAGCAGCATCGGCGGCAAAGTCGCCGTCGACCTCCCCGCCGGCAAGAACCTCGTCGGCGCCTTCTACCCCGCCCACCGCGTCATCATCGACCCCGACGCCCTCCCCCCCCTCCCGCGCGAACAGCTAATCGCCGACTACGCCGAAGT
>JAPPFO010000024.1 GCA_028875175.1 Chloroflexota bacterium | reverse complement strand
GAGTTTTTTGGAAAAAACTCTTACGCGCACGAAGGCCCCCCATTTCACCGCCCCGAATTCCCCGGAATTCACCCGCCCAACCACCCCCTCCCGCCGTAGAATCCGCCTAGGTCGCTTTGACCACCGCAAAGCTCGGGAGCAGCCCGTTGCCGTCCGCGCGCGCGGTTGCATCGCCCCCCGTTTCGGGCCAGCCCCAACTCCCCCTCCCCCAGATCCGCCGCCGCCTCTTCGCGCTCGGCTGGCCGGCCATGCTCGAGAACCTGATGCAGAGCGCGCTGTTCATGATCAACACCGCGCTCGCCGGCCGCCTGGGCGCCGAAGCCCTGGCCGCCGCCGGCATCTCCAACTTCCTCATGTTCTTCACCTTCTCCCTATTCTTCGGCATGAGCATCGGGTGTCTGGCCCTCGTCGCCCGTTCCTTCGGCGCCCGCGACCTCACCACGGCTCACACGGCAGGCCGCCAGGGCATGCTCACCGCCGTCCTCGCCTCCTTCATCTCTGTATTCGTCCTCGTCTTCCTGGCCGACCCGATCCTGCGCCTGGTCGGCGGCTCCGAGGACATCGTCGCCATGGCCGCCCCCTACCTGGCCCTGAGCGCCGTGAGCGCCCCCTTCCAGACCGTGGTGGTCATGGTCGGCGCCGTCCAGCGCGGCGTCGGCGACACCCGAACCCCCATGCTGGGCTCGGTGCTGATGGCCGGCGTGGACCTGGTGGTGGGCCTGGTTCTGGTGACTGCCGGCTTCGGCCTGCTGGGTATCGCGGTGGCCATGGGGGTGGCGCGCCTGGCCACGGCGGCCTTCATGCTGGCCACCATCTACCGCTCATCCCACCGCGCCGGCTGCTTCGGTTCCTACCGCCCCGACTGGGACATGCAGCGGCGCCTGCTGCGGGTAGCCGGGCCGGCCGTTGGGGAAATGGTGATCACCATCGGCGGGATCATGGCCTTCAGCATCATCGGCCTGCAGCTGGGCACGGTGTCCTTCGCCGCCCAGAACGTCGTCGGCCCGATTATGTCGTTGGCCTACATGCCGTCGCTTGGACTGGGCGTTGCCGCCTCCACCGCCGTGGGCCAGAGCCTGGGCGCGCGCGACCCGCAACTGGCGCACCGCTACGGGCGCGAGGCGGCGATCGCCGGGACTATCGTCTCCACGCTGGTGGGCGTGGTGGTGTTCTTGTTGCCGCGTCCGCTGATGCTGGTTTTCACCACGGATCCGGCGGTGCTGGACGCGGGCGAGCTGCCGGTGCGAACGATCGGGCTGTTCATGCCCGTCGTGGGGCTGGCAACCATAATGCCCAGCGCCCTGCGCGGCGCCGGTGACACGCGCGCCATGCTGCTGATCTCCCTGCTCGCCCTCTGGACCATCCGCGTTCCGCTGGCCCTCGTCCTGGGCGTCGTTCTCGGCTTTGGTCTCACGGGCTTGTGGATCGGCGCCGGTGTCAACTACGTCACCATTGCCGTCGCTTCCCTGGTCCGCTTCGCCTCCGGCCGCTGGCAGACCATTCGCCTATGACCCTCGTCCGCGTCGAACTCCTCCCCGGCACCCTGCCCCCCGATCCCCGGGGCGTCTGCGCCGTTGTGGACGTGATCCGCGCCACCACCACGCTGGTCGCGATGGCCGAGGCCGGTGACCCCGAGGTCTGGATCGCCGGCGACGTGGACGCCGCCCGCCAGGCGGCCAGCCAGCTCGGCCCCGACACCCTGCTCTGCGGCGAACGCGGCGGCCTGCCTCCCGAAGGCTTCGACCACGGCAACTCGCCGCTTGAGTTCCGACACGCCGACCTGACCGGCCGCCGCGCCGTCCTCTCAACCACCAACGGCGCCTACGCCATCGAACGCTGGGGCCACTCGCGCGGCACCTGCATCGCCGGACTCCGCAACGCGGGCGCGGTGGCTGAATTCTTGCTGGAGGACCCCGATGCCTCAACCATCACCATCGCGTGCGCCGGCCGCTCGGGCGCCCTGGCCCTGGATGACGTCTACACCGCCGGCGTGATCGTCCAGCGCCTGCGAGACGCGTCACCGGACCTCAAGCTCGATGAGTCCGCCGTCGCCGCCCTCCACGTAGCCGCCGGATACCCGTCGGCCGAAGCGGCGCTGGCCGCCTCCCGCAGCGGCCAGGCGCTCAAGCCCGTTGGCCTCTGGGAGGACGTGATCTACTGCGCCCAGGTCGACGTGTCGCAAGCAGTTCCCGAGGTCGGCGGCCGCGGCCGCATCCAAGTTTGGGGTGGCGTCTAGGTGTCGTCGCTGCGCCGCGCGACCAGCTTCGGTGCGTCCGCTTCCAGCTGCGCCGCGCACTCCTTCGCAATTCGCACGTTGTAGTTGGTGCCCCGGTCCTCCGGGTAGATCTGCGCCGTGTTGCAGATGTAGAACCCCGGAATCGGCGACGGATACGGCGGCTTCCGCCGCTGGTACCCTGCCTCGATCACCGGCTGCGCCACCGGATCCCGCGACACCCAGGCCTCCTCGATGTGGTCCCGCCGAAACGTCGGAAACACCCTGGCAATCGGATCCACGAACCGCTCGATCAGCACGTCGTTCTCCAACTGGAAGAATTCATGCTCCGGCGGCAGGTAGTTGCTCACGTACAGCAGCCGCTTGCCGCCGTAGCGTTCGCGATCCACGTAGTTCGTGTG
>JAPPFO010000307.1 GCA_028875175.1 Chloroflexota bacterium | reverse complement strand
GGCGGGGCAGGTAGTTGATTGCCGACCCCATGAATTGGACGAGAAGCACCAGTAACTGGGAGTCGGAAACGGCGTCGTGGATCATCACTCGGATCGACTGATGCCCCCTGAAGAAGGCCGTAGAGCGTTGCTCACGGTACGGACCGAGGTTGAATACGATCCGGCAGCAACGCATCCGGCGATCGATTGCCTGTTCGCGCATCTCCCGCGTGAGATCGAGCAGTGGTGGTGGAGCGTTTTGGGGTTTCACCTGCTCGGCCACCCGTCTCGGCGGTTCTATGTGGTAGTAGGGCCAAAGAGTGGCGGAAAGAGCACGGTGGCAAACGCACTCGAACGGTGTTTGGGGCCGTACCTGAGACGGCCTGGCGATACGGCACTGGCGCCGACGCGGGGCCGCAACGCCGGACTGTCGCCGGAGATGGAGTGTTTCACGACGCCGGTACGCTTGGCGATCTTCGACGAGGTGGCGAATTTGAGGGTGGCAACGCCGTTGCTCAAACGGTTGAGCGGAGATGGTGGCCAGACCTATCGCCCGCTGTACCAAGCTGAACGGACCGAGAGGGTGACGGCCACAGTGGCGTTCATCTGCAACGAGGGCTCGGAGCCGCATCTGCAACTGAGAGACGAGGCGATGGCTGACCGCTTCAGGCGGTTGCCGTATCCGACGTTGCCGAATCCCGACCCGGCGATGAAAGACACGGTGGAGACAAAGGAATTCGCGCAGGCATTGCTCGCCCGGCTGGTGGCGCGCGCCGCGGCGGCGACAGCGCGGGTGCCGCCGGAAGAGCCTGACGAGGTGAAGCAGTACACGGTGGAGCGAGTGTTGGAGGACGCCGGCGCGCTGGGAGAGTTTGCGAAGCGCATCGTGCCAGGAGAAGGGTTATTGACGGTGGCCGAACTATGGGCCGCGTGGTGTAGGCACAACGGAAAGACGGGTAACCCTGATCAGATACAGGAGGCGGGCGGAATCTCGAAGCGAAAGCTGAGCGGGGCTCTGCGAGAGTACCTGCTCGGTAGATTTCCGGCACCCAAGGTCACGACCGTTGGTGGCAAGAGGATACGTGGCTGGCGTGGCTGGAAGCTGCAGCCGGTCGCGCACCTGCAAAGCGAAGCCGAGAAGTTCCATCCTGGGGAGTTCTTTGAGATAGCGGAGGACGATAGCCAACCGCCCGCAAGAAGAGAGAAGGCCGCGAGGTGGGCACAGTTCCTGAACGGCAAGGGGGTCATCTCGCGCAAGGCAGCCGAAGCGTTTCTCGACAGTACGGGCAACCCTCCTAGCGGTCGTGCGCAGGTAGACAGCGCGACCGGCGATCTGTTCGATGACAGCAGCGCCGAACCGAGAGACAAGGGGGAGTCGCAGGGGGAAGCGAAACGGAATGCGAACGGCGCAGCCGGGCGAGGTGCTGCGTAAGGTCTCCCCTCGGCCGGCTACTCCCTGAACTCCAGAAAGGTCTCGACCGCTGCGATGCGATTTTCAAGGATGAGCGCTACCGTGATGGTAAGCCCGATACTGGCGACAAACATCACGGATGCCAGGATTAGCACTCCGATCCAGGGCGGAGTCCGGCGCCCGTTCTCCCGCCGCCGGCGGCCGTGCATGCGCATGTCGTGGAAGCTCGGCATGGTCGCGACTACTGCGCCGCGCTGCGGCGCCCGGGCTTACTGACCGCCTCCGGGTGAGCACAGCGAGCGCCTTGCCAGTAGCGGCAATCCGCGTAGTAGCAGACCGGGTTTCCCACGACCGGGCACCGGGCGGGAATTGCACCGGGAACCGGCGTTCCTGTAGCCTCAGCGCCGCCAGCCGCCTCAGATGGTGCTGTGTTCCCACCCTGGCGCGGCGGAGCCGCCTGAGCGCCGTTCTCGCGCGCTTGTGCATCCGCCGCGGTGCCGTCCGGAGCTTCGAACAGCAGCAATTGAGAATCACTCACCGCGAGCAGCTCCAAGGCGTGCGCGATCGCGGCGTTCGCGCCAGGCGTCTCGCGCGGCGGCCGTGAGACGGTGGCCGTCGTACAGCGCGATGCGGGCGAGCAGCTCGGCGCGGCGCCAGGCGCCGGCGTTGGCGGCAGCGTGAAAGTCGGAATCGGTGGGCATGGCCGCGGCGGGGATCCCGAGCTGGGCGCGCCAGCGGTCGGCACGGCGCTGGCGGCGGGCGGTCTCGCGACGCGCCCTGCCGGCGCGGGTGCCATCGGCGACGTGCTCGGCGGCCCAGGCGGCCAGGGCATCGGCGCTGGGAGTGTCATGGCAGCAGGAGCAGGTCCAGCCTCCGGGGTGCCAGACCAGCTTTGCCTCACACAGCCAGCACGGTGGCTCATGGGTGACGCGCGCCGCCGGCTGCCGGCCGCGGCGCTGCGGCAACAGGAACAGCACCAGGTGAGCGCGGCCGTGGACGGTGACGCTCATGCCGGGGGCGACCTCGGCCGTGACCGATACCACCCGCGTGGTCATCGTTCCCACCAGCGCCGCTCAGGCGGCAGCGGCTCTGCGGGGGCCGGATGCGGCGCCGGAGGCTGGCGCGGAGTCCGAACGGCGACCAGCGCCAGCCGCAGCACGGCGCCGCAGCCGCAATGGATCGCCTGCCGGCGGTCTACCGGCAGGCGCGGGGCACCGCCGCACACCGGGCACGCGAGCCGCAGTGGGGGCA
>JAPPFO010000221.1:301-2660 GCA_028875175.1 Chloroflexota bacterium | reverse complement strand
CAAGGGGAGAGGCAGAATCGGCCGTCTTCGGCCGAATTCGGTGAGGGGTCTTCCGCGCAACCAAGCCCGGGCTACGCAAAGATCTCCCTGAGCCCGTCAAAGGACCAACCCCCAACCCCATGCGCCATCTAACCACCGGCCACAGCCCCGACGCCGACGACGCCTTCATGTTCTACGCCCTCACCGCCGGCCTCGTCCCCCTCGACGGCCCAGAACCTGCCGAAATCACGGCCGTCCACGACGACATCCAATCCCTCAACGAACGCGCCCAATCCGCCGAACTCGACATCTCCCAGATCTCCGCCGCCGCCCACCCCGGCCGCCGCCCACCCCTCCTCAACACCCCCCTGGGGTCCTCCATGGGCGAAAACTACGGCCCCGTCGTCGTCGCTCCCCGGGCCATGACGCCCCAAGACCTCGCCGGCGCCCGCATCGCCGTCCCCGGCCCCCACACCACCGCCTTCAGCCTCGCCCGCATGTACCTTCCCGCCTTCCAGCCCGTCCAGGTCCCCTTCGACCAGGCCTTCGACGCTGTAGATGACGGCCGCGCCCAGGCCGCCGTCGTCATCCACGAAGGCCAGCTCACCTATGCCGCCGCCGGCTTCTCCAAGGTCCTCGACCTCGGCCAGGCCTGGTTCGCTGACACCGGCCTGCCGCTCCCCCTCGGCATCAACATCGTCCGCCGCGACCTCGGCGACGACTGGTGCCAAGCCATCGCCACCGCCCTCGCCGCTTCCATCGACTACGCCCGCGCCAACCCCGCCCAGGCCCTTCAGCACGCCCGCGCCATCGGTGTAGACCTCGACGAAGCCATCACCACCCGCTTCACCGACATGTACGTCACCGACCTCACCCGCAACATGGGCCCCCGCGGCCACGCCGCCCTCACCACCCTCTACCAACGCTCCCCCGATTCGCAGGCCAAACCTGTCCCCCTCGACATCGTCCCCGCCCCCTGACTCCCACCACCAATTCGGCCAACCTCCCCCCACAACCCGATATCCTGAACCCGCCGCCCGTCTGGGCGGTTATTTGTGGAGGGCACAAAGCCTCATGACACCGCTCGACTTCGGGATCCCCGCCGGCAGCCTGCAAGACGCGACCATCGAACTCTTCCGGCGCGCCGGCTGGCATATCGTCATCGCATCCCGGAGCTACTTCCCCGAAGTCGACGACGACGATCTCCGCGTCACCCTCATGCGCGCCCAGGAAATGTCGCGCTACGTCGAGAACGGCACCTTCGACGCCGGCATCACCGGCAAGGACTGGACCCTTGAGAACCAGTCCGACGTCGAAGTCATCCAAGCCCTTCCCTACTCCCGCCGCAGCAATCGGCCCACCCGGGCGGTCCTGGCGGTGCGCAAGGATTCCCCGATCAAGACCGTCCAGGACCTGGAAGGCGCCACCATCGCTGCCGAAATGGTCAACTTCACCCGCTGCTACCTGGCCGAGCGCGGAATCACCGCCAACGTCGAGTTCTCCTGGGGCGCCACCGAGGCCAAGGTCGCCGGCCGCCTCGCCGACGCCATCGTCGAAACCACCGAAACCGGTTCCACCCTTCGCGCCCACGGTCTGCGCGAAATCGAAACCATGCTCACCTCCTGCCCCCAGGTCATCGCCAACAAGGCCGCCTACGCCGATCCGGTCAAAAAGGCCAAGATCGACCAGGTCGCCACGATGCTCAAGGCCGCCCTGGACGCCCAATCCCGCGTCGCGCTGAAAATGAACGTTCCCAAGGACAGCCTGGACAGAATCATTGCCCTCGTCCCCAGCGTCACCGCCCCCACCGTCGCCGACCTGTACGGCCAGCCCTGGGCCAGCGTCGAGATCGTCGTCCAGGAACGGCAGGTACGCGAGCTGATGCCTCGTTTGGTCAAAGCCGGCGCGGAAGGCATCATCGAATTCCCGCTCAATAAGTTCCTCTGATGCCTGACACCCGTCTCCGCTTCGGAATCATCGGCACCGGCGGCCGCGGCCTCGGATCCTTTGCCCGCGGCCTCCGCAACGACTTTCCCGACCAGTCCGACATCGTCGCCCTCAGCGATATGGATCCGGTCCGTCTCGCCTTCGGTGCCAGGCACTTCGAGGTCGACCTCACCGATACCGACCCGTCCGTGGTCCTCGACAACCCCGACGTCGACGTCGTTGTCATCACCACCACCGACGCCACCCACGCCAACTACGCCGTAGCCGCCCTCGAGGCCGGCAAGCACGTCATCTGCGAAAAACCCATCGCCACCACTATCGAGGACTGCAACCGCATCCGTGATACGGCCCGCCGGTCTCCGGGCGGCTTCATGACCGGTTTCGTCCTCCGTTACGTCCCCTTCTACGACCGCATGCATCAGGCCATCGTCAG
>JAPPFO010000221.1:0-291 GCA_028875175.1 Chloroflexota bacterium | reverse complement strand
GCCTCGTCCAAATGACCGACAACCGCGACGGCGCCGGCTACTTCCGCCGCTGGCACCGTCTCCGCGCCAACTCCGGCGGCCTTCTCGTCCACAAGAGCTGCCACGCCCTCGACATCGCCGGCTGGATGCTCGGCGCCCGCCCCGTCAGCGTCAGCGCCACCGGCGGCGTCGCCGTCTTCACCCCCAAGGACTGGGCCGGCGAGCGCTGTCTCACCTGTGACGCTTCCGACACCTGCCCCGAATACGTCGACATCACCCAGGGCCGTCTCAAAGAGCTGTACTACGACGCTG
>JAPPFO010000267.1 GCA_028875175.1 Chloroflexota bacterium | reverse complement strand
CCAACGTAGTTGAGGCTGGCGGCGCGAACGGCTGCGGACACCGAAACGCTCGCATTCAAGGGAGGCACTACGATTTGCGTGCTGATGTTGACCCGGGCTCTGAAATAGGGGGTCTGGGAGGCCCTCCAGCGCGCCCGCCTCTCCGCCACGGATCGCGAAACGCCGCCGTCGCCGACGCTGTCCGCGAGGCGCTTGAGCGCCCAGGTCAGCGTCTGGCCCCTGCCGTTGCGGCGCTTGGCATCCTTGAAGGTGCTGCCCGGCACGTTGCCGTAGTGGCTCACCGAGCCATCCTTGCGGTGCGCCTCGAAGTGGTCCGGGTGCCCCGCCGTGCCGCTGACCGCCTCTACCAGTGGTGGCGATTCCCCCGCAGCGTTCTCAAAGTAAGGCGTCGCAAATTCGAACTGACCCGTGAGGAATCCGCTCCGAACTCACTGAATCACCAGGATCTCGTCCTCGGGAACATCGAGAGAATCGTACATGCGGTTGATCCTTTCATTCAATTCCTCACGTGAGAGTGTGGGACGAGACTTCGAATAGGAGAACCCGCTCCCATCCCGCACATAGAGGCTTACGATGGGGAACTCGTCAAGATACCGGAACTCCTCAAACGACTTTGGCTCTAGGTCAATGATCTTAGCGAAGGTGCCCTGATCCATTAGCTCCACTCGCAAGCGTGGCTTCGTAGCGATTGCGCACCGCAAATGTGTTTTGAAGCCGTACTCGGGCTCCCCAAAACTGCCCCTCTCGCCTTTCGAGAAGACTATCCAGGAGACGTCCCATCGCGAGTACACGTACACTCGATCAGCCTCGTCGCCAAGGACTCGGCCCGTGTGTTTGGTGTACTCGCGCTGGCACAGGCCGATCATCGCTTCTCCGGCTGCCGGGGAAAAGTGCCATTGGCCAGCGGCGACTTGGCACCCGCACAATGTGATCGCCGCCAATACTAGGAACACTCTGTAGCGCATCATTGCACTATCCTGCTGGGCGCGGAACCATCTTCCCCAGCACCGGAACACTTCCGATACTCGCACACGCCGATCCGAACAGCACCTCTGTTGCCGACAACGCCCAAGTAAAGGTCCTTTCTCGCCGTCCTCACCCAACGGTAGTCATTACCGTCAGTGTTCGGGGAGTTACTGAAGGGGTTCGAGAACATGAGTTCGCCGCTTGGATGGGTATGGTAGCCGCGGTACTTCATGGTGAGGAATGCGTGGGTAGCCTCGCCTATCTCGGGAAAAGTGTACCGGAACAGCCCCTCTCGCGTCTCGTAAATGCTTCCCGCCACTTCCAGGCCGTACTCCGCGGATAGCGGTGCCGTGGCGTTCAGGACATGCTTCGCCGCGTCGTCCGGGGTGTTGAAGTCCTTGCTTGGATCGAGGGTTCCGTCCCGCTTAAGCTCGTTGAGCCTCTTCTGAAAGGCGGAACGGTTGGCTTGCTCGTCGTCGCCCTCCGTTGAGGAGACCGTCGCCTCACGTTCCGCGAAGGCGCTCGCGAAAGCCGCCGTGACGGCCCCGTTGGCGAACTTGCCGCCGGTTGCGGCGGACAGGGTTCCGCCGACGGCGGCCGCCGCGGCCGTGCGCTGGAAGCGGTTGCCAAGTCGGCCGATTGGCCCGCTGAACGCCTGGGCCCCCGCCGCCGAGATGAACCCGTGGCCGAACCTGCCGCCCTGCAGGACGCCCATCACGCCGCCGACGAACCCGTAGGTCGCCGACCTGACGGCGACGCCCCCGAGGTCGCCTCCGAACGGAATGCCGCCGAGCCCGTTGAACGCCGCCGCGCTGAAAGCCCCGAAGACGGCGCCCTTGAGGCTGCCGCTGCCCACGGCCCCGGCGATGAACCCGGAGGCGGCGACCGCGCCGATGCCGTTGGCGGCGAACAGGCCGGTGCCGGTCCAGATGCCCGCGCCGGGCAGCCACACGGAGATGGCGATGCTGGCCAGCGGGCGCAGCAGGCCCTTGAGGAAGTGGCCGCTGGGGTCGGTGTACGACAGCGGGTTGTTGAGGGCGTAGCTGTAGCGGTTGTGGCTCTGGAGGTTGGCGGGGAACTGCACGAACGGGTCGGCCCGCAGGAAGCGGCCGAGGTGGGGGTCGTACAGTCTCCCGTTCATGTGGACTGCGCCCACGGCGTCGAGCATCTCGTGGCTGGTGAAGCCCCGGGTGGTGGCGCATGTGTCGAAGGACCGGGCCGCCGCCTCGGCGAGCTCCGTCCAGTCGTCGGGGTCCCGTCGGGCGCCCCAGGCCGCGAAGCTCATGGACTGGGGCACTGCGCCTTGGGCGTCGGTGAGCCGGTCCACGCCGCCGAGGTGGTCGCGCAGCACGTAGCGCACGGCGTCGGCCTCGCAGCTTCCGACCGCCGGCCCGTCCAGCTCGATGGCCGTCCCGCCGATGCGGCGGCGCACCGTCACCGTCGCGTCGGGGTGGGTGACCCTCTCGACGCTGCCGATGTAGAGCGTCGTGGTCGCCTTGCCCATGCCGTCGGTGTCTGTGCGCTTGAACCTTGACCGGTCGGGGCCGTGGGCGAACGCTGACGTGTGGCCGCCCTTGGAGACGGACGTTGCCTTGCCGAAGGCGGCGTAAGCGACCGTGCGGCCATCCGAAGAGGACGTTAGGCTGCCGTTGGCGTTGTAGGCGTGGGTGACCGAGACGCCGTTCCCGGTCACCGATGC
>JAPPFO010000191.1 GCA_028875175.1 Chloroflexota bacterium | reverse complement strand
GCTCCGCTTCGGCCTCAAGGTCATCCGCCACGTCAAGTCCAACGCCATCGTCCTGGTCAGGGACGGACGCCTCATCGGCCTCGGCAGCGGCCAGGTCAACCGCGTCAACGCCGTCCGCCACGCCGCCGAACAGGCCGGCGACGCCGCCCGCGGCGCCTACCTCGCCTCAGACGCCTTCTTCCCCTTCGCCGACGGCCCCGAAGCCGCCCTCGATGCCGGCGTCCGCGCCATCGTCTCCGTCGCCGGCTCGCTCCGCGACCAGGAAGTCATCGACGCCGTCGACGCCCGCGGCGGCATCCTCGTCCTCGTCGACGAACGCCACTTCCGCCACTAACCCGCCGCCATGTCCGAGACAATCCAGTCCCCTCCGCTCCGCGTGCTCATGGTCGCCGCCGAGTTCGACCCCTTCGCCAAGACCGGCGGCCTCGCCGACGTCCTCGCCTCCCTGCCCAAGGCCCTCGCCCGCCGCGGTCTCGACGTCCGCGTCGCCATCCCCCGCTACGGCTCGGTCGATCTCACCGGCGTCTCCCGCCGTCCCGGAATCGCCCGCTTCGACCTCCCCTTCAACGGACGCCAGGAACGCGTGCGCCTCGACGCCGTCGAGCTCGATGGCTTCGAAGTCCTGTTCATAGACAACGAGCACTACGTCAGCGCCCGACCCGCCATCTACGGCTACCCCGACGACGGCCACCGCTTCACCTTCTTCGCGCGCGCCGCGCTGGAAACCGCCCGCGTGCTGGACTGGCGCCCCGATGTCATCCACTGCCACGACTGGCACACCGGACTCATCCCCAACTGGCTGCGAACAACCGACCGTCACGCACCCGAGTTTTCGGACACCGCCAGCGTCTTCACCATCCACAACCTCGAATACCAGGGCCACTTCGACTCCTCGGTCCTCGAGACGGCCGGCCTCGCGCCGGACGGCCTCATCCCCCACCCCACCCGCACCGACCTCAGTGACGTCTTCGTGTTCATGGCTCGCGGCATCCTCTTCGCCGACAAGATCAACACCGTCAGCCCCCGCTACGCCGGCGAGATTCTCACCGCCGCCTTCGGCCACGACCTTGACCCCCTCCTGCGCGACCGCGAATCCGATCTCCACGGCATCCTCAACGGCATCGACACCGACGCCTACAACCCCGCGGCCGACCCCTACCTCCCCAGCCACTACTCGCTAGAAACCCTCGAACGCCGCACCCCCAACAAGGCCGCCCTCCAGCAAGCCGTCGGCCTCCCGGTCCGACCCGACGCCCCCCTGCTCGGCCTGGTCACTCGCCTCGCCGAGCACAAGGGACTCGACCTGCTGCTCGCCTCCCTCCCCCACATCCTCGACCGCGGCGCCCAACTAGTCGTCCTCGGCCTCGGCGAGCCGCGCTACGAGGAAGCCCTCCGCGATCTGGCCCTCGCCCACCCCGACCAGGTCGCCGTCGCCATCCGCTTCGACGACCCGCTTGCCAGCCAGATCTACGCGGGTAGCGACATCTTCCTCATGCCCTCGCGCCACGAACCCTGCGGCCTCGGCCAGCTCATCGCCATGCGCTACGGCAGCGTCCCCGTCGTCCGCGCCACCGGCGGCCTGGCCGACACCGTGGACGATGTCGATCCGGCCAACGACTCCGGCGTCGGCTTCGTCTTCAACCGCTACGACCCCATCGACTTCTTCGGCGCCGTCGCCCGCGCCCTCGAGCTCTACCGCTTCCCGGCTACCTGGAACCAAATCGTTCGCCGCGGCATGACCCGTGACTCCTCCTGGGACGTCTCCGCCGCCGCCTACCAAAGCCTCTACACCAACGCCCTCGCCACTCGCCGCCCCCAACCCTCACCCGCCCTCGCCGCAATCTCCTGACGACGCCTCAGACCAGCCGCATCCCCGGCTGAATCTCCAGCCGCTCCCAGTTCGCATCCCCGCGCGCCAGCGCCCACGCCCCCGCCAGCCCGATCATCGCCGCGTTATCCGTGCATCGCGCCGGCGCTGGAATGAACAGCGGAATCGACGTCGCCGCCCGCATCTCCGCCCGCAGGCGCGCATTCGCCGCCACTCCGCCAGTCACGATGATCGACCGCGCACCCATCGCCTGCGCCGCATCCACCGTTTTCCGCACCAGCACCTCCACCACCGACTGCTCGAACGCCAGCGCCACCTGCCCCACTAGCGCCTCGCCGTCCGCCGCCGGGTCCAACCCTTCCCCACCCAGGATTCGCGCCGACTCATCCGGCCCCAATCCGTTTTCCAATAGCCGCCGCACCGCCGTCTTCAACCCGCTGAAACTGAAGTCATTCGTCCCCCGCAGCCACGCCCGCGGCAACGTGTACGGCGTCCCGTCCACCTGCTCCGCCGCCTTCTGAATCGCCGGCCCGCCCGGAAATCCCAGCCCCAGCATCCGCGCCACCTTGTCGAACGCCTCCCCCGCCGCGTCGTCCCGCGTCCGCCCCAGCATCCGGTAGCGCCCCGGCGCTTCCACCGACACCAGTTCCGTGTGCCCGCCCGAAACGATCAGCGCCACCGCCGGCAACTCCGGCCCCTCGTCCACGTCCAGCCACGCCGCCGCGATGTGCCCCTCCAGGTGATTCACAGGAACCAGCGGAACCTCCAGCCCATACGCCAGCCCCCGCGCAAACTCAAACCCCACCAGCAGCGACCCCGGCAGCCCCGGCCCCACCGTCACCG
>JAPPFO010000165.1 GCA_028875175.1 Chloroflexota bacterium | reverse complement strand
TGTTGCGCTTCATGCCCCAAGCCTACCGCAGCAACTCAAAATGACCCACTACCCCGTCGACGCCTTGATCCCGAGCGGCGCCTACGGCCGCCCTGGGCCGCAACGCGTTCGGCACGCGCGGCCAGCAGCGCGACGGCGTCATCGAGAGAGACGGATGCCGGGTCGCGGCCCCTGGGAAGGCTGGCGTTGAGTTCGCCGTCGGTGACATAGGGGCCGTAGCGACCGTCGCGAATCGTAATTGGCGAACCGGAGTCGGGGTGCGCGCCGAGTTCGGCAAGGGCCGCCGGCTGGCTGCGGCGGCGCGGCTGGCGCGGGGCGCTGAGGATTTCGAGAGCCTCGGGCAGCTCGATCGAGGCGAGCTTGGCGTAACGCTCATCGCCCTCGCCCGGCAGGCTGCGGGACTCCTTGCCGCACTTGACGTAGGGGCCGTAGGGGCCGTCCTGGACGGTCACCCTGGATTTGCTCTCCGGGTGGGCGCCGAGTGTCCTGGGATAGGCGAGCATGACCAGCGCCTGGTCCAGCGTGAGGGTCTCGGGCTTATACATCGGCCACACGCTGGTCGTCTTGGGTCGGCGGCGGCCGCCCTGGTTTGGGCCAAGCTGGAGATAGGGGCCCAGCCGACCGGACTTGAGAAAGACGGGCAGCCCAGACTCGGGATCGGCGCCGAGCGGTTCGTCGCCGGCGGCGGCCCTGGCAAGCAGTCCGGCGGCGACTTCGGCGGTCAACTGGTCCGGCGCCAGGTCGTCGGGGGCCTGCGCGCGGGCGCCATTTTCGGCGGCCTCCAAATACGGGCCGTAGCGCCCAATGCGCACGGCGATGGGTGAACCATTGGCGCCTGGCAACGGGATGGTGCAGACAGCACGCGCGTCGATGGCGTCCTGGCTGGCCTCGATGCGCTGGCGCAGGCCGTCGCGCAACATCCCGGCGCCGCCGTTTGGCGACTCGGCGTCAGCGCCGAAGTAGAAGGCCGAGAGCCACGGCAATGGATTGAGCGAACCTTCCGCGACGCGGTCGAGGCCATCTTCCATGCGGGCGGTGAACTGGGAATCGACGAGCTCGGGGAAGTGGTCCTCCAGCAGCTGAATCACGGCGAAGGCGTGCCAGCGAGGGACCAACGCGCCTTCGCTGCGCTCCACGTACTTGCCCTGCACGGTCTCCAGGATGGTGGCGTAGGTGGAGGGGCGGCCGATGCCCAGGCGTTCGAGTTCGCGGATGAGGCTGGCTTCGGTCCAGCGGTCGGGTGGGCGGGTCTCGCGCCGGCCGGGGTCGATTTCCTGGACCTGGAGCTGGTCACCTTGGGCCACGTCGGGCAGCAGGCTGTCGCCGCTACGGTCACCGGCGTAGACGCGAAGGAAGCCATCGAACACGACGACTTGCCCATTCGCCTGGAAGAGGGCCGTGCCGTGCTCGGCCGCTTCCGCCGCCACCCGGACGCGGGTCTGTTCGAACCGGGCATCGCGCATCTGCGAGGCGAGCGTGCGCTGCCAGATGAGTCGGTACAGGCGGCGTCCGTCGGCGTCGACGTCGGGTCCGAGGTTGTCAGGATGACGAAAGCGCCGGCCGGCGGGGCGGATGGCCTCATGGGCCTCCTGGGCGCGGGCGGACCGAGCGCGGTACTGCCGGGGACGCGGGGGCAGGTAGTCGTTCTCGAGTTCCTTCGGCACCTCGGCGCGGACGGCGGCGCGCGCGGCGTCGGTGGCCTGGGCCGAGAGGGAGGGCGAGTCGGTGCGCATATAGGTGATGAGACCATTCTCGTAGAGCTGCTGGGCCACGCGCATGGTCTGACGAGGCGAGAAGCGCAGGCGGGTGGAGGCGTCGCGCTGGAGCGTGGAGGTGATGAATGGGGGCTGGGGACGGCGCGTGCGAGGACGCCTGGTGACGTCGGCGACCTGGAATGTCGCGTCGGCCAGGGTCTGAATCAGGGAATGCGCGTCGGCCTCGGGCAACAGGCGGGCCGTGCTGCCAGCGCGCAGCTTGCCGGTGTCGGGATCGAAGTCGGCAGCGGTGGCCAGATTCCGGCCGTCCAGGCTGACGAGGCGGGCCTCGAAGGTGGTTTCGGCGTCGCCGGCCGGGCTGAGCGTGGCGATGGGAATGCAGTAGGCGGCGGAGACGAAGGCCATGCGCTCACGCTCGCGCTGCACGATCAGCCAGAGCGCGGGGGTCTGCACGCGGCCGGCGGAGAGACCGCTGCCGACTTTCTTCCAGAGGACCGGGGAAACGAGGTATCCGATCAGACGGTCCAGGACGCGGCGCGATTCCTGCGCCTGGACGAGACGCTGGTCGATCTCGCGGGTGTGCGACAGCGCTTCGGTAATGGCGGAGCGGGTGATTTCATGGAAGACGAGACGCCGCACGGGCGCCTTGGGCTTCAGCACTTCGACGAGGTGCCAGGCGATGGCCTCGCCTTCGCGATCTTCGTCGGTCGCGAGAAGGAGTTGGCCGACGCCCTTGAGTTCGCGCCGCAATTCGGTCACGACGCGCTTCTTGTCGGTTGGGATTATGTAAACCGGCCGGAATCCCTCGTCGACGTTGACGGCGAGCGTCGCCCAGTCCTTGCCCTTGAGGTTCTTTGGAACTTCGGCGGCGCTGGCCGGCAAGTCGCGGATGTGGCCGACGGAGGACGCGACGGTATAGCCGTCACCCAGAAAGCGCTTAATGGTGCGCGCCTTGG
>JAPPFO010000182.1 GCA_028875175.1 Chloroflexota bacterium | reverse complement strand
GGGTCGAACGGCCGTCTACGCGGCTGTCGACGGCGAGCTCGCCGGCCTGGTCGCGCTGGCCGACGCGCCGCGGGCCGAAGCCGCCGCGGCGATTGCGCAGCTACGGGATCTGGGCTTGCGTGTGCTCATGGTCACCGGCGACCGAGAGGCGACGGCTCGAGCCATCGCTCGGCAGGTCGGTGTGGACGAGGTGCGCGCGGAAGTTCGGCCCGGCGACAAGGCGGCCATCGTGCGGGTCCTGCAGGCCGCGGGGAGTCGAGTGGCCGTGGTCGGTGATGGCATCAACGACGCGCCAGCGTTGGCGCAGGCTGACCTGGGAATCGCCATGGGTTCGGGAACCGACATCGCCATGGAAGCCGGCGACATCACCCTCGTGCGGGGCAATCTGGATGCGGCGGTCACGGCCATCCAGCTCAGCCGCTCGACGATGCGCACGATTCGGCAAAACCTATTCTGGGCATTCGCCTACAACGTGGCGTTGATCCCGGTCGCGGCCGGCGTCCTGTTTCCGGTCTGGGG
Organism: Chloroflexota bacterium; assembly: GCA_028875175.1. GTDB lineage: Bacteria > Chloroflexota > UBA11872 > UBA11872 > UBA11872 > UBA11872. Next base: position 27,469 of record JAPPFO010000182.1, on the reverse strand, counting down.
CGTACAACTCAACCCCATGCTGGCCGCCGCCGCCATGGCCTTCAGCGACCTGTCCGTCGTTGCCAACTCGCTGCGCCTGCGTCGCTTTGCTTCGTCGCCGAGGACGGCGCGGGCCGGCTGATAGTCAAGCGTGAATTGGCCGCCGGGCAGCCCGGCGCCGTCGAAGGCTAAGCCTCGCCCCGCAGACGACGTGCCAGCGTGCGCGCCGAACGGTCCAACCGGTCGCTGATAGATACCGGATACGGAGGATCGGCCCGGTCCAATCCGCGAATCCTCGCCGGCAGCGCCGCCAGCGACCGAGCCGCGTGCCGTCGAGCCTCCGCAAGCGATCGACTGGCGCCCTGGATCCGCCGCCCGTTCGCCATCACCGTTTCCAGTAAGGGCCGACCCTCCAGCGATTCGCCGGCAGTTCCAATGACGTCACGAGTCGCGACTCCGTTTTTCTTTTCGCGAAAGACCTGCTTGCGTCCGGGCCATGTCTGCTTGGAGGCGGACAGCTTCATCCGCCCCCGCCCCGCGTACGCCGCCAGCTTGTAGGCCGTGTCCAGGTAAGGCGCGTCGGTCGACACCGCCAGCGCCGTTCCGACGCCGAACCCATCGATGGGCGCGTCCTCGCTGACCAGGTCCGCGATTGCCGGGGCGTCGAGTTCCCCGCTCACAATGATCCGAACCGAGACCAAACCGGCGTCGTCCAGCATTCGGCGTGCCAGCCGGGCACCAGCCCCAAGGTCGCCTGAATCGATGCGGATGGCGGCCACATCGAATCGTTCGCCCTGCCGCCCGGCTAGGTCGATCACCCGCTGCACGCCGCCGATCAGGTCGTACGTATCCACCAGCAAGGTAGTTCCGCGGTGCGTGGCCGTGAACGAAGCTAGCGCCGCCGTCTCGCATTCGTGCGCCTGGATGTAGCTATGCGCCATCGTGCCGCTGACCGGAATCCCGTAGCGCCGTCCCGCGGCAACATTCGAAGTGCCCGCGAAGCCGGCGATATAGGCCGCGCGCGCCGTGCCGACACCGGCATTCGCGCCCTGGGCGTGGCGCGTACTGAAGTCCACGACCGGCAGTCCAGCCGCCGCCAAGACCAGCCGGTATGCCGCCGAAGCCATCATCGTCTGGTGATGAATCGCGCTCAGCAGATAGGTCTCCACGATTTGCGCTTCCGGCAGGGACGCCGTCACCTCCAGGATCGGCTCGTTGCCGAATACCGGGGTGCCTTCCGGCACGGCCCGCACCTCCCCGCGAAACCTGAGGCTCTCCAGCCGGTGCAGGAAGTCCTTGGAAAACCGTTGCAGCGAGGCCAGGTATTCTAGGTCCGCCGACGTGACGGCCAGCGTTTCCAGGTAGTCCAGGGCCGTTTCCAACCCGCAGGCGATCAAGAGGCTTCGATTCGGCGGCAGGCGTCGACAAATCAGGTCGAAAGTGGCCGTGTCCGTCAGGCCGTGTTCCCAGTACGCCTGCAGCATGCTCAACTGGTACAGATCGGTCAGCAGCGCGTCGGCGGGCGCGGACGGCTGCGCCCGGGGCGTCATGCGGGCTCGGCGTGCTCCAGGATGGCGCCGGCCGCTTGCATGGCTTTCAGGGCCGCGTCCCCGTCGCCGGCGGCCACGTCCACGGCCCGGATTCCAGCCGTAATCACGTGAACTTCAAGCTCCGGCAGCTGCACCGCGTCCAGCACGCTCGCTTTCACGCAGTAATCCGTGGCCAGTCCGCCGACCCACAGGCGCTGGATGCCCTTCGCCCGCAGCCGTTGGGCTAGGTCGCCGCTATCAAACGCCGAATAGGCCTCGCGGTCGGCGGCGTCGGCCTTGGTGACGATCACGACGTCTTCGGGCAGTTCCAGGTCGGCATGAAACGCCGCCCCCGGCGTGTCCTGCACGCAGTGCGGCGGCCACAGGCCGCCCTGCTCGGCGAAGCTCACGTGATCGGGCGGATGCCAGTCTCGGGAGGCGAAGACCAGGGCGCCCCCTTGTCCCGCCGCCGCGATCCAGTCATTCAACACCGGAACTACCGCATCCCCGTCGGTCACGGCCAGCGCGCCGCCCGGGCAAAAGTCGTTCTGCACGTCGACAAGCAACAGCGCGTCGCTGGGTGTCAGCTGGGTCGCCATCGGTCGCCTCGAGACTCGGGCCAACGTGCGGAATTTCGTGTCACGTGCTCGGTGTCAGCCGGTCGTGATCGCCCCGCAATGAGTGGCTGGGGTAGATGGATTCGAACCACCGCTTCACGGTCCAGAGCCGCGCGTCCTACCACTAGACGATACCCCAAGAACTGGCCGTCCCCGGCCAGATTCAACCCTACCATCAAACCATCGTCGTCCTTCTGGTAGAGGCGGCAAACCCCGCAACGGCAAGCAGCGGAGATTCGACCTGTGGTCAATCGAGCCGTTGTCGCCCAGCAACACCGCGCCTAGCATGGCGTGCTTACGCAGTCTCCAGGGAGTCCCTCCAATCGCTGACCAAAGCGCCTCAATCGGTGTGCTCGGCGCCGGTCTTATGGGCCACGGCATCGCGCAGGTGTTCGCGCTGGCCGGTCACAGGGTGACGGTTCTCGATGCCGACCCCGCCACCTTCGACGCCGCTCGCAGCAAGGTCGCCCGCAACCTTGAGCTGATGATTGAGTTCGGCCTGGTCACGTCGGAGCAGGCCGACGCAGCACCATCGCGCCTTCACTTCACGACAGAGCTGGACGACGTGGGCCAGTCCGCTCTCATCATCGAAGCCGTCACCGAGTCCGTGGACGTCAAGCGCGCGGTATACGCGGACCTTGCGCCCTACCTCGCCGCAGACACGCTATTGGCCTCCAACACCTCCAGCATTCCCATTCGCCTAATGGCCGACGCCACCGGACGCCCTGACCGCTTTACCACGACGCACTTCTTCCGCCCGGCCTACCTGTGTCCCATGGTCGAGGTCACCAAGGGCGAGTTGACCAGCGAGGCCACGGTGGAGGCCGTGCTGGGGCTGCTGCGGGGCGCCGGTCTGCGGCCCGTGCGGATCAACGTGGACCTGCCCGGCCAGGTGGCCAACCGGCTGCGTCAGGCCCTCTTTCGCGAAGCGCTGGACCTGGTTGACCGGGGCGTCATTTCGGCCGAGGACGTCGACGAGCTCACGGCCTTCTCCTTCTCGCCTCGCATGCCGCTCATGGGCGTGATCCGCGACCGCGACCTGGCCGGCCTGGAAATCGCCCTCAACGGTACCGAGAGCGTCTGGCCCGACCTGTGCAACGCGGACAGCGGCCACCAGGTCCTGCGCCGGCTGGTCGAGGACGGACACTTCGGCCTCAAGACTGGCCGCGGCTTCTTCGACTGGTCGGGTGTGGACTTCGCCGCGCAATGGGAAACCCTGGAGCGCCAGCAACTCGAAATCTACGCCACCCTGCGGAAAATCGGCGCCTGGCCCGTCTGATCGGGGGCTTCCAGCGCCCCACTCGCAAGGGCATTGGCCGCCCGGCACGTAGCGTCCGTGGTTTGCGCGGTATCCTTTCGCGGTCACTGTCGGTCAGGCACTCGGAGGCAGAGCATGCACCTTGCGCGTTATAGCGTGGACGGCGAAGTCCACCACGGAATCGTTGAAGGCGACACCATCGCCGAAATCTCGGGCGACCTCTTCGGCGACCTGGAGCGCACCGGCAACACGGTGGCCCTGGCCGACGTGCAGTTGCTCACGCCCACCTCGCCAACCAAGATCGTCAACCTGGCGGGCAACTACCTCAGCCACATGGGTGACTCGCCGCCCTTCTCCCGCCCGCAGCCGTTCCTGGCGCCGCCCTCCTCCGTTCTCGAACCGGGTGGCACCATCGCCTGGCTGGAGGGCTGCGAGAACTTGCACTACGAAGGTGAGATGGCGGTCATCATCAGCAAGCGCTGCTCGCGCGTCAGCGAGGACGAAGTCGGGGACTACATCCTCGGCGTCTGCGCCGCCAACGACATCAGCGAGCGCATCTGGCAGAACGGTGAGACCAACGGCGAGCCGGACAGCCAGTGGTGGCGTGGCAAGGGCGCCGATACGTTCTCGCCCTTCGGTCCGTGGGTAACCACCGGCCTGGACCACGGCAACCTGGAGATGACCACCCGCGTCAACGGCGAGGTCGTCCAGCACACCAATACCAGCGAGCTGATCTACAACGTGGAACAGATCATCAGCTTCGTCTCGACGTACATGACCCTTGAGCCTGGCGACGCGATCTTCACGGGAACGTCCGGCACAACCAAGGCCATGAAGAGCGGTGACGTGACGGAAGTCGAGCTGGAAGGCAACGGCATCCTCAGCAACCCGGTGGGCTACCCCGAGTAAGGTTGAGCAAGCCGCCGAGCGGTCGCTCGGCACTGGTGATGTGAACGAAGCAGCTGCGGGGCTCCTACGAGCCCTGCGGCTGCTCCTCTATGCAGCTCAAATCGTCGGCGAAAACGTCGAGCTCGATCAGCGCACTGGCTGCATGTCGTCCATTGGCGGCCCTGAGGGCTCTGTCGTCGATGAGTACTGTGCGTCCGACTTCATGGCGTTCCGACCCATCTCGTCGGACCCGCCGAAGATGATCGGCAGACTCAACGCAATCAGCATCACCAGCGCCCAGACCGCCGGCGCCGAGGTCTGAAGCTGCCGGCGCCGCCGTCGCGCTCGCGCTTCAAGTCGCGTGCGTCGCGGCTGCCACCACGGGTTGTGCCGGGCTTCCAGATGGTGGAATCCCACGCCGAGCACGGCGCCGTAAACGAGGTGACCAACCAGCGAGGCCGTCCGAGGCGCCGCGCCGTCCGCCGACCAGTCCGGTGTGTGACCGGTCAGCACCGCAAACAGCGTGTTTGGCCCGACAACCCACAAAAAGAAACCGAATGCGACACCCCAGCCCACGGCTGACCCGATGCCGTAGGTCTGCCGGCGAAATAGCAGGCCGTAGACAGCGCCCCAGATCACCGAAACCACGGCGTGCATCAGCACACCAATGGCGGCGTTGTCGGCCCGCATCAACTGGGCAATACCCTCGAACGACCCAAGCCGCGCCAGCATCAGCGTGTAGAACAGCCCGCCCAGCAGCCCCGCGGCTGATCCGCGCCCCAGGGCCCGCAGCCCCTCCGTGCCGTAGCCCTCGTCATCGTGAGAGGTCGCCGCGGCAAACAGAACCCGCCAGGTCACGCTCAGCCATTGGTAGGCCAGCCCCAGGATTCCGCCAAAGAGCAGGTACGCCAGCAGGCCGGGAAAGGCATCGTGGGCGAATCCCATCCCCCACGGCAGCATGCCGCGCGTGGCCAGGCCGATGATCGTCATGGGAATGAGAATCCAGGCCAGGAACCCGAACACGAACCCGCGCACCAGCGCCGCGCCGGCGCTGTCCCGCACGCTCGGCACCACCGCGGCAAACGCCAGGCCGGCTGCGACTCCGATTGACATAACGCCGAGCCACAGCAAGCCCGAGGGTTCGTGATCGCCAATGCCAACAAACTGACCAAGCAGTCCCTGGTCAACCAACGCCTTGCCGGTCAGCGCGGCTCCGATAAGGCCCGCCAGGCCACCCCGCGCCGCGGCGCCGGCCGTTGGTCGCTCGAATGATGATCGCCGCCACAGCAGCAGCGCCAGGCTGGTCGTCACGCCGTACTGCAGGTGTCCCAGCAGCATCGGAAACGTCTCTTGCGCTGACGTCAGGTCCCAGGCCAGCGCCTCGCGTCGGATCAGCAGCGGCGCTAGCGTCAGCGGTCCGATGATCCACCAGACGGCCCCGTAGATCAGACCCCAGAACAGCAGGTCGCCCGCGCTGTGCTTCTGGCGTCGAATCAACGCTGCAAACCCCGCGCCGATGATGCCAGCCACCACCATGTGCACGATCCAGCCGCCCACCGCCGACGGCGGTAGCCGCACCAGCGCGGCGATGGATTCGATGACGCCCAGGTGCCGCATCACGAGGCCGTAGACGATCCCGCCGGCTTGTCCGGCCACGGCGCCGGCCAGTAGCCAGGCCGCCAGGTCTTTGCACCGCATCACGTCGCGCGCTCCCGCTCTGCGGCTGGCTGCGCGGCGGGGTCGTAGCGACCGTCCGCCGCCGTCGTCATCACGATGTCGCGTGGAAACACCAAGTCCAGCGCCCAGTCCAGCGCCACCCGCGCCTTGCGCTCAAGGCCCGGCAGCTTGCTGAGATAGATCGTGCGCCACATGAACCAGGCCAGCAGCCCGGAGAACTTGTGGCCCCAAAGCTCCGCCGCCGCCGTGCGATGTCCCAGGCCCACCAGCGAGCCGCTGGCACGGTAGCGGAAGGGCTTCAGTTGGCGGCCGTCGATGGTCGCCACGATGTTCTCTGAGACCCGCTTGCCCTGGCGCAGCGCGTGCTGGGCGGTCGGCGGGCAGGGCTGTCCCTCGTTGGTGAGGTCCGGAATCTGCGCTGCGTCGCCCACCGCCCAAACCCCTGGCGTGTCAGGCGCCTGCAGCGCCGCGTCCCCGACCACCTGCCCGGCCCGGTTCTTTGCGCAGCCCAGGTCGCGCAGGATGGGATTGGGCTGATTGCCGGCCGTCCAGACGAAGGTCTCGCACGGGATCGTGGCGCCGTCGTCAAGCGTGACGGATCCCTCGGCCGCCGCCGCGACCCGGCAACCCAGCCGGAACTCGATCCCGCGGGCGCTCAGCTTCTCAAGGGCGTAAGCCCCAAGCTCGGCGCTCAGCTCCGGCAGGATGCGGTGGCGCGAGTGCACCAGCACGAACCGCGCGTCGGCCAGACCGAGGTTCTGGTAGTAGCGCCTGACGCTGGATACCAGGTCAAACAGCTCGGCGATCGTCTCCGCTCCCGCGAACCCACCGCCGGCGACGACGAACGTCAGCAGCCGCTGCCGCACCTCGGGGTCAGACTCATGGTCGGCGCGTTCCAGCTGCGAGAGCACGCGATGGCGAAGTCCCACGGCGTCTTCCAGCGTCTTCAGCGTGATCGCGTGCTCTGCCAGGCCCGGCAGGCCATGGAAGTTCGGGACCGAGCCCATCGCCAGCACCAGGTGGTCGTACGGCACCGCCTGCGGCGTCGTGGATCGGCGGCTGCGCACAGTCACCTGGCGCTTTTCGGTGTCGATTCGTTCCACGTCGCCGTGGATGAAATTGGTGAACGGGCAGGCCGCGCGAATCGGGGCCGCGATATGTTGTGCTTCCAACGCGCCGGAAGCCACCTCCGCCAGCATTGGCGTGAACAGCAGAAAGTTGCTCTGGCTAACCAGCGTCACGTCCAGGTCGCGCCGCCGCCGCGTCATGCGCTCCAGCGTTTGCGCCGCGCTCATCCCGCCGAAACCGCCGCCCAGCACCACGATGCGCTGCACGCGATTCTCCGCGCGCTCGCCCGGACGAACCAACACGGCGCCGCTGCCCCACTGCTGCACGGCCCAATACAAGCCGCCAACGGTGAGCGCCCCGTACAGCATGTGCCCCATCAGGCTCGGGAAGCCGGCCGACGCCACGGCAATGGACCAGTCGGGGATGATCCCTTCCGCCAGCGGACGGATCGTCAGCGGTCCCAGGATCCAGCCCAGCAAGCCAAACGTGACGCCAAGGGTGATCTGCGCCGCGTAGCTGCCCGGCTCGTGCCGGTACTGCAGACCCACGCCGGCGCCGATCAGGGTGGCCAGCACCAGGTGGACGACCAGGCCGGCGCCGCTCGTGGACGTGCCGGCCAGCCCGGTGACTTCCACGCGCATTTGCTCGGCCTGCATCGCCAGGGCGAAGACGACGCCGGCCAGCAGTCCGGCCAGCGCGCCGAACAGGACTTCGCGACGGGCCATGCGAGCTACGAATCGCATTCTCGTCTCCCGTTGCGAGTGTCGGCCGATTGTGGCAGCGACTCGCGGCTACTGACGAATCCACCGTGGCCCGCCGCCTATTCGCTTCCCGCCGGCGCTAGGACGCACCCATCCGTTGACGCCTCCCCACCCGGCGTCGCACGCTCCCCGCATGCTCCGAACGCCGACCGCTCTCCTCGCACTCGCTCTGTTGGCGCTCGGCGTGGTCATCATCCTCATGGTCACGGGCGCTGTTCCCGCCGAACGCTCATCCGCCCTCGGCGCATGGATCGCCGCCGAGCCGACTGAGGCTACGTCGGTCCCCATGCCAACCGTCACGCCAATCGACCGCCCCACAACGTTCGACGGCTTGCGACCCGGCGTCACGGACGCCTTCGGCCTTCGGGAGGGTCTGGTAGTCGTCAACGCCCTCTACGACGGAATGGCCGAGCCCTTCACCGCCTCGCTGCAACCCGTGGACCATCCCCAGGCCGACCCAATCGCTCCCATCACCATCATCCCGCCGCTCAATCGCGAGGGCGGGGCCTCCGCCCAGATCGCCAGGGCCGGTAGCTATGTCCTCAATGTCGAACTCGCCGAGGGTGAATGGGCCGTGACCATCAGCCAACCGGGTGATGAGGGCGGCGCCGGCTGAGGGTTTCCGAGTCTCCTCAAGGTGACCGTACGCCGATCCTATTTCTATACTGAAATGCCGCACCCGGACGGATCGAGGCCGGTTATGGATCCCAGTTGTCTGCAATACGCCCTGACCGACGACGAGCGCGAATCGTTCGAGCGCGACGGCTTCCTGGTCGTCGAGGACGCCGTTCCCGAAGACTTGCGGGAATCGTTGATCGAGACCATCGACGACCTGATGGAGAGCGGTGTCCTCGAAGAAGGTCGCACCGACAAGACCATCACCCAGCGCATCAACAAGCTGGGTTTCATTCATCTCGACCGCTCGTTCTTCGACATGGTCGCCTACGAGCGACTGCTGCCCAAGGTCTGGGGCATCCTCGGCTGGAATATCTACCTCTATCACACGCACTTGGCCGTCACCGGCCGAGAGCCGGGCGCCTACGAACCCGACGCCCGCGCCTGGGGCTGGCACCAGGATTCCGGCCAGATGAACCGCGACATGGAAACCAATCCGCGCCCGCGGATCTCCTTGAAGGTCGGCTACTTCCTGACCGACGTCAGCAACGAGGGCATGGGGAACTTTTGGGTTGTTCCCGGAAGCCAGCTGTCCAACACCCTCCCCGCGCCCGGCGCGGGCGAGGTCCAGCCGGAAGGCGCCATCCCGGTAAAGGTCAAGGCCGGCACGGCCGTCATCTTCGACCGCCGCATCTGGCACGCCGCCACGCCAAACTTCTCGGACGTGACCCGCCGCGTACTCTTCTACGGCTACGGCTACCGCTGGATCCGCACGCGCGACGACATGGAATTCCCGCAGGACTGGTACGACGACTCGCACGCGATCCTGCGGCAGATGATGGGCCACTCCACCAACGAGTTCGGCCGCTCCTCACCCTCCGACGCGGACGTACCGTTGAAGGTCTGGTTGGAAGAGCACGAACAGATCCAGCGCGAGAAGTCCCTCGTCGGCTAGCCCCGCGGCCGTGCCGCTGCGTGGTCCTCAACATCGTCGTTGCGGGAACGCTGTTGCTCTCGCTCACGCTCACCAGGCACGCGCCTCGCTCGCGTAGTCTCTCGATCTTGCGCTGATGCCGTCGTACGGGCCGTGCGCTCCGCGGCGTACGCAGGTATTGCCTGGTCGAAACTAGAGCAGGCGATCCGGGGCCGCTGTCTGGAGAAGCTCCGGTCCATTGTTGGCGATGGAGTTGACGGCGGGTCTGATCGGGTGGCTGGTGAGTACGTGGTCGGCGGCGGGTCGCAGCAAGGATGCTCGCTAGGCCGGGTCTTCGTCCTCGGCGGCCAGGCAAGCGTCCCAGTCGCGCGGCTCCAGGATGGCCGGCATGCGATGGTGGAAGGTCGCCATGTAGGCATTGGCCGCAGTGGTAATGATGGTGAACGTGGGTCCATATTCGGCGTGTGATTCCCAGAGGCCCGCCAGCGCCAACGGATGCCCGTAGGCGCGATTGACGTTACGAGGCTGGCGCTTACCGCGAGGTCCGGTCCACTCGTCGAACCCGTCGGCCGGGACGAGACAGCGGCGCGCGCGAAAGGCGGCGCGGAAGGCCGGTTTGTCGGCCACCGTCTCAGCGCGTGCATTGATCGTGCGGCGGCCGATGCGGCGCTCGGTGGCCCAAAACGGGACAAGACCCCGGCGCATGACCTTGAAGCGTCGGGGGCCCTCGACCACCACCGGAACCTGCTGCGTCGGGGCGACGTTGAAGTTGGGTAGCGGAAGCGTGACGAGAGTCTCGGTCGGGGACGCTTCCTAGAAGGCGGCCAGGGCGTTTTGATCCGAGTGCAGGTTGTAGCGTGCGCACACCGCGACTGTCAGTCCTACGAAGGCCCGGAGGCTGCCATGGCGCCACTGCGGGCACCTCCTGTGTTCGTTTTTTGTTTGGTATTATGGCTTTCCGTTCACGCCAGGACTAACCACTGCTTCCATTGGGCACTTCGAATCCGGCTTGCGAGCAAGGCAGCAGCAGACGCGTCGGTAGTGCGGCGAGTCGGGCGGGCGAGCCACGGCCGCGCGCATGGTTCGGCCGCGGGAAGGGCCGGGAATGGCAAGGCCTAGGGCGAGGTCAGTCCAGGCAGGTTTGGGCGATGGCGATGGAGCGGAAGACGGGATTCGAACCCGTGACCCTCTCCTTGGCAAGGAGATGCTCTACCACTGAGCCACTTCCGCCAGGCCGCAGCGAATCTGCGTTTGGCATTTTAGCGATTCGCGTCGCTGTCGGCTAACGGCAGATGGGGATCCTGCGGTTCGATCTCGGCCAGCAACTGCGCCAGCAGATCAGCCAAGGGTTGTCGGTAGGGCGGGGGGACGCCGCGTTCGGCCAGCGCTTCGGCGAGCGCTGGGCCGGCCGTGTTGAATTGCCAGCTTCGAACCGCGCGATCAAGGTTGATGGACGTGGTGGAAGCGCTGTGCGGGGGGGCAATCGGATCGACGCCAAGCAGCCAGGCGACCCCCTCGCCGGGCACGGCCAGCGCGGCCTGCTCGACCAGCTGCCCCAGGGCCTGGGCCGCGACGATGTTCGGAAGCGACTGCCCGCGCGTCCAGCGATTGACGGTGCTGACACTAGCGCTCACGCCGGCCGCGCGCAGGCTCCGAGCCACATCGTCCAGCGTGCGGTCGGCGTAGCCCATGTAGGCCCGCAGCCGGCGAGCAAACTCGTCACGCTGGTGATGCTGACGCTCGGCCATGAGTGGACTGCGGCTGGCGCTGGAGCATTGGAGTATGCCATATGCCATTGCTGAGTATCAATATTGACATATTTTCTCATTTATGCAATTATCTGCCTGTGATCGTCGGTTGGATTCCCCGCCCGAGTTCGAGAAGGACACCTGCCTTTGATCAACAGAACAGCGATTGCCGCCACTTCCGAGCCGATGCATGACCCCGATCGCCGATCTATAGCGAAGGCGCTAGCACTTGAACCTCGACGTGCCGTCTTGCGGTCCGTCCGTAGCTGGGCCACGGAGCAGGCATTCGACGCCGGCGATCTGGCTGCGTTGGATCGGGTGCTGGCCGGGCTGGCGGCGGCTGAGGATGGGCCTGACCTAGATCTCGTGATGCGGACCGCCCGCCGGCGCGTGATTGTTCAGGCTCGACATCGACCCGGTCATTCGGCCCCCGGCTGACCGACGACCTGACGACCGCCCGGCCTGGTCCTAGCGCGCGGTCAGACGGCTGGCGCGGTTCGAACGGCGAGCCGGGCCCCAAGTCGGAGGGCGTACTCCATCCCGCCGGGATCGGCGACGCCCTGTCCGATGATGTCGAAAGCCGTGCCGTGCGCGGGCGTCGTGAGCGTGACGGGCAGGCCGACGTGCACCGTGACGCCCTTGCCGAAGCCGAGCAGCTTGGTCGCGATCTGCCCCTGGTCGTGATACATCATCACCACCCCATCAAATTCCCCCTGCTTCGCTCGCAGGAAGACCGAGTCCGAGGGGATGGGGCCGGTTGCATGAATCCCCTCAGCCTGAAGTCGCTCAACGGCGGGACGAATTATGCGGATCTCCTCGTCGCCGAAAAGCCCCTGTTCGCCCGCGTGAGGATTCAGCGCGGCCACGCCGAGACGCGCGGGACGCTTCCCCATACTTCGCAGCGTCCGGTCGGCCAGTCGCACGACGGCCGTGAGGCGATCGGGTGTGATCATGTCAACGGCGTCGCGCAGCGCCACGTGTGAGGTGACCCTGAACGTGCTGAACTCGGGGATCACATTCATCTCTCCGAAGAGGCCGTCATACCCGGCGAAGTCGGCGAACATGTGGGCCTCGTCTGGAAACTGCCAGCCGCCTCGGTGCAGGGCGGCCTTGTTCAGCGAGGCATAGCAGACGATGTCAAGGGCTCCCGCCAATGCGAGATTGATCATGTGCTTCAGCGTCTCGCCACAGGCTCGGCCGGACTCGGGCGAAACTTTCCCTCGCTCGACCTGGCCTGGATCGATGTTGCCGAGGTCGACGACAGGCACACTGCGGCGAGGCCAGGTCACCTCATCAAGCGTCTCGTAGACGTCGTAATCGAATCTCAAGTTGGCGTCCCGCATGCCCTGCTCAAGGACGCGCACGTCGCCAACAATCGCAACGCAAGCTCGATCGCCAACGGCACCGGAGGCCATGGCCTTGACTGCGACTTCGGGCCCGATGCCACAGGCGTCGCCGAGCATGAGCCCAATGAGTGGCAGGCCGTCAGCCGTCACTCACCTTCCCCGAGTCTTGCTGGCCGGAGCGATGTCGCCGGCATCACCACGCCGTTCACTGTCCTGAGAAAGTTCGATCAGCCTATCCGTCTCTGGTGCATCTCGTTTCCCGTCTCACGGCACCGCCGCTCCCGAACCCGCTCCCGCCCGCTATGGTGGCGCCTGCCGGTTCGACCTTTGCAACAGAGACCTAGCCCATGCCACGCCTGGACCCGACGGAACTTGTGATCGGCGATGCGCCGCAATACTTCTTCGACAACGGCGTGGTCAGCGCCGTCGCCAACGTCACGCGGACCGTGCACAGGCCCAGCAAATCGCCGGCCAACCCCGTCATCCAGGCCGACCGGCCCTGGGAGAACATCACCTACTTCTCCTTCAACGGCTGGCAGACCTGGCACGACGCGGATTCCGGGCGCACCCACTGCATGTACGAGGACTGGTGGCTGGATCGCGACAAGCTGGCCCGCGGCGAAGGCGGCACCATTCACGCCTGGGCCAACGCCCGCATGCGCTACCTCTACGCCCACACCGACGATGGCGAGACGTTCACGAAACCGTCCATGGGCGTGTTCAGCCACGATGGCCAAGACACCAACGTGGTGATGGGCTCGGAAGTCGACGGTTCGCCGCACTCGATGGGCTTGCTCCGCGACCCCTGGGAAACCGACGAAACTCGTCGGTTCAAGGCTCTGTACTTCCACGTGCCGCCCACGGAGGAGGAAGTCGGCGGGGGCGTCGTTCGCCACGGCGTCTCGCCCGATGGCATTCACTGGACGCCGCTGGACGAGCCCCCGGTGGTCGGCGCCGAGCGTGCGCGTCTGGACGACACGGCCATCGTGGTGGTCGATCCCGAGTCCCGCGCCTATCTCGCCATCACCCGCCATCCATTCATGGTCGGCGCGCCCGACCCGCTGCGCCTGCCGCCCCTGGGACCAACCGGCGGGACGCCTACCTATGACGTGGCCACCGACCAGCCCGGCGGCCGCAACCGCCGCCGGATTTTCATGATGGAGAGCGCCGACTTTCACCACTGGACCCGGCCCCGACTCGTGCTGGCCCCGGATCCCGACATCGACAATCTCGATACGTCGTTCTACGGCATGTCGATGTATCGGGTCGGGGCCCAATGGCTCGGTTTCATGGGCGTATTCAACATGGTCAGCAACACCATGCACGTCGAGTTGACTCATAGCCGCGACGGGCGCACCTGGCGCCGTGTATGGCCGGGGCGTCCCTGGTTGGAGCCCGGCCCCGCCGGCGCCTGGGATCAGTTCATGGTCAACGTATCCAGCGCACCCGTCGCCAAGAACGGCGAGTTGCGCGTTTACTACGGCGGCTCCCGCAACCACCACGACTGGTGGTTCGCCGGCCCGCCTGAGCAATACGCCGGTTCAACCTCCTGGGACCACCTGCCCGAGGTCGACGACATGAGCAACGTCGGCTATGCCCTGGGCCTGGCGCGGATGCGGCCCGACGGCTTTGTGTCGCTGGACGCCGGCCGCGAGCGCGAGGGCCTGATCGTCACCGAGCCCATGGTCGCCCCCGGCGACCGCCTGCGCATAAACGCCCGTTGTCGATCTGGCGGCTACGTCCGCGTAGAAGTCACCGACGCCCAGGACCGCCCGCTGCCCGGTGCAAACGAAGCCGACTGCGATCCCTTCACCGCCGACGCGCTGAACCACATCGTCACCTGGAACGGTAACTCCACCATTCCGCACGCCGACGCAGGAGTCCTTGACCCCCGCCGCCCCGGCGCCCCCTACCGCCGCCTCCGCTTCAGCCTTCGCGATGCCGAGCTTTATTCGTTCCAGTTCACAACGGAAGACGGCGGCCTGGCTGGCTGATCCCGAGCTGCGCCTCTCCGCAATCTCCAGGCTTTCTGAGCAGGCTGTAGCCGAAGCGGAGCGTTTCGGGGTAGCGGCCGCTGGAGTCGTGCGCCAGCAACTCGCGCCGCAGATCGGATTCGAATTGGTCAGCCTCAAGCCCCAGCGCGCGCCTGGAAAGCCTGGAAGTGGAACGGAGACATCCCAGGATCGAATCCAGCGTCCAGACATAGGGATGCGGGAAGTCGTAGGCACCCATGTCCTCGAACCCGAACATCGTCAGTACCTTGCGATCATGATCAGAGCCGCGAGGCCGTGATGACGACCGCGCGCTCGCGGTCGAGGTGGTGCCGTCGCCCCTCCACCGTCGAACGACCGCACGCAGAATGTCGTGCCACGGTTCGCGTCCTTGCATGAGGCTGAAGCATCCCAGCGCGGCCAGGCAGCAGCGGGGTGCGAGCCACTTCATGGCGCGTTCCGCGATTAACCGCTGATCCAGCCGGTGGAAGGCTTCGCCAATGGTGATCAACTCGAACGAGTCCGGCAAAGCGTCGAGCTCCTCGGCCTGCCCGACCATCCATCGAATGTTCGATAGACCCTGGTGCCGGGCTCGCGCGCTTCCGACCTTGACCATCTCCGGCTCTTGATCGACCGCCCAGACTTCGCTGAAATACGGCGCCAGCGGAAGCGCCACGCGTCCCGGACCGCAAGCCAGATCAAGCAGCCTCCCCTGGCTCGTGACGCTGGCACGTTGCCTTAGATCGTCGAGCAGTTCGGCCGGATACGGGACTCGGTAGCGTGCATAGGCTTCCGCGGTGCCGGCATATGGATCGGTGGACATGTGCGGATTGCCCAGCCCGGTCAGATGCTGGCCAGCTTCCGTTTGGCTCACCCGGGCTTCGCTGCCTCGCTCGGTCGGCTCGCCATTCTGGCATCGCCGATCAGTCGTTCGACGGGCCGTCTATGTGCCAATTCAAAGTCCAATTTTGAATTGGCACACTATTCTCGGTAACATCAACGCATGGCAATCCCGCGCGACCTCGCCCCCCGACTGCTGCGAGCGGCGCAGATAGCGCCATCAATCACCCTGACCGGTCCTCGGCAAAGCGGCAAGACTACCCTTGCCCGGGCCGTGTTTCCCGAGCACAGCTACGTCAGCCTGGAGGCTCCGGACACGAGAGCGTTTGCCGCCGAGGATCCCCGTCGCTTCCTTGCCGAGCATCCCAACGGCGCCATCATCGACGAAGTTCAGCGGGTCCCGGACCTTCCGGCCTATCTTCAGGAAGTCATCGACAGCGACCCGCGACCCGGCCGCTGGATCCTCACGGGTTCGCAGAACCTCGCCCTGGCCGCGTCGGTCAGCCAGTCTTTGGCCGGGCGAACCTCGGTCCACTACCTCCTCCCGCTTGCGCGCCGCGAAGTCGTGCGCTTTGACGAGCACCCTCGAACGTTGGAAGACGCCCTGTTTGCCGGCGGTTATCCCCGCATCTTCGACCGCAGGGCCGACCCTTCGGAGTGGCTCCGGTCATACGTGGCTACCTACGTGGAACGCGACGTGCGGACAATCAGCCAGGTCGGCGACCTTGCAACGTTCCAGCGATTCGTCGAGTTGTGCGCGGGGCGAACGGGCCAGCTGGTCAACTTTCTCTCGCTCGCGAGCGACTGCGGCGTGTCACAGCCGACGGCGAAGGCCTGGCTCAGCATTCTCGAAGCCAGCTTCATCGCCTTCCGTCTGCCGCCGTTCCACGGGAACGTCGGCAAACGTCTCGTCAAGACTCCGAAACTGCACTTTTATGACACGGGCCTTGCCTGCTGGCTCATTGGCATCCGAGCCCCGCAGCAGTTGCGCACCCACCCCTTGCGAGGCGCCATTTTCGAGACCTGGGTCGTCTCCGAGATCTTCAAGCATCGGCTCATCCGGGGCGAAACTCGAGGCCTGGGCTTCTACCGGAATCGTGAGGGCGCTGAAGTCGATCTGGTGATTAAAGGTCCGTCTGGCATGACGCTTGTCGAGGCCAAGTCTTCGCAGACTCCGTCCGAAAGTCTGTTCGGCGGGGCGCTACGTGTTCAGCGACAACTGGCCGACGCTTCTCTGTCATGCGATGTCGCGGTGATCTATGGCGGCGGCGAATCCCAAGACAGAGCAGCCGGTCGCGTCATCCCCTGGGACAGCGTCCACCAAGCAGCAGAACAGCGACTGTCAGATTTCGGGCCGGCCGACGCAGCTACACGTGCCAGTCGGCAAACACGCACCGAAGGCCAGCTTAGGGGCACCTACCTTTGACACCCGCCCACCCGAGATTCATCGAGGGCTGCCGACTGCCCTGACCGAGGTCATCCGCGCGAAGCTGCGAGCAGGCGTCCGCGATCGGGCGTGGCTGACGAAATGCCGGCCAGTTGCCGTGCGTGCCACAGCGTCGCCTGATTGGCCGTCACCAGCGGCTTGCCCAGCGACGCCTCAATGTCGTCGATGATCCCCGCCGTGCGCATGCCGGTGCAGCTGATAAACACGGCGTCCGCGTCCGGCCTGTCCACCTGCGACTCCACGATTTCCCGCGTCTCCGCGGGCTCCACGTCCTCGATATCGCACCGCAGATTCAACCCGACCATGGACGCCACGGTGAACCCAGCGGTCTCCAAGTAGACGCGCAGTCTTGCGTTCAGGTCGTCAATGTGCGGCGAAAGCACCGCCACGGACTTCACGCCCAGCACTCGCAGCGCCTCAACGACAGCCGAGGAGGTCGTAGTTGCGGGCAAGCCGGAGGCAGCTTGCATCTCGTCGATGATTGCCGCGTCGCCTTCGGGACCCAGCACATAGCTGGCTGACGTACAGCCGTACGCCAGGGCCTGGGCCCCACGCTCAGCCAGCCGCCTTGCCGCGTGCCCGTTCTCCGGATCTCGCGCCAGCTCCTCCACCAGCGCCAGCGTGATGTTTGGTTCCGGATCCGGGTCGGTTCTGACGGGTTCAATGTCAAGCACGAGGTCAGGCCCGACGAATGCCTGAAGTTCAGTCCGGTGCCGCTCCTGCACCGGCTCGGGCCAGACTATCCCGATCTGGCGGCATTCCATGGCGGCTACCTTTCAACCAGTTCGCGCGGCCCGCGCGTCAGCACCTGGCAGCCGTCGTCGGTGATCACGCTCGTCTCGCTGAACGCCACTCCAAACTCCCCCAGCCGCCGCACGGCAACCGGGTGGTGAAACACCGTGCCGGGTTCCAGCACCGAGTCCTCGTCGCTCCGAATGAACCCCGAACCGTCGGCCCAATTGGGTGGGAATCCTGCGCCGATTCCGTAGCCAAAGGTGCCATGGAATACGAGGTCGTCGCCCGCGGCCTTTAATTCCCGCCAGCCCGCCGCCGCCGCGTCGCGGGCGGCGACACCCGGTCCCATGGCCTCAAGCACTGCGTCGAGGGCGGCGAGGCACGCGTCGGCCGCCGCCCGCACCTCGGAGGAGGGCGGACCGATGGTCAGCGTGCGCATTTGCGGCGCCGTGTAGCGCTGCACGCACCCGCCAATCTCCAGCAGCACGTTGTCGTCCGGCTGGATGGTGTGACGCTTGTGCGTCGTGTGCAGCATCCCCGAGCGGCGGCCGCTGGTGACGATCGGCGACAGGCAGGGGTATTCGCTGCCGGCGCGCGCCATGGCCTCGAACGCCGCGCCGGCGATGTCGCCGTCGGCGACTCCCGACGCGGCCGTGGCGGTTGCGGCTTCCACTGCCGCCTGGGTAGCGACCGCTGCACTGCGGATGTGCTCGATCTCGGCCGCCGACTTGCGCCGCTTCAACTCGATCAGCAGGGCAGTCGCGTCGACAAGCTCCGCCAGCGGTAGCGCGTGTGCCAGCCCGGCGGAGAACGCGGTTGTCGCGCCCCACGCGGCGCCGTCGAGCCCTATGCGCCCACGTGTCGCACCGTGCTCGCCCAGCATCCGCGCCACATACGCCGGCCGCTCGATTTCTGGCGGATATCCGTGCAGGTCCTCGAACCACACGCCCAGCAAGGCGCCGCCAAACTCCGGCGGGTCCATCGCCAGTGCCGGTTCGCCGTCGCCGGGCACGACCAGGCAGGCCCCGCCGTCAACCGCGAACGTCTGGAAACCGGACAGGTAAAACACGCTCGCCGGGTTCATCACCACCAGCGCATCCAGCCCCGTCGCGTCCATGGCCGCCCGCGCCCGCGCCAGCCGCTCCTTGTACTCGGCCGCAGAAAACGCAGGCTCCGGATTTAGATTCCCCAATGTGGTTTCAGGGAACCGTCCCCCGCTCAGGCTGGCGTGCACCCGCATGGCTTCGTTCTCCCTCGGGCTACCGATAGGTGCGAGGACCCCACTGGGCCTCGTAGTACGGCGCAATCATGCGTCCCGGCGGCGCGACGGCGTCCAGCCGTTCCCGGTCGGCGTCAGTGACCGTGACATCCAGCGCGCCCAGGTTGCCCTTCCAGTGATCAAGCGTGCGCGGGCCCACGATCGGCGACGTAATCCCGGGCTGTGCCATGTTCCAGGCAAGGGCCAGCTGGCCGGGGCTGCATCCCTTTTCGCTGGCGATGGTCGCGACCTCGTCCAGCACCGCAAACGCCGCTTCGCTGTGCAGGTTCCGCTGCTCCTGCGTCTCCGGACTTTTTTCGAACCGTGTACCGGGTGGTGCGGCAGTGTTTCGCTGGTAGATCCCGGTCAGAAACCCGCTGGCCAGCGGCGCCCACGGAATGATGCCGATCCCGTACGTCTGCGCCATCGGCACCAGTTCGCGCTCGATCCGGCGGTCCAGTAGGTGATACGGCGGCTGCTCACAGATCGGCCGGTTGAGACTCAGTTTCTCGGCCACCCACAGCGACTCCACCACCTGCCAGGCCGGCCACGTGCTCGTGCCGATGTAGCGCACTTTGCCGCTGCGAACCAGGTCGTCCAGCGCCCGCAGCGTCTCGTCGGGCGGAGTGTCCGGCGACGGGCGGTGGATCTGGTACAGGTCGATGTAGTCCGTCTGCAGCCGCCGCAGCGATGCCTCGCACTGCTCAAGGATGTGGCGGCGGCTGTTGCCCTGCGCATTCGGGTCCTCGTCGTTCATTGCAAAGTGGACCTTCGTCGCCAGAACCACCCGCCCACGCCGGCTCGGTTCCGCTAGCGCCTCGCCGACGATCGTTTCGCTCGTCCCGCGACCGTACATATTGGCCGTGTCGATGAAGTTGACCCCGGCGTCCAATGCGTGGTCGATGATCGCCAGCGATTCTTCCCGGCTGGTCGCGTTCCCAAAGTTCCAGCACCCCAGGCACAGCGGGCTGACCTTCACCCCCGTGCGACCCAAGTTGCGGTAGACCACGTCACGTGCCCCGAGTCCAAATCAGGAGTCGAGTGTGTCACGTTGTCCGCCGAGGTGCAGCTAGCGCAGCTCCAGGCGGTGCACGGCTGCAAGAAATTCGCGACTCAAGTCTTCGACGCATATTCCATAAGGCGAGACGGGAGGCAGTGTTCGCTTCGCTAAACTCCGGTTCGGTTCCCCTTGAGTGGAGGGCGCACGCATGGCCAGACGCCCGAACATCCTGTGGATCGTCATGGACTCGCAGCGGACCCACAACATTGGGGCCTATGGCGACCCGCGCGGGGTGACCCCGGTCCTGGACCAATTGGCGGCCGAGGGCGCCGTCTTCGAACGCAATATCACCTCCGCGCCCTGGTGCCTGCCGTCGCACGCCTCGATGATGACCGGCCACTACGCCAGCACCCACGGGGCCGACGGTCGGCACGAACGGCTGAGCGAGGAGTACCCGACGATTGGGGAGGAGCTGACCGAGCTGGGATACGCGACGGTGGGCATCTCCAACAACGCCTACATGAGCGCCTCGTCGGCACTGCATCGCGGCTTCATGGACTGGAGCTACGTGCTGCCGCCGCTAGGTAAGCCCGACGACGATAAGGGCGGCGCGCAGGTGGTGCGGCAGATGCTCAGCTGGCTGCGCGGGCATGAGCAGGACGAGCGCCCCTTCTTCATGTTCGTCAATATCAACGACACGCACACGGCATACATCGCGCCGGAGCCGTGGCACTCGCGCTGGGCGCCGGACGTCAGTCGCGAAGAGGCCCGCGAACTCAACCGCGCGCAAGGGGGCTTCGCCGATCCTTCGCGCATGGGCGGGATGCCGGACGACGTTCGCGACAAGCTGTATGCCCTGATGGACGGAGAAGCCGCCTACGTGGACGACCTGATTGGACGCGTGGTCAGCTACCTGCGGGACGCCGGAACCCTGGACGACACGATGGTGGTGGTGACATCGGATCACGGCGACGTGATCGAGGAACATCCGCCGTACTGGAACCATCAGTTGACGGTGTTCGAAGCCGTGGCGCATGTGCCGCTGATCGTGCGGTATCCGTCGGCGTTCGAGGCGGGCACGCGGGTGTCGGCGCTTACCCAGACCCACGACGTCGTGGCCACGATCTACGACCTGATCGGAGCGGAGCGTCAAGAGGAGTGGCTCGGCGAAAGCAGCCACAGCCTGCTTCGCGCTCGCGACGGCGACGCCCGCAGCTATGCGCTATGCGAATTCGCGTTTCCCGTGAACATGCTGGAGCGCGTGACCCGGCAGGGCCGGGCCTTCGAACTACGTCGCTTCTTCCGGGCGCAGCGGGCTTACTACCGTGACGACTGGAAATACATCTGGACCAGCGACGGCCGCGACATGCTGTACGACCTGGCCGAGGATCCGACTGAGCAGGTGAACCTGATCGACAGCGAGAATGACAGGGCACGGGACTACTACCTGGAGCTGGAAGGAGTGCTGGGCCGCATCCCGGTGAACGACTACGGAGACTGGATGGTGACCGAGTACATGAAGGGCACACCGAAAGAGAGCTGGGAGAAGCTGCGGCGCTGGGGCTACCTACGGCCCGGCCAGGCCGACAAACCGGCGTTCCGAAACTAAGTCCACGACCCGGAGGCTCGGCGGTCATGGCGCCCGCGCCGCCATGATCCAGGCGCGGCGGATGTCGAGTGGCATTCGCAGATCGTCGCGGGCCGCGTGGCGGCGAAGAAGACTTTCGCGGTCGTAGTCGAAGCGTTCGATCGTGGGCTGAAGCCGGCCGTCCACGTCGGTGATCGTGAGGAATGAGGGACGGTTGTCGTTGACCGAGAGGTCGGGGTCGTGGTGGCGACGGTCGATCTCCCGTCCGCTTGGGTCCCGGTAGCGGAACAGCGGCACCGCGACCGTACCGGGATTGGCCAGCGCTCCGGCGGCGCCCTGGCTGACGAAGGGATAGTGGGTGTGCCCGATCACCGTCAGATCCACGGCGGGATCGGCGAAGAGCTCCGACAGCTCAGCGGACCGAAGTCTCCAGTTGGTGGTCTCCGGCGTGCGCAGATTGAAGTGGCCGTGCATGAGCCGCAGGGAGTGACCACGCCAGTGCACATCCAGGATGTCGGGCAGGGACTGCACGAACGCGAGTTGGTCCGGCGTCATCTCTCGGTACGCCCCGAGCTCAGTGTCGTCGGGCGCGCGTTTGCCTGGCGGCGGATAGGCTCCGAGGTACTCGAAGATCGCGCTGTCGTGGTTGCCGCGGGTAGTGCGACCCAAGGCGCGGCGCATCGTCCACTCCACGGCGTAGAGGCCGTCGATACCGCCTTCGAAGATGTCGCCGTTGACGAATACCAGGAAGGGCTCCGACACCTGATTCAGCCATCGGTCGATGGCCTCGAGCGGCTCCCGATACCCATGCAAGTCGCTGACAATGACGAGACGCTCCGTGGCGGCGCTGACTTCGACCCGGGCAGTCATATGGGGACGCGGCATGCGACGGTCGTCGGGTTGCGCCGGATCTCCTGTGCTCATTCGCGATCTCCCTGACGAAATCTCGTCGGCAACTCTGACCTAGACTGTCCAAAGGCCGCAATTGAACCGCGGGGATGTTTGGCGAGCTCCCCGGCGCAGGCACGGAGCGAGCATGGAAGGTCTTGCCGGCCTGTTCATCGTGCTCATTGTCATCGTTTCGTACTTTCTTCCAACGTTGATCGCCGTACTCCGAGAGCACCACAACAGGCTTCCGATCTTCCTGCTTAACTTCTTCCTGGGGTGGACGTTCATCGGCTGGGTCGCTTCGCTAGTCTGGTCGTTCACCAGCCCGCCGCCGCAAGACTAGGCGCCACATACGCAGATGCGGGCAGCTCGCAGGCATTGCGACGCGGGTTTTCCAGTAGGCTGAGCGTCCGAGAGGGTCCCCGTCCAAATTCCTGGAGCCGACGCCATGACGATGACGATGAGCGGCCGACGAACGGCCGCCGAAATTGCCGAGCTCAACCGGGAATACACGTTCTTCGACTGGGCGGCGCAGGGCGCGGTGCGTCCAGTGGCGGTGGAGCGTGCCGAGGGGTCGTATCTCTACGACCACGATGGGCGGCGCATCCTGGATCTGAACGCCCAGCTAATGAACGTCAACATTGGGCACCAGCACCCAACGGTGGTGGAGGCCATCAAGGCGCAGGCCGACAAGCTGTGCTACGTGAACCCGCGCTTTGCTTCGCAGCCGCGCGGCGAACTGGGGCGCGAACTGGCCGAGATTACGCCGGGTTCGCTGTGCAAGAGCTTTTTCACCCTGGGCGGCGCCGAGGCAACGGACCACGCAGTCAAGATCGCGAGGCTGGCGACGGGTCGGCAAAAGATTGTGGCGCGGCGCCGCTCGTATCACGGCTCAACATACGGGGCACTCTCGTTGACCGGCGAAGCGCGGCGCTGGGCCACCGAGCCGGGCATCCCCGGCATCGTACGGGCCGCTGATCCCTATCCCTACCGCTGCCGGTTCTGCTCGAACGGCCCCGACTGCGACCTGAATTGTGCGCGGCGGTGCGCCGACGACATTGCTGAAGTGATCCGCCTCGAAGGCCCGAATCACGTCGCGGCTGTAATCCTGGAACCGATCGCTGGCGCCAACGGGGTGATCGTGCCGCCGGACGGCTACCTGCAGCGCGTGCGCGAAATCTGCGACGAGTACGGTGTGCTGCTGATCGCCGACGAGGTGATGACCGGCTTCTGTCGCACCGGGCGCTGGTTCGCCGTTGAGCACTGGGACGTTGAGCCCGACATCATGACTATCTCGAAGGGATTGACTTCGGGGACCGTTCCGCTGGGCGCGGTGGTCGTCTCGGAGGACATCGCCTACCACTTCGAGGACAATCCCCTGTGGGCAGGGCTGACGTACGGTGCGCACACCCTGGCTTGTGCGGCAGCGC
This sequence comes from Chloroflexota bacterium, assembly GCA_028875175.1. Classification (GTDB taxonomy): domain Bacteria; phylum Chloroflexota; class UBA11872; order UBA11872; family UBA11872; genus UBA11872. Next base: position 3,872 of record JAPPFO010000182.1, on the reverse strand, counting down.
TGGCAACCATCCAGGCCTACCGCGACGAGGGCATTCCCGAGCGAGTGGTCGATATGGGCGAGGTGCTGAAGGACGAATACGCGGCCATGGCGACGCGTCACCCGAGTATCGGGGAAGCCCGCAGCCTGGGGCTGTTCTCCGCGCTGGAACTCGTGCGCAATCGAGAAACCCGCGAGCCGCTGGTACCGCAGATCGACCCGGCGTTCGAGAACTACGGCGTCATGAAGGAAATGTTCGCGTACATGCTCGGGCGGGGCGTGGTGACGATGACCCGCTGGAACTGGCTGATGGTGAACCCGCCGCTGACCATCACGCTGGAGGAATTGCGCGAAGGTCTGGCCGTAGTGGACGAGGCGCTGGACCTGGCCGACCAGGCAATGGTCTGAGGCTTCGGGCGGCCCGCGTCAACAGCCAGACGGGGCCGCCCGCAGCGGCCCCGTCCGAAGGCTGGCCGACTTAGTTGCGGCCGGGGAAGGTCAGTTCGGCGATGCCCGACTTGTCGAGTTCGCCCTTGCCGGCTTCGATCATGCGGTCGTACTGCGCCTTGGTGGCCTTCGCCAGGGGCAGATCGAGTCCGGCATCGTCGGCAAGTGAGAGGGCAATGCCCGAGTCCTTGGAGGCGTGGGCTGAAGAGAAGTAGCACTCGTGGTCGCGGATCACCATGTCTTCGCCGTCGGTCTCGAGCACCCGCGAGTTGGCACCCGTCTGGGAAAACACCGTCTGCAGCATTTCCAGGTCGAGGCCCAACGCGGCTCCAAGTCCCAGACCTTCCGCCAGCCCGGCGGTGTTGATGTTCATGACCATGTTGACCAGGGCCTTGACCTGGGCGGCCGTGCCGGCGGGACCGATGTACATGCGTGAAATGCTGAGGCTCTCCAGGATCGGCTCGACGGCCTGGTAGACGTCCTCGCGGCCGCCGCACATCAGGTACAGCGTGCCGTCGCGCGCCTGGGTGATGCTGCTGGCCATGCAACCTTCCAGGCTGTTCGCGCCGGCGGCTTCGGACAAGGCCTCAACGTCCACGTGGACCTGGGGCGTGATGGTGGCGCAGTTGATAAACGTGGTGCCGGCGGCGCCGCTGAGTAGGCTGTCACCGCTCTCGCTGAACACGTCACGCATTGACGAGTCGTCGGTCACGACCGTAATCACGACGTCCGAGGCCGCGGTGACCGCCGCCAGCGAGTCCGGAGCCTGGCAGTCAAGCTCGCCGGCCAGCGCTTCAGCGATGTCTCGCTGGACGTCGTACACCGCGGAAACCGTAAAACCCTCGTCGTTGAGGTGACGGGCCATGTTGGCGCCCATCCGTCCGACGCCGACGAAACCGATGCGTTGTGTCGTAGCCCCCATCAGTCGATCCTCCTTAAGCGGTGCGGGGCGCGGAGGCCCCTGGTTGGCCGTCCGCGCCCCGTATCTCCGTTGTGTCCGGGCGTTAGCCGGTCACTTCCCCGTGGATCTCGTTCCAGTCCTCAAGTGCGTTGAGCGTCACGGCGTCCGTGATGGCGCCATCCGCGTTCGTACCGGCGGCCGAGGAGATGGCCGAAACGATGTCGTCGCCATGGTCATAGCCGGCAATGGCTGCGTTGGAGGCGTCGATCACCGACTGATCGATGCTGCCGCCATTCTGGTCGACCACCCACTGCTCGAACTGCGGATACGTCGGCTTTTCGTTCGTCAGGTACGCCACCGCCGCGTCGCGGTCGACACCGAGGCCGTCCAGGACCATCTGGTCGAACCCGGCGCCGCAGGCGTCGTATTCCTCATTCAGCGCGCCGGCGGCCGACAGGGTCACCTTGAGCCAGAGCCTGGGCAGGTGCATGGCCCCCAGCGGACCGGCTTCACTGGAACCAATGAGCGGGATCATCTTGGCCATCTGCTCGTCCTTCCGACACGGACAATCCTGACGCCCGTTCATGCTATCAGAGCACTGTTTCGGCCACTAACAGACCGGCGCGGCTAGACTCGGGTATGCCGCAGTCAGATTCTCCTTCAATTGGGCCTGGTCGCCGACCCTGGCGGCCGCTGTGGGGTCGCCGGCTCGACCCGCTGCTGGAAGAAGTGCTGGCCGCCACGCTGGCCATGACCGTGCTGGCCGTTGTCGTCGCGGTGCTGTACTGGGCGATCACCGGGCTCTCCCCCTGGCCGGGGTTGGTACTGGGCGAGATAGCAGGCTTCGGCTTCGGGATTGCACTGTTGTCCCTGTCGTCGCCAAGGCGGAGGCGCTAAGGCCGCACAACCTCGCCTGGCCCCAACCGCCGTCGGATGGCGGATAACTTCAGTCGCCATCCGCGGCGCGAGGCGATACCTGGGCCTACTCGTACCGCAGCGCTTCGATCGGCGCCAGGCGCGAGGCGCGGGCCGCCGGATAGATTCCGAATACCAGGCCGATCACTACGGACACAACGAGTGCCAGGATGATCGGCTCCAGAGTCAACGTCGTGGAGAAGCCACCGGCGAACGGATTGCCACGCGGGCCGCCACCCTGCGGAGCCTGCTCGGCGGCGGCGGCCAACTCGTTGATTCCAAGCGATACCGCAACACCGATCAGGACGCCGGCGATGCCGCCTCCGATGCTGACGGCCACGGCCTCGATCATGAATTGCGACATGATGTCGCGTCGCTTGGCGCCGATGGCCTTGCGGATCCCAATCTCGCGGGTCCGTTCGGTCACCGAGACCAGCATGATATTCATGATGCCGATTCCGCCAACCAGCAGTGAGATGCCGGCCACGGCGCCCAGGAACAGCGTGATGGTGTCGGTGACTTCCGAGATCGTCTCGATCTGATCGGCCTGGCTGCCGACCGTAAAGTCCTGTTCTTCCGAGTCATGGCGGCTCAGCAACAGGTTCTCGATAGCTTGCTTGACGCCCGCCACGGTGGCATCGCTCTCATCGACCAGCTGCACCACGATCGAGGAAACCACGTCGTCGCCCGCAGAGGTTTTGGACGGGTTCAGGCGACTCGTCAGCGTGGATAGAGGCACAAAGGCCGAGTCGTCGTTGCTCTGAAACGTGCTGCCGCCGTCCGAGGCCAGGACGCCGACGACTGTGAACGGCTGGGTATTGAGCCGCACCGACTCGCCTACGGCGTCGCCGTTGGGGAAGAGGTCGGTTGCCAGGGTGTCTCCGATGACGACCACGCGCGACGCTCGTTCAACGTCGTCGGCGGAAAAGAAGGCGCCAGTGCCAATTTCCGCATTGCGCACGGCCGGGTAGACCTCGTTGACGCCCTGCACGGACGCCTCCACGGCGCCATCCGCCGAGACGAACGACCCGTTGAATGAGCGTGACGCATAGATCGCGGTGATACCGGGGATAGTGGCTTCGGCGATCGCATCGGCATCCTGAGCGGTCAACGTTCGAACCCCGCCGCCGCCCCCGCGGGTACGGAATCCTCCGAATCGGTTATCGCTGGCGCCGGGGCTGACGGACAAAAGGTTCGTTCCGGCCTGTCGGATCCTCTCTTCAATCGACGTCTGCACGCCGGCGCCGATCGACATGAGCGTAATCACGGCGGCCACGCCGATGACCATGCCCAGTAGGGTGAGGGCCGTGCGCAGCTTGTTGGCCGCCAGGGCGCGGAATGCCACGCGTAAACCATCAACCGCGGTCATGTCATCACCTCATCCATTTCGACCAGACCATCGCGGAAGCGAATGACTCGGCGCGCACGCATGGCGACGTCCATCTCGTGCGTCACCAAAATGGTCGTGATGCCGTGTTCGACGTTGAGCTGCTCAATTGCGTCCATGATTTCGTCCGCCGAGGACGTATCCAGATTGCCGGTCGGCTCGTCGGCCAGAAGCAGTCGTGGACGGGTGACCACGGCACGGGCGATGGCCACCCGCTGCTGCTGGCCGCCGGAGAGTTCAACAG